>QHUA01000133.1:0-11728 GCA_003221805.1 Gemmatimonadota bacterium
GGCGAATTCCTCACGCGAGAAATGGCGGTCGGTGTAGAAGACGGCAATGTCGAGGTACTCGTCGAGCGTGATCCGCCCCTCCTCCCACTCGCCGATCACCTCCTCGTGTCGCCATTGAAAATCTTCGGCATTGAGACCAAAACGTTCAACCGCGCTCTGCCTCTGCTCGCGGTCCCAGCCGTTCGAGCCGAGCACTCCACCAATGTCGAAAAAAATGTGCTTGATATCCATTACTTGACGAGAACCGCCCTCGCCGGCGCGCCGTCGCACCCTTCGAGCCGCAGCGGGAGGCAAATCAGCTGACACTCGCCGGCCGGCGGCGCCGAGAGGTCGAGCCCTTCGATAATCACGACTCCGTGCTCGAGCAGCGTGCGGTGAGTGCGGTGGTGCCCTGAGTGGAACTGCTCAATCGATAGATAATCGACTCCGACAAGCTCCACGCCATTGTCGACAAGATATTGGGCAGCATCCGGAGCGACGAACGTGTAGTTGCTGACGAAATCGGGCTGGGAAAGAAGCGCTGAGTTACGAGTGCGGAATAGGACTCGTTTGTGACCTTTGATCGCGCGGGGACGGAGCTCATTGACGCCAATCGACAGAACGCTGTCGTCGAAGCTCACCAGCAGCGCCGGGCCAATGAGCCGCTCCAGCGGGATTCTATCGACGGGTTGGCCGTCATCGAAGAAATGTCGAGACGCGTCCGCGTGGGTGCCAGTGTGCGAGCCGAACCGGATCGTCGAGACGTTGGCGCTCGCACCTTTGGCGACTGCTTGTTGCAGCGTGATGTCGATCTCGGGATTGCCCGGGTAGACGAGGCCGCCTGTTCGGATCGGCACCGAGATGTCGAAGATGCGGCTCACGGCCGGATGCAAAGCAACTGTCGTGCGCGGCTTACGATGGGAGGCTCGTCGATTCGCTCGCGCTGAGGATGAAGCGCGGGATCGCAGCTTCGAAGGACGTTCCGTCCTGGCGAAGCAGGCCATAATGCCCCTCCATCCACCCTTCTCCCGACTTCAGGATGCAGAAACTTTGATACTCGTGAACCGCGCCCGGCATGATCGTGGGCTGCTCACCCACGACGCCCTCGCCGATGACTTCCGTGTCCACTCCCTCACCGACGGAGTCGTGGATCAGCCAGCGACGCGTGAGCAGCTGCGCCGCCAGCGTGCCGACGTTCTCGATGCGCACGAAGTACGCGAACACGTAGTGACTCTGCGACGGCTCCGAGTGATCGCGCAGGTAGACGGGCCGCACGGTCACACGGATCCCATCCGTCTCCTTGTAGAAAAAGCTGCGCGCGGTCATGGACGCAATTTAACGAAAGGGGCGCTGGCTGAGCCCGCGCCCCTTTCACGTGTGCAACCCGGATCACCAGATGACAGGTCTTACAGAATCGGGACGCACCATCGGATCTCCAGACTTGCAGCCGAATGCAGCAGCAAACTGTGGCAGGTTCGACAGCGGACCGTTTGTTCTCCACTGGCCCGGCGAGTGTGGATCGGTGTTGATGCGAACCCGCTGCGCCTCTGAAGTGATGTTCTGCCTCCAGATCTGCGCCCACGCCAGGAAGAACCGTTGCTCGGGCGTAAAGCCATCGATGAGTGGGGGACGGCCTTTCTCCGCCAGCGCCTTCTCCAGCGCTGCATAGCTGATCGAGAGTCCGCCGAGATCGGCGAGATTCTCGCCCAGCGTCAACTTTCCGTTGACGTGGACGCTGTCCAGCACAGTGTACGAGTCGAACTGCGACGCCACCAATCCGGTTCCCGTCTTGAACTTCGCCAGATCGGACGCAGTCCACCAATTGCGAAGATTGCCCTGCGGATCGAACTGCGCACCCTGGTCATCGAACCCGTGCGTCATCTCGTGGCCGATGACGGCGCCCATTCCACCGTAGTTGACCGCGTCGTCGGCGTTCGGATCGAAGAATGGCGGCTGCATGATCCCCGCTGGAAACACGATCTCGTTCATCGACGGGTTGTAGTAGGCGTTGACCGTCGGCGGCGTCATTCCCCACTCGGTGCGATCGACCGGCTTACCAATCCTCGCCATCGTCCGACGACGCTCGTATTGACGCACCGCAATCTGATTGTCGAGGAAATGGCCGGGCTTGATCGTCAGCGACGAATAGTCGCGCCACTTGTCCGGATAGCCGATCTTGTTGGTGAACGCCGCCAGCTTGGCGGTCGCCTGGGCCTTCGTAGTGTCGGTCATCCAGCCAAGCGTCTGCAGCCGGTCGTGAAAGACTGATTCCAGATTGCGCACCATCTCCAGCGCCCGGGCTTTGGCCTGCGGGCTGAAATACTCTGCCACATACGCCTGACCGAGCGCGTCCCTCAATCCAACGTCAGTGGCGCGGGTGCAGCGCTTGTCGCGCGGCAGCATCTCCTTCGCTCCGCTGAGCGTGCTGCTGAAACGAAAATCTTCGTTGACGAACGCCGAGCTGAGGCTCGGGCCTGCGGCGTCGAGAAGGTGCCAGCGCAGGTATGCCTTCCAGTCGTCGAGCGATGTCGATGTCAGCAGCGAGTCGACAGCCTTGAGGAACTCTGGGTTCTGAATATTGATGGTCGAAATGTCTGGCCGCCCTTCGCCAGTGAAGAAGCTCGGCCAATTGAAGCCTGGAGCGAGCTGCGCGAGCTCGGCGGAAGTCATCCGATGGTAGTTCGCATTCGGGTCGCGCATCTGCACGCGCGTCATTGCCGGCTTGGCGAGCGCGGTCTCGATGTTCATGACCTTCTGCGCGTCGGCGCCGGCTTGCGCGGCGGTCTCCCCGAGGATGCGGATGTCGGCGTACCGCTTCTCGGTATTCAGATAGTAGTCGCGATCCGGTAGCGACAGCCCGCCCTGATTGATCCCGGCGATTATCGAAGTGCTGTTCTTGAAGTCCTGCTGGGCGCCGAACCCGAACAGCAGCGGGACACCACGCGAGTGAAGCCTCGCAATCTCCGCCTCCAGCTGCCGACGACTCCTGATGGAGTTGACGCGCTCCAGCTCGGGCTTGATTGGCTGAAAACCGGCTTGCTCTGCGCCAACGGAATCCATGCACGAGGAATAAAAAACGCCGAGCTTGCGAATGTCGGCGTTGGCTTGACTGTTTCCGTTGGCGGCGGCCTTGAGGATCGTCAACAGATTGCTCTGGTTGCCCTCCTGAAGCTGGTCGAAGCTCCCCCAACGCGAGAAGGCAGCCGGAATCGGATTTCTTTTGATCCAGGCGCCGTTGGCGAATTGATAAAAGTCCGTGCAAGCCGAAACCGACCGATTGAGATTGCCAGGGTCGAGCGGTTTGGTTTGCATCGGGACCGCGTTCTGGGCGGTCGCCGAAGTCGCGAGCGCAAACGTCAGCGCTAGCGCACGTAGAACCAGACGCATTAGCTACTCCGAATGTTTTTTGGACGCCTAGACCATAATCCTCACGCACGGTCCAAGTCCAGCCCTGATCATCGGCGTCAGCTTGCTGTCATTTACGATTCTTTTTCGACGCCCGGCGGCGTCGAGACGTGGGCGCAGGCTTCATGATCGTGCCACGGCATTTCTCCGAGCCACAGCGGCACAAATAGAACTTCTCCAGCTCGTCGTCGTTCTTGCCGGTCCGCTCGTACTGATAATCATAGGCGAGCTCGACACCGGGCTCGATCCCTTTCCTGGCGTGAATGAAGATCTTCCTGCCAGTGATGATCGCCTCGCAATTGGGATCGCACGAGTGATTGATGTAGCTCGCGTCGCCACCGCCAGCGGAGATCGCGCCGTCGATGACGGTATTCTTGTCGAGCGTGAAGAGAAAGGTGTGATGGCTCTTCATCCTGCTGTCGTCGTAGCGCCGGTCCGCTTCCCTGTTGCTGATCCGCTCGCCCTCGTATTCCAGGATCTGCGTTCCCTTCCGGATGTAACGCGTTGCGAACACGCCGCGCCCGTGGATCGATGAACCGCCCACGACGTACAGGGGCTCTCGCCCGTTTTTGGAAATCGACATCGGGGATTACCTGGAGTTACCGCTTCGAAGATGCGACTATGAGGCCAGAGCACTCACCAAGGCCGATGCGGGCGGCGCCTTCGCGCTGGAGGTAGGCGCGCATGATGATCTCATCGCCGTCGTGCAGAAATTTGCGTTCTTCCCCCGTCGGCAAAACGATCGGATTTGCTCCGCGCCGCGTGAGCTCGAGCAGGCATCCCTGAGAGCCCGACTCGGGCCCGGAAACAGTGCCGCTGGCGAAGAGGTCGCCCGGCAGGAGGTTGCAGCCGTTGCTGGCGTGGTGGGTGAGCATTTGCGCGGGCGTCCAGTACATGTCCGCCAGCGAAGCGGCGCTCAGGCGGAATGGACGGAGTCGCCCCTCACGCATGAGCATCGACCGGATGTAGACCTCGATGTTCAGGTCCAGCCCTCCCTCGTTTCGATTCTTGTCCGATGACAGATGCGGCAGGGGTTGCGGATCGCTGGGCGGACGAAAAAAGGCCGGCGCGCGATAAGGCTCCAGCGCTTCCCAGGTGACAACCCATGGGGAGACCGTCGTCGCAAAGTTCTTGGAGAGAAATGGACCGAGTGGTTGATACTCCCACGACTGGATGTCACGCGCCGACCAGTCGTTGACGAGACAAATTCCGAAGAGATGCTCTTCGGCATCCTCGAGTGGCACCGTCTCTCCCAGTTTCGTCCCACGACCAACGTAAAAGCCAACTTCGGCTTCGTAATCGAGCATTTGTGTCGGCCCGAAGGCTGGTGTGGTCGAACCGCTGGCCACGCTCTGCCCTTTTGGCCTCGTGACATCAGTGCCGCTGATAACAATCGACGACGCGCGTCCGTGATACGCGATGGGGACGTGCTTGTAGTTCGGGAAAAGCGGATTATCCGGACGAAAGATCTTGCCGACATTCGTGGCGTGATAGATCGACGCATAGAAGTCGGTGTAGTCGCCGATCTGCGCCGGTACAAACATCTCGGCCTCGGACATCGGAACGAGCGCCCCGGGCGGGAGCGGATTGATGACGCTGGTGTCGCCCGGAGTTCCGGACAGCAGCTCGCTCAAACGCGCTCGAAACTCCGACAGCGAATCTCTCGGCGCCTCCATCAGCTCATTGAGATTCGGACGATCGCACCATCGTGCCACGTCGCGCGCCTTGCCCGTCCACAGATTCGCGCTGAGCGATTCTCCGATGTCGACGATTTGGTCCCCGATCGCTACGCCGACACGCCGCTCCGCATCACCCTTTCGTGAGAAAACTCCGAAGGGAAGGTTTTGGATTGGGAAGTCAGTGTCGGCGGAGTTTGCGGATTCGATCCACGAAGTCAGGGAGGGGTCGTGCGTCTCGTTCACTTGTTGATTGCTCTCGCTTGACGGGTGAGATGGGCGAGCTCGTCTACCGGATCACGAAATGAACACGAGCCGAACGCAATCGCAAATTCTGCACGGGAACGCGCCAGTTGATCAGAGCTTAGACGCTTGTCTCGCCAGCCGACCGCAGAATCATCGAACACGAACGCCGTGGCGTCGGTCTCCTCCAGGACGGCCAACCCAGTGTCTTCGGTCTCGCCATCGTAAAGGAAAGCGGCGGCAAGGAAGACGTTCAGGAATCCGTACATGTAGCCTTTCGGACTATCCGGCTCGTACGTCAGTCGGTGCTCGCCCCGCACTGGGTGATGGAGTCCCGCTGTCGCCTTGAACGGCACGCCCTGTCGCTGACACGCCAGGATGAAATCGACGATCTCCTGCGGTGGTGGAAATGCCGCCCGCGTCACACCGCCGGTACGCATCTTCGCGCGCGCATCTACGCTGCCGATGGTCTTGACCAGCGGCGTCACATCGCCCGCTAGCGGTATCTCGAAATAAGCCGTCAACGCGTTCGGAAGCTCGCGCTTCTGGCGCTTGATTTCGTCAGGCGCGCTCGCCTTCAGCTCCGCGACGTCGATCAGGACCCGGCCGTTCTTCGCGGTCGAGTGCTGGCGATTGAATCGCAAGATTTCTTCGCCTTCAGGACGGACGTCGTCCGACACAAGGACGCTCAGACGCCAGGGCTGGGCGCGTTTTGAACGGGGCATTAAATCCCTGCCCGATTCCTCGAGCTCCTTAAGCCGCGCGAAGGGAACGATGAATCTGCCGAGCGCGACGCGGTCGGGGGTTTCGAGATACGACGCGTAGTTCTGCAGCGCCTCTCTCATGTCTTCGCCCGCCGGTGGAAAAAGTCCGGCGTAATCGACCAGCCCGGCGAGCAGTACGTCGACCGCTTTCATCTCAGCGATCTTTCAGTCTCCGCACGAATTTGAGTCCCGACCATGTGTCATCTATCGCACAAACCTTGACATCGACGAGGCCCGACTCCAGTCCGAACTGGCGCACTACTCCTTCCGTCAGATCGGTGTCGACGCCCGACGTTCGCTTCGGCCAGGCCACCCACAAGATTCCGTTCGACTCGAGCCGATCGCGTAGCGAGGCGAAATCCTTTGCCAGCGCTGATCGGCTCTTCACGAAGAGGATAGCGAAATCGAGCACGCCCTTGCTAGTGACGACTGCCGTTTTCGGTAGCGAACCGAGCAACGCGGGCAAATTCTTCGGGGCAGCAACGAAGGAGATCCGCGAGTCGGGCTTTATGCCCAGTTTCTTGATAAGGGTCGTCCCCGAATAGCCGAACGTCTGCATCACATCCGGGATGCCGTGACCGCGAATCGCAGGCGGACGAAAAACTGGGCGACGAGCGCCGCCACACCGCCGATCAGTATCGAGAGCCCGGAAATGAATACGGTGCGACCCCCGAGCACCTCATAATCGCGAGGTGCTCGGATGTCCCCACCTTCGGGCGAGGCCGCTTCGTTTTCTGTGCTTTCGATCTCGGGAGCAAGTCCTGCCGCTACGGGAAGAGAGCCTTCCTGGCGCGAGCCGTGCCCAAGATCAGATTTCAATGTTCAACTCTTCGATCACCGTTCCGCGAATGTGCTCGACGAGGCCGAGCAAGGCCGTTGACGCAACTTAACTAGATTCGTCGCGTCGAGCCTCTGATGAGGCGCAGGATGAAGAGTAGAACGACTGCGCCGATGAAGGCAACGAAGATCGTCCCCCCCATGCCGCCAAACGGTGACGAGATTCCCAGCGCGCTGAAGAGCCACCCTCCGATGAACGCACCGACGATGCCGATGACAATGTCACCGATGATCCCGTATCCGGTGCCGCCCATCACCAGCGAAGCAAGGACTCCGGCGACGAGACCAACCACGATCCAGGCGAGTATCCCCATGTGTCCGTCCTCGAAAGAGTTTTTTAGCCTTACGGTGCGGCGTGGGACAGGGTTCCAGTAGCCAAAGCATAACAAAAAAAGAGCGCTCCGACGAGAGCGCTCTTCTTTTGGGCGGCTGCGAAGCTGTCGCCAGGCTTACCGCTTGTACTCGAAGGAATCGAAGCCGCCGTTCCCGTTGTCCTCGGTATAGTTGATCGTGAGTCTGCCGTTCGCATCCTCGGTTACGGTGCCTGTGTCGGTCAGCGCGGGAAAGCCGTTCTGGGCCGGCTTGTACAGCGTCAAGTCAGTGGCGTTAAGCGTCCACGTCCCGGTGAACAAAACCGTGCCGCCCTGACCACTGCCCCCATTCGGAGTGATGACGTAGTTGTTGGTCTCGGTGAAAGAGCCGTCGTTCCTGAGGACGAACGTACCATCAGTAATCACGTAGGTCGCGCCGTTGGGATAATTCGGATAATTGGGATCGTTCGGCTGAATGGTGTACGTTGCCGGCAGAGTCTTACCGGCGTACACAGTGAGCGTGTATGTCCCGGCCGCATTGTTCAACGGATTGAAGATTCCGTTGTCCGTGCAGGCAGCTCATGAGCAATCGACCTCGCGCGTTACTGGTTGAGGGAGGAGCCGCTGAACGCTCGCGGCCCAACCGCAAAATTGTATGCAATTGCTGTACGTTGTATTAGTTGATGATTCGCCGATGTTCTGGCCTTGCATCGCCAACAGATAGTGCCGAAAGCGTGCCGAGCCGCTTTTTCAGTTGCGCCCGTCGTGAGACGACTGACGAGCGGATAATCACGCAACAGCGACTCCGCTGTCCGGAAAAGAGGACGTGATTTTACTCGATTCAGGACAACCGAGAACGTCCTCCACCGCCTGCAATAAGTCGCTCACCCCACTTGCGGGTTCCTCCGCGTGCGCGCGACTCGTATGACAATCGGGACGGCATACCTTCAACACAGCTTAACACGAACAGCGACGGCAACGACGACGGCGGGCACGATTAAGCCGGCGTCGGGGGTAGCAGGTACCTCGTCGGCCTGCTACCCCAGCCAACTCGCAGAGAGCAAATTCAATTGATGCAGTTATTCGCGACCTCATCGTTCGCGCCACCCCAGAGCCTGCGTCTTAGACGCGAGCGCGCGGAACGAATTCTGAACGGCCTGCGTGCGGCAGTGGTTTTCCTGCTCACTGCGGCCGCACTGATGTACGCGCCCCACCTGTCGCCGGCCCTTAACATCGCCAACGTTTTGGTACTCGCCCCGACACTACTGTGGACGGTCGGACAATACCTGATCTGGTACCGTCGTCCGGAGCTTCCCGGCTGGCTATCAGCGGTGAACCCGATCGTCGATGTGACGGCCGTGACCGCAATCATCGGTGGCTACGCGGTGGCGCAATCGGGTGTGCTCGCACTGCGCTCGCCGATCTTTCTGATGTACTTCGTCGTGCTGGCCGGACGGCCGGTCGCGTCCTCGGTGCGCAAGGCGGCGCTAATCTCCGTGTTGGCGGTTCTCGAGTACTCGATTCTCCTCGTCTGGCTGTGGTCCACCCAGCGGGTTCCGCTGGTGATCAATCCGATCGATGCTGTCCTGACTGCGAGAGTGACACCTCTTGACGAGGCGGCGAAGCTGATCCTGCTCGGCGTCTTCGGCATCGTTTCGACATACGCGACTCACTGGGTCGAGCACCTGGTGCGCGAAGCAAGCAAGGAGTCCGCGGAGCGGCAGCGGGTAGTGACGCGACTGGTTCAGTCAGAGCTCGACACTCTCAAGCTGCAGCTCAATCCGCATTTCCTTTTCAACGCCCTCAACAGCGCAATGGCGCTCATTGCCACCGATCCGCCGGCCGCCGAGCGGATGGTCTCCGAGCTGAGCGACTTCCTGCGTCTCGTGCTGTCGACGTCGAGCGAGCAGGAGGTACCGCTCGAGCGCGAGCTCGGCCTGCTCGATCGCTACGTGGCGATCCAGCGCGTCCGCTTCCAGGACCGCCTGACAGTGAGCTGCAACATCGAAGACGGCGTGCGCGGCGCGCTCGTCCCGAGCTTGCTCCTGCAGCCGCTGGTCGAGAATGCCATCCGCCACGGAGTTAGTCCGCGTGCGGGCGCTGGCTATGTCCAGGTCACGGCGAGACGCGTCGGCGACAATCTGTCGATCACAATTCTCGACGACGGCGTCGGTGTGCGCGCGCGGAGATCACGTGTGCGCTCGCGCGGAACAGGCCTCGGCCTCACCAACACGACGACGCGACTCATCCACCTTTATGGTGAGAATCACGAGTTCGAGAGTGGGCCGCGCGACGAAGGGGGGTACGCGGTTCGCATCACGATTCCCTTCAAGCTCGGCCGCCTCTCACCCCCACCACATGGAGCTCAGTTGAACGGTAATCTCGTCACGGCGGTGCACTCATGATCGAGCAACCGATGCGTGTTTTAGTCATAGATGACGAAGCGCTGGCGCGTCAGCGGCTTTGCTCGTTGTTGGCGCGGGTGCCAGATGTCGAAGTGGTCGGCGAATGCCAGAACGGTTTGGAAGCCGTCGCCGCGATCCGCGCCCACCAACCCGATCTCGTGTTCCTCGACGTCCAGATGCCGGAGCTCGATGGCTTCGATGTGATCACGGAGGTTGGCACCGACAAAATGCCGCCCGTGATTTTCGTCACCGCCTTCGACGACTATGCGGTCTCCGCATTCGAGTTCGGCGCATTCGACTACCTGCTCAAGCCCGTCGATCACGTCCGTTTTCACCAGACCCTCGATCGCGCCAAGAAGCGGCTGAAGGAGTCCCCAGCGCCGAGCGTCTCGACGCAGCTGAGCGCTCTCCTAAAGTACGTAGGTCAGCTCGATGCGCCCAAGAATCGGATCGGCGTCAAGGTCAACGGCAAGATCCTGTTCCTCGATCCCGACGAGATCTACTGGATACAGGCGCGAGATGACCTAGGCTGGAGGCGAGACTTCCCCATAACCGATTCCTGCGCGTTCACCGCTCGACGATCGTCAACACGGCGCAGGTCCGCGAAGCGCAGCCGTTCGACCAGGGCGACCAGTTATTGATCTTGCGCAACGGGAAGCGCATCACGACCGGGCGGAGTTACCGCAAAGCCGTCCAGGAATTCCTCAAGCGCGCGACGTAAGATTCCTGCTCGGAGGACATCGGATTCCGCTACTGCTTTCCCGCGCGGAGAGCACGGAGCGTAGCGCCGAGCAAGTCAATTTCACGACCGTAATCCGCCCAGTTCCCCGCTCTTTGGGCGGCGATCGCCCGGTCGTAATGCGTCTGCGCCTGGCGAAGCAGATCGCTGACGGCGCCTGAGGGCGCTGACGCAGGCGGCGCTGGTGCAATTCCTCCGCCGACCACCGGCGGCTCCTGCGTAGCGAGCGCGCTCACCGAATCCTGGACAGCGGTTCTGGTTTGAGCTGCGGCACCGGCGCCGAAGAGAGCGTTGAGCCCTTCTTCCAGCGTCTCGCCCATCACCACGCGGTTCTCGTGCGCAACCACGACCCGCTTCAACTCGGGAATGTTGCCGCCCTCGGCGCGCAGATAGATGGGCTGCACGTAGATCAACGACTCCTCGATCGGAATGACTAGCAGCTCTCCACGAATTACCTGCGATCCGCGCTGATCCCAGAGTGTCAGCTGACGTGAGATGTCGGTGTCCTGATTGATGCGATTGGCAATCTGGCGCGGCCCGTAGACGAGACTCTGCTTGGGGAAGCTGTAGACGGAAAGCTTGCCGTAGTTGTCGCCGTCCATGCGCGCAACCATCCACGCGGCGAGGTTGTCCTTTCCACGTGGCGTAAAGGGCGTCATGAAGATGAACTCCGGATTTTTCTCACCCGGCAGTCGCATCACGATGTGACGCATGAACGGATTTTCGTTGGTGGAGTTGGTGACGGCGCCGGGAATCTGCCACTGATCTTCCCGGTGGTAAAAGGCATCCGGTTGCGTCATGTGATACAACGCGTGCAACGACGTTTGAATCCTGAACAGATCGCCCGGATAACGAACGTGCCGCCGGACGTCGGCCGGCATGGCGCTGATTGGCTTGAAGATGCCCCCAAAAATTCTGGCGTAGGTCTGCACGACTGGATCCGCAGGATCGGCAATGTACGCGTCGATGTCGCCATCATAGGCGTCGATCACGACCTTGACGCTATTCCTCATGTAGTTGGTTCCGTCTGCCCTCCGTGCGGCGTACGGGTAAGCGTCGCTCGATGTGTAAGCATCGAGAATCCACTTCAGTTGACCGGCATCAGTCACGATCAGGTATGGATCTGCATCGAAATCGAGGAACGGCATCGCGGTCGTCGCGCGGTCCATAATGTTGCGGCGATACAAAACTCTTGCTTTTTCCCGAATGTCGTCAGAGAGCAGAATCTTCAGCGAGCCGAACTGGAACGCGTAGAGGAGCTTCCGCACGAAGGAGCCAATGGGAACTCCTCCGCGACCCGTGTAGTTCGAGTAGATGTTCTGGTCGCCGGCGGGATAGTCGAACTCCTGCTGCCGCGTCCCCACGAACA
>QHUA01000133.1:11736-12409 GCA_003221805.1 Gemmatimonadota bacterium
AATAGATCTGAGGCCGCGTCAGCTTGATGGAGATCGTCGACACCGGCGGAAGATCCTTCACGAACAAAACCGGCAGTCCTTCGCTCGTGACCTGGTTGACCGGCGCCATCGTGACGCCCATGCCGTGAGTGAAGGTGAGCCTTTCGTTGATGAAAGTCCTCGTTGGCAGAGACGCCACGTTCAGCTCGCGCGCGGCAAGGTGAACCTGACGGTACCGTCCGTCGATCGTGTACCGGTCGTCATCGACGGACACGAAGTCGTAGTAGGTGCGAATTTCCTGGAGCTGCTTGAAGGTCTGCATCAGGAGATCGCGCTCCCACAGGCGGACGTTGTCGACGGTGGCGCTATTCGCTTTGATGTCCGCGATCGACAGCTGGACTTCCCCCGACAAGTCGCGTCCGACGACCTTGTCGAGTCCCCACGCCCGGCGAGTGGCATCGATGTGGTAGCGCAAGTACGGGGTCTCGCGCGCCAGCTCGTTTGGCGAGACGACGAGGCGCTGAAATGCTGCCGGGACAAGTCCGCGTGCAGTCACACTCACTATGACGTAAAGGACGGCTGCAGAGACGGCTGACCAAACCAGCTTGTCGCGCACGACGCCGAAGATGATCCAGGCCGCCGCAACCAGCGCAGCGATCGCCGTGATGTAAAGACCGGGGAGAGCGACGTGCAC
>QHUA01000133.1:12417-12983 GCA_003221805.1 Gemmatimonadota bacterium
TGCGCCGCGCCGACGATCCAGTGACGCACCGCCAGCAGCACGAACCAGAACGCGAGCAATCCACCCAGATGTCTGGCTGCTCGCGGTTTCGCCGCTGCTCGACGAGGCGGCAGGGTGATGTCGCTGCGGAGCCAATACATCGCCGTCGTGGCGATCAGCGACAAGAACGTCAGCGTGATCAACGTGCTCAGCACGCCGGCGATTACTGGCAAACGGAACAGGTAGAAAGAAATGTCGCGGTTGAAAAGCGGGTCGGTGCTACCGAGCGGCACACCGTTCATCCCTTTGAGGAGTGTCAGCCACCAGGCCGACAGCGAAATTCCCGTCAGAAAGGAGAGGAGCAGTGCCGCCGGGAAAAAAAGACGGGTGATGGTTCTCGAGATGTCGACGTTCACGCCGTCGCCGCGGTTGACGTACAGCACCGGGAAGCCGGTTCCCGCTCCGCGCGCCAATCTCACGTTGCCATAGAAATAGGCGAAGGCGAATGCCACACCGAGAAAAAAGAGACCGACTCGCCAGATCAGCGAGGTCGTGAAGACAGTGCGAAAGCCGATCTCCTTGAACCA
>QHUA01000134.1 GCA_003221805.1 Gemmatimonadota bacterium
AATACAACCAGGGCGTTGAAGTGATCTTTCACGCCGCGGGTTCGACCGGCCAGGGCGTATTCGAGGCTGCACGCGCCACGAACAAGCTGGCGATCGGTGTCGACTCCGACCAGAACGATGAAGCGCCCGGACACGTGCTGACGTCGATGGTGAAAGGCGTGAACACCGCGACGTTCGACGTGATTCAGCGGGTGCAGAATCACACCTTCAAGGGCGGGATCTATTCGTTCGGGTTGAAGGAGGGCGGCGTTGGTTACATCTACGACAACCGCAATCGCGCGCTCATTCCCGACAGCGCGCGCGCCAGGGTCGAAGAGCTGAAGCAGGAGATCATTGCTGGACGCATCAAGGTGCCCAGCACGAGATGAGGGAACGGGAAGGGGAAAGCGGGAACCGGGAAGCGGGGCGTCCCGAAGCCGAGGATGTCGACTTATCCTCCGCTTCGCAGTTCCCGCTTCCCGCTTCCCGCTTCCCGCTTCCCTCCATCCGCATGGATGGAATCGACAAATCTTTCGGTCCCATCCGAGCCAATAGGAGCGCCTCTCGGCGGTCTCATGAAACCCGATGCCGGCAAGGTCGAGGTCAATGGCCGCGATGTAACCGGCTGGTCGACGAACGACGCCATCGCTGCTGGAATCGGTATCGTCCACCAACACTTCATGCTGGTGCCGACACTCAGCGTGGCCGAAAACCTGGTGCTTGGCTGCGAGCCCAAAGCGCGCGGAATCGTTCTCGATTACGATCAGGCGGCCCAGGATGTCCGCAAGCTTTCGAGCGAAACCGGTCTCGTCATTGAGCCGGAGCGACTCATCTCCGATTTGTCGGTGGGTGAGGCGCAGCGCGTCGAGATTCTGAAGGTCCTCTTCCGCGGCGCGCGGATTCTCGTTCTCGACGAGCCGACGGCAGTGCTCTCGCCGCCCGAGGTCCGTGAGCTGTGGACGGTATTGCGACGCCTTCGCGACAACGGCGACACCATCGTTCTGATAACCCATCGCCTCGACGAAGTCGTCGATCTCTCCGACACGATCACGGTGATGCGCGCTGGTCAAACCGTCGCTCGCCTCAAAACCGCCGAAACGAATCCGGCCGAAATCGCACGACTTATGGTGGGCCGTGAAGTGTCGCTGTCGGCGGGCAAGCGAGTCCAGCCACTCACACGCGCAGTACGGGCAGATGCCGGAAAGGGATTGTCTATTCAGAATCTCAGCGTCACTGGCTCGCGTGGTATCCGGGTAGTCGATGACGTCAGCTTCAACGTGAAGCCGGGGGAGATACTCGGCATCGCCGGCGTCGAAGGAAACGGCCAGACCGAATTGATCGAGACAATCGCCGGTCTAAGGGCCGTAGCAAAGGGACAGATTTCCATCGACGGTGTCGAGATTACGCGCCGCAGTGTCGCCAATCGACATGACGCCGGCCTCTCGCACATCCCCGAAGACAGACATCGCCGCGGATTGATCATGGAGTACACCGTCGGTGACAATCTCATCCTCGGCCTGCAAAAGCATTTCTCGGAGAACGGCATCATCGACCGCAGCCGGGTGATGGAGCACGCAATGGAGGAAATCTCCACCTTCGACATCAGGCCGCCCAACCCTTTGCTCGCGGCTCGCACACTATCGGGTGGAAATCAGCAAAAGGTCGTCGTCGCTCGTCGATGTCGGTGCGATCGAGTTCATCCACCAGCAGCTCCTCGCCGCACGAGCAGAGGGGAAAGCAATCCTCCTCGTCAGCGCCGAGCTCAATGAAGTCCTCGCACTCTCCGACAGAATTGCGGTGATGTACCGCGGCAAGTTCGCTGTGGTCATGCCAACAGCAGAAGCAACCGAAGAGATACTCGGCGAGTACATGATCGGCACCAAGAAAGGCAACGCCGCGTGACAGCATCCTCGGCGCCGATACGAGGTCAGAAATTCAGTTCGGCGCCCCCCGCTTGGCGCGAGCACGCCGAAGAAGCGCTCATCCCGCCGCTCGTTGCGCTGCTGGTGGCGCTGATTTGTGGCGATCTCCTCATTCTGAGCTACGGCCAATCACCGGCGGCGGTTTATCGGCTCCTTCTCGAAGGAACCTGGGGAAATGCGTATGGCTTCGGACAGGTTCTCTACAAGGCGACCACTCTCGCCTTCACCGGTCTGGCCGTTTCGTTTGGTTTGCGCGCCGGACTGTTCAACATCGGTGGGGAGAGTCAGCTCGCCGCGGGTGGATTTGCCGCCGCGCTGACTGGACTCGCCCTTCCGGTGGGTACGCCGCTGATTCTGGCGCTGCCACTTTGCATGATCGCTGCCGGATTCGCCGGCGGAGTCGTCGGAGCGGTCCCCGCCTATCTCAAAACCAGATTCGGCGCCCACGAAGTGATCGTCACGATCATGCTCAACTTCATCGTGCTGGCGCTCCTCAACTGGTTCATCGCCGGCCATCTGCATGTTCCCGAAACGCTGCACACTCCAGAGATCCACGCCGGAGTGCTGCCTCGCCTCTCTGACATCAATCCGACATTCCACGGCTCCGCCGCCAATCTCGCACTCATCGTGGCGATTCTCGTGGCGGTGGCGGTCTGGTTTTATCTCTTCCGCGCTCGCGGCGGCTACGATCTGCGCGCCGTCGGTCTCCAGCCTGACGCGGCCGAGTACGGCGGAATCAGCGTCGGCCGCGTCTGGTTGCGCGCGCTCACGTTCTCGGGCGTGATCGCCGGGATGGGCGGCATCAACTACGTCCTCGGTTACAAGCACTACTACGAAGATGGATTTGCCAGCGGCGCCGGATTCCTCGGCATCGCCGTTGCCCTCGTCGGACGGAATCATCCATTCGGCGTTCTCCTCGCTGCGTTTTTCTTCGCCACACTGTCACAGGGTGGGCTGGCGATTCATGCCTTCGTACCGAAGCAGATGATGGACGTGCTCCAAGGCGTCGTGATCATCGCAGTGGCGATGTCGGTGCCCGAAGTCACGCGGGTGCTGCGCAGCGCGCGCCGACGGAGCGACGCGTGAATCCGATCTCATTCCTGACGCAGATGATTCGTATCGCCGTGCCGTATTTGTTCGCGGCCAGCGGCGGAGTGGTAGCGGAGCGCTCGGGAATCGTGAGTCTGACTCTCGAAGGCTTCATGCTCAGCGGCGCTTTTGCCGCCGTGTTGGGTACCAACTACTCGGGTAGTCCGTGGATTGGAGTTCTCTGCGGGATCACTGGCGGTCTGATCTTCTCGATGATTCACGCAGTGGCGACCATACGCTATCGGGCTGACCAGGTCGTCGTCGGCGTCGCCATCAACTTGCTGGCAATCGGTGTCACGAGGTTCTTTCTGAAACTGTTCTTTGCCAGCTCGTCGAATTCGCCGCGCGTCGCCGGCTTTGGCGGCAACATCCACGCTGCCGGATTCGACAATCCGCTGCTGTGGATTGGAGTCCTGATCGCACCGATCGTCGCGTTCGTCATCTACAAGACTCCGTTCGGATTGCGGGTCCGCGCCGCGGGTGAGCATCCCGACGCCGCCGAGAGTGTGGGAGTGAGCGTGACGCGCGTGCGGTACGTGGCGGTGGCGATCTCCGGAATTCTGGCGGCGATGGGAGGCGTTTATCTGGCGCTGGATCAGCACCAGTTCACTGACCAAATGACGGCCGGTCGCGGCTTCATCGCCATCTCAGCGGTTATCTTCGGAAGATGGGATCCACTACGTGCAGCCGCAGCCTGTCTCCTCTTCGCGGCTGCGGAGACTCTACAGATTCAGCTGCAGGGCAGTCACGCGATTCCGTCGCAATTCATCGAGATGATTCCCTACGCTCTCACCATCATCGCGCTCGCCGGTGTCGTCGGCCGAGCAGTTCCTCCTGCCGCGTTGGGTAGAGCACAGGGCTGATGCCGTCGGCGATTCGGGGGCATATATCGCGAGCGGCCAACGCCAAGTTGGCGGTGCTGATCGTCACGAACTTCGTGGACATGGTGGGATTGCTGATGATCATCCCACTGATGCCATTCTATGCGCGCGAGATGGGCGGTGGCGCGCTCATCGTTGCGATTCTGATGGGCGCGTTCACAGCAGCGCAGCTGCTCAGCGCACCGTGGTGGGGACGATTCTCGGACCGGTACGGACGCCGGCCGGCGTTGCTCGTCGGGTTAACTGCCGCCGGAATTGCCTATGTCGTGTTCGCCTTTGCCAACTCGATTTGGCTGCTGCTGATTTCCCGACTGGTGCAAGGCGCCGGAGGTGGGACGGTCGGCGTCATCCAGGCGTACGTTGCCGATTCAGTTGAGCCCGCCAATCGCGCCAAGGCGCTCGGCTGGCTTTCCGCGGCAACCAATGTCGGCGTGGCAATCGGCCCGGCGATCGGATCGGCGGCGTTGCGACTCGGCTCCCGCGGCCCCGGGCTCGCCGCCGCGTCGCTCTGTTTCATCAACATCTTCTTCGCCTGGAAATTTCTGCGCGAATCGCGCGACATGACCGAGGCGCACGAGAAAAACCCGCGCGCGTCACGCACCGTGATCGCGCACGTCCTGACACACCCTGGCGAAGCAGCGCCGCGCCTGATCTGGGTGTACGCGATTGCGATGGGAGCCTTCTCAGGATTGATGGCGATCCTCGCTCTGTTCCTCGCCGATCGGTTCGGTGTGAGCAAGGACAATATCTGGATCTTCTACACCTACGTCGGCGCGATCTCAGTTATTACTCGCGCCGGAATTCTGGGTCGCATGGTTGATCGCTACGGGGAGGCGTATCTCTCGCGGATCGGACTCACTCTGCTGGCAACCGGTCTGGCGACACTACCCATCGCGCACGGATGGGTTAGCCTAGCCATCTCCGTCGCGCTGATTCCGCTGGGCACCGCGTTCACGTTCCCGTGCGTGACGTCGATGCTCTCGCGCGTGATCTCCAGCCGCGAGCGCGGACTGTACATGGGTGTGCAGCAGACTTTCGGCGGATTGGGTCGCGTGCTGATTCCGCTGTGGGCCGGATTCTCCTACGACCACTACGGACATACCATTCCGCTGTTCACTTCCGCACTGCTCGTACTGGGTACGATCGCACTTGGCTACGGGATCGACGATGGAAGGAAAGCGGAGCTGCGCGTCGCCAGCTAAGCGATCAGTGCGGGCTACTCACTAACCGCGAATCACGACCGCGAAGGTTGCAGTTTGTAACCTGCGTAAAGAAACACTCCCCCGATAAGTAGGAACAGAAACACCCGCCAAATCGTCTCGACGCTCGCCAGGTCGACGAGCAGCAGACGCGCTACGACGATCACCATCGTCACTCCACCCAGTTGCAGCAGCAGGCGTTCGCCACCCCGTCTCCTGCTCATAATCAGCAGCCCTGCTCCGAGTAGCGCGTAAGTCGTCGTGACGAGCGGCGCCCAGATCGGCTGCAACACTGCGAAAATCACGACGAGCGATGTCAGATACGTCAGTACGATCAGCACCACGCCCTGAATCCGCTCCGCTCGATCGGCCACCAATTTCTGGCTGATCAGCGCACTGGCTGCGATCGTCACCAGATCGGACGCGACCCATCGCCAACGTAACAACCCCACGCGTACGGATCCGAACTCGGATCCAACCAGCGCTGCCAGGACGACTACGATCGTCACCTTCGCAATCGCCCGCGGGCCGATCAGCGCGTTGCGCACGTAAGCGAGCACCAGCGCCGCGTGCACCGCCGAGAGCGCCAGTCGCTCCGGATCCGGTGCGATCTTGATGATGCCGAGCAGCGTCCACAGTGCCGCTGCAGTGAATACGACCTGTCGAAATTCCCGATCGGTGAACTTGCTCATCCCGAATGACAGCGCTGCCGATCCGAGCCCGAACAAGATCAGACCCGACACTTCCGTCGGTATGCTCGTCCAGATTCCGGCAAGAAGACTTACCGCGATGATCGGACTGAGTAGCGTCATCACCCAGAGTACGAGACTGTCGGCGGAGCTCTTTGCTCCGCCGAGGATTTTTGAGAAAGCATCCATCGCTTCCATCGCGCGATCGGTTATCTCGCCGCCAGGCGCCGCAGTGTACCGGGGAGAGCCGATCGCCAGCAACTGTCGCCGCAGTGATGCAGCTCTGGTGAAAGCGACACCTGCGAGAACCAGCAGCACAGACAGAGAAATCGATCCTCGGGCCGATGGAACGGTACCGCTAGTCGAAAGCGTCTCGCTGAGGATCATCCAGAACGCAAGGAACGTCGTCCAGATCGTCGTCTGCCAGCCGCGTATGAGATAGATGAAGAGGCCGATGGCGCCGACGACGCAAAACCGGTCGCCACGGCGATGAAGGCGAAGATCTCTCTCCGCTCCTGGAGCGCGATCCAGCTCGACACCAGCGCCAGTATCAGGTAGAGCAGCCTCGCCGCGGTGATAGAGATCAGACCATACCACACCGATGCGGCGTAGGCGGTGACGTACCACGTCGCGAGCGCCCCTCCATAGAAAATCGCTCGCATCCCGAATCCAGCTCGGGTTTTGGTGTCGTCGGGCGTTCGGGTCGCACCCCAGAACAGCGCCGTGCCGACAATCGCCCCTAGCAACACGCGCACCAGCGGTGTGATCCAGCCCTGGTCGACACCGTAGCTGTAAAGAAAGAGAATCGCGATGACGACGAATCCGACGCCGAGGCGACTCAGCCACCATTCGGGACTGCGCGACGAAAGCCACGCTGATATCGCCCCGAAATCATCGCTCTCGGTTGCCCGCGGGGGCGGCGCATCACGCCCCGCGGTGTCAGACGTCCGCGAGCTGTAGGCGCGAGAAGGAGGGGGAGGCGGCGGAGCGTATGATGTTGCCGCCGGCCCGGGTGCCGACGCGCCGCGCCGTTGACTGATTAGCTCGTCAACCGATCGTTGAAGCGCCGCGACCGCATTTTCGATCCGCGAGAGACGAGCAACGATCTCCTCCTCTCTGGATGCGTCCATTATCGCCGCGCCGCGCTACGCATTCCTGAGTGCGCTGAGCACGCCCGGCAGCGCACCAAGCACCCAGACGATCACCGCGATGATGGCTGCCTGCTGCTTGGTCACCTTTCCCACCACGTAGATCCCGATCGCCAGCAACACCGTGATCCATATCACGAATAGGTCGAATCTGCTCGCCAGCGCTATCGCCACGGCTGATGCGTGATCCGGATCCATGAACCGCGCCGGATTGAATCCGACGCTGTTGATGGCGTTGAGCCTCTCCGGGCTCATGAACAGCGCCTGCGCCGCGTTGACAAGTATCTGAACGATGCGTGGCACCTCGGAGTAAGTGGCGATCATGATCGCGGCGGCGACCGAAGTTTTGGCGTCGAACAGCTTGCTCACCAGCCACAGAACGAGGCCGGTGCCAAACACACTTATGGTCAGCCCGATCCCGAAAAAGAAAGGAGCGACCATTTCGAAGAAATTGCGACTCGACGCGAGCTGGTCCTGAGTGATGTTCGGATTCTTTCGCATCGCGGCAGCGCCCTGTCTCACGAATTCCGCGTCCATGATGGGCTGCATCGCGTTCTTGGTGAGAAAGACCAGGATGACGGTGGCGACGATGAGGAACAGCAGCGCCAGACCGAATTTCCCATCCGCCCGCCGCGCGAACACCGACGAAGGAGCGTAGAATATGTCGACGAAGTCCTCCCACAGCCCCGCTTTCGAAGGCCCGGGCTCGACTACTTCGGCGTTGTTCCCCATCGACTCAGCCTCGCGAAAGAAGAAAGTGTCGCCACAACATTATCCCGGCGGCTTGTACCGTTCAACATCAGTGATGAGCCTGACACCCGCCTGTGACGTGAAGTAGGCGTACGCCCACCCGAACAGGACGACGATTCGATTGCGGAAGCCGACGAGATACATGATGTGGACGAACAGCCAGAACACCCACGCAAACCAGCCGGAGAATCTGATCCAACCGAGGTCGGCGATGGCGCGTGATCTGCCGATCACGGCCAGGTCTCCCTTGTTCCAGTAGCGAAACGGTTTCCTCGGCTCGCGCCGCAGCTCTCGAAGAATGTTCTTCGCCGCTGATTTTCCTTCCTGAATCGCCGCTGGTCCCACTCCGGGTATAGGCCGGCCATCCTGAACGAGTGCCGCCAGATCACCGACGATGAAAATGTTGGGGATGCCCGGCACCGATAAATCCGGACTCACCTGAACGCGGCCGGCGCGATCCAGCGGCGCGCCCAGAAATTTGCCGAGCGGAGAAGAAAGGTTCCCCGCCGCCCAGAACGCGGTGCGCGCGCGAATTTTTTCGCTACCGACCGTTACGCCGTCCGGACCCACACCCGTGACAAAGGAGCCGACGCGCACCTCGACTCCTAGATCGTTTAGGTCCCGGACAGCGCGCGCCGCAAGATCCTCCGGAAACGTCGGCAAAATTCGGGGGCCGGCTTCCACCAGAATCACGCGCGTCTTTCGCGTATCAACTCTCCGGAAATCCGGAGCGAGTGCCTTCTTCGCGATGTACGGCATCGCTCCGGCCAGCTCCACACCCGTCGCACCTCCACCAACGATGACGAACGTCAGCAGCTCCTCTCGCTCCTTTTCGTCGTCGGTCTTTTCCGCGTTTTCAAATGCGAGCAGAAAGCGCCGCCTTATCTCCGACGCATCCTCGATCGCCTTTAGTCCCGGAGCGTAGGGCTCCCATTCATTGTGCCCGAAGTAAGCGTGGCGGGAGCCGGTGGCGACGATCAGATAATCATACGGAATCTCTCTCAGCTCGTCGTCGACGCGCACCACTTTCCGCTGCGGATCGATCTCGCGCACTTCCGCCATCAGCACTTCGGTGTTTCGGTGATGCCGCAGGATCCACCGAATCGGCGCCGTGATGTCGCTCGGCGCCAGTGCCGCCGTCGCCACCTGGTACAGCAGTGGCTGAAATATGAAATGATTGGTGCGATCGATCAGCGTTACCGTGACGTGCGCGCGCCTCAGCGCTTTCGCCGCGGCAATGCCGCCGAACCCGCCGCCGATGATTACGACGTGCGGACGGTTGAGCAGATCAGGCAAGTCTCTCCTCGAAGGATCTCGCAGCGAGTGTCATCAGCAGCACCAGCAGGATCAACAGCACACTGTAGGCAGCAGCGGTTCCAAATGCCAGTGCACGCAGCTGCGCCAGAATTTCCATCGAGATCGGTCTGTTGGAGTGCGTGTAGAGAACGACGCTGGCGACGAACTCGCCGACTGCCGTCACCGCAGCCAGAAGACCGCCTGCCACCAGCCCCGGTCGCGCCGCCGGCAGAATAACACGCCGCATCGTCATCAGCCACGATGCGCCCAGCCCACGTGCGGCATCCTCCAGTGAAGCATCCATTTGTCGGAGCGACGACTCCACCGCCGAAGCGACCAGCGGCGTGTCGCGAATGAAATAGGCGAGCGGCAGGATCCAGAACGTCCCGACGAGCAGGATGCGGCCCGTCGCCAGATCGTTGCGGTTGAACGTCGCCGCCAGGCCGAGTGCGATCGCCGTGGCGGGAATCGCCCACGGCAGCGCGACCAGCAGCTCCAGCAATCCTCGGCCGGCGAATTGTCGAAACACGATCAGATAGGCGGCAACGAAGCAGACTACGAGGTTTGCCGCGGTCGCGATCAATGCCATTGAAACGCTGTTATAGATCGGCCGCCACAGCTCACTTTCCGAGAACAGCCGCCGGTAATTCTCGAGTGTGTACTCGGGTGGTAGTACCTGCGTCGTCCATGACCCGTCCCGCGCAAACGACACCAGCACGACCATCAAGTGTGGCAGCACCAGCGCCACGACGATGATCGCTGCGAAGATGCTGGTCAGTCTCTGAATCCGTCGCGACCGTATCGTTCGGCGCGCTCGCCCGCCTTTGCTCGCCAGAGTGTATTTGCGTTTTCTGTCGAGCCAGCGGAACAAGCCGAGCCCAGCGACGGCACTCAGCGCCAGCACGGTCGTTTCGACATAGGCGAGACCCATCGCCCCGTTTGTTTTGGAGGCCAGAATCTGCGTCGACAAAACCCGTAGCCCACCGCCGAACACGTACGGCGCTGAAAAGGACCCGAGCGCGTTCATGAAGACCAGCAGCATCGATGCCGCGATTGCTGGCATCAACAAGGGCAGAGTCACGCGACGAAGCCTCTGCCAGGTGTTCGCTCCCAGCCCTGATGCTGCCTCATCGAGCGTCGCGTCGAACCTCTCCAGCCCCGCCGACACGAAAAGAAAGACGTACACGTACATGGTGTAGGCGTGGACGAAGACGATCGCACCAACGCCCTGGAGTCGCCACGGCGCTTCCGCCATCCCGAAGGTCCGCTGGATCGCCCGTGTCACCACACCGCTCTCTCCGTAAAGAAAGAGAAACGCGATGACGCCAACGAGTGGGGGCAGTGCTGCAGGAAGCGTAGCCACCGCGCGCAGCAAACGACGACCGGGAAACTCGAAACGTCCCAGCAGAAAAGCGAGCGGCACTCCAATCGCCAGCGACGCAAAAACGGAAGCGACCGAAATGACAATGCTGGTGCGAAGCGCCTCTCGATCCGCCGGGCTCGCCAGGAACTCACGCCAGTGACCAAGCCCGTTCTCGAAGCTGCCGGCGATCACCGCCGCGTTCGGGTAGATCACGCTCCACAGCAACAGCGCGATCACCGGGACGGCGATAAGCCAGTTCTGCCGCTGCTGCGACGTCATCCCGGCACCAGCGGAAACGGTCCCTTCAACGGAGAGATCGAGACGTTGTCGTCCTCGTGCGCATCAGCCGCAATCGATTCGACATCGACTATCACACCATCCGCCAGCTCGACCCGATACACAACCACTCCGCCCGCGAATCGGCGGTTGACCACCCGCCCTCGCCAGGCCAGCACGCCAGGCTGTCGCGAGAGCTCCAGCGCATCGGGTCTCATCACCACGAACGCGTTGTCGAAATGCGAGGCCGATCCTTTCGGGCGAGTGACGTTGAGGTCGCGTTTCATGCCGCCGATCGTCACCACAGCTGTAGCCCCCTTGTCCTCCGCCGGGATAATGCTGCCGCGTCCGATGAAAGCGGCGACTTCGCGCGAGATCGGAGCATGATAGAGCTCCTCCGGCGTTCCCGATTGAAGCAGCTTTCCTCTTTTCAGAAGCGCGATGCGATCGGCGATGGCGAACGCGTCCTCCTGATCGTGGGTCACGAACAGCGCCGGCACGCCGACCCGGCGCAGCATCGCCCGCAGATCGTCACGCATCGCCTGACGCAACGTCGGGTCGAGATTGGAGAGCGGCTCGTCGAGCAGGAGCGCTTGCGGCTCGATGACGAGTGCGCGAGCGAGCGCCACTCTCTGCTGCTCCCCGCCGGACAGCGACTGGATCGCGCGATCGCCTGCGCCTTCTAGTCCGACGCTGGCGAGCGCAGCACGCGCCTTGATCAACCGATCCACTTTGTTGACTCCGCGCGCTTCCAGGCCGAAGGCGACATTCTGCTCGACCGGCATGTGCGGGAAGAGCGCGTAGTGCTGAAACACCATCCCGAATCCGCGTCGCTCCGGCGCTACCCGGGTAATGTCCTTGCCGCCGAGGGTAACGGTGCCTGAGTCGGGGATTTCGTAGCCGGCGGCGACGCGCAGCGTGGTCGTCTTCCCCGAGCCGGACGCACCTACCAGAGCGAGGAGTTCACCTGGGGCAACCTCGACGGAGACATTGTCGACGGCCGTGAATTCGCCGAAGCGGCGAGTGACTCCATTCAGCGCGAGCGTGCCCCTCTCGCTGCCTTGTCCAACGCCTTCTCGCGCCTGCGGCGCGGCGGTCACTGTTTGCGCCCGCGATTCCTGATGTTCGCGTCCCAGTACTTCATCCACTCATCGAGGTGCGCGGCCATCACTTCACGATCGACCGGCATCGGCTTGATCTTCGCCATCGCATCGCGGATCCATCCGGGAAGCTTCGACAACGGAATGTCCTTCCGCGCCGGGATGCGCAAAAATGAATCGGCGGCTGCAATCATCGCTTCGGGTGTCGTCACGAACTCGTAGTACTCCTGCGCTTCCTGCGGATGCTTCGTACCCCGTACTATCGCAATTCCATCGACCAGCAGCGGAGTCCCGCTCGTCGGAATGACGTAGGCGATTGGAATTTTAGTCCGCTGCTCGAGCGTGGCGAAATCCGGCATGTCCCACATGCTCACCACGCCCTCCTGCCGACCCAGCTTCTGGTACAGAATCGTCGGATTGAGCGTGTACTCCCTCGTATTCGCGTCCAGCTTCCGCAGCCATTCATATCCGGCGTCAGGCTCCCCCGTTTTTTGAATCGATCGGACCATGATCGCCCCAAAGATCGCCCTCATCGTCCCGGATGCAATCGGATCACGGATTACAATCTTACCTTTCCACTTCGGATCGATGAGATCGTCCCAGTCCTTCGGCGCATCGGCTGCCTTTACCGCGTCGCGATTGTAGCCGATCACTTCCGGAGTCAGATAGGTGCCGTACCAGTTGTCGTGCGCGTCGCGACCTTCTGGATCGATGGCCGTTGCCCACGTCGGCTTGTAGGGCTGCAGCAGATTCTCTTTCGTCGCCCGATCAAATGTCTCTGCCGGTGCGCCGAACCAGACGTCCGCCTGCGGGTTGGGCTTTTCGGCGCGTACGCGCTCGAGAACTTCCTGCGATCCCATGTCCACCCACTGTACGTCGATGTCGGGGTGTGCTTTCTCGAATCCCTTCTCGAAGTACTCGAGCAGCTCCTTCCCGTGCGGCGAATAAACGATGAGGACTTTCCGATTGTCGGAGCTGCACGCCGATAGAATGGTCAGCGCCGCAATCACCGCTGCCGACGCGGCGCGTCTCATTTGATCGTGTTGCCGCCTAGCAGGTTGGCGAAGATGCGCGCACCGCCGGGCACGCCGGCCGGAAGCTGACGGAAGAGAGCGAGCGGAAGATAGATGTACGTGCCGCGGCCATATGCGGCAGCGAGGATCGCCGCGCTGTTCGGCTGCTCCCCCGGATCGCTCATCGACAGCATTGTCCGATAATGCGAATCGAACGTCGAGGGCATGTACGTCGATCTCTCCTGCACCCAACCAGCAAAATCCGCCTGGGTGATCTTGTTCGGCGCGTTCAAAAGCGGTGAGCTCGGATCGGTGAAAGTCACCGGCGCGTTTTCGTCCGTGACGCGGGCGGCGGGCTGTCCGAGAGTAATCGGATACGGCATGATGCCCGGCCGCTGCATCTCACCCTGACCATACTGTACGACCATCCGCCCACCGTTTCGCACATACGACAACAAATACTCGTTGTTGTCGATCAGCGTCTGACTCGCCTGATATGCGCGCGGGCCGACCACGATCGCAGTGAACCGCTTGAGATCGGTCTGGGGGATGTCGTCCGGGTCGAGCATGGTGAGCGGGACGCCGAGCTCCTCGAGTATCGGCGCGACGTTGTCACCAACGCCCGGGACGTAGGCGACGTTCAGTCCAGTCGGCAGCTCGACATCTGCTGCGGTGATCGTCAGCGTCGAGAACCGGTAGATGCGTTGGGGATTTATGTGCGCGTACTCG
>QHUA01000087.1 GCA_003221805.1 Gemmatimonadota bacterium
ATCGCCAACGTCGGGATCACGCTCACCCCCGTTTCGTGGGGCAATCTCAAGACCAACATCGGGACCGACGCCTACACGAATTCGAATCTGATCCTGCGAAATCCCGAGAGCGTTGTCGGCGCCGCATACAACGGTCTTCTCGACCTGGCAGACCTGATCCAGCGAAATACCAACGTGCAGACCCTGCTCAATTTCAACAGCCGCCAGCTGACTAACAGCATCTCCGTCAGCGGACTCCTTGGCAACTCGATAGCCGACTATAAGGCGACCACGGATGCAGCGACGGGCAGAGATTTCTTGGATCCGAATTTCGTCTCGATGAACAACACCAACCTCCGAACAAGCCAGACCACCATTGAGCAGCGGCGGCTTATCGGCGCCTTCGGCCAGGCATCGATCGATTTCAGGAATTACCTCTATCTCAACGTCACGGGGCGTAACGATTGGACGTCGACGATCCCGAAGGGCAGGAATTCGTTCTTCTATCCTTCGTTTTCGGCCAGTTTTATTTTCTCCGATGCCTTCCCCGGCATCCAACGCTTCATGACCGGCAAGCTGAGAGCCGCGGTTGCTTCGGTAGGTAAGGATGCGCGACCGTACGCTTACCGACCCGCGCTCCAGTACAAGACGACTGCCTACGGCGGGTACGGATACAACTTCTGGGGTCCGAACCTTGATCTCAAACCGGAATTCGCCAGATCGCGCGAGTTCGGCGCCGAACTGAGCTTCCTCAACGATCGGCTGGGGCTCGATGCGACGGTTTACCGCAAGCAGACCCTCGATCAGATCGTCAACGACATCAGAGGCAGCTATGGCACCGGTTTCATTCTCTTTAACCTGAACGGCGCCTCAACGAGAAACAAAGGCGTCGAGCTGACTCTGCGCGGAACGCCCATTCAACGAGACGCCTTCTCCTGGGACTTCCAGGCGAACTACGCCCATGAGCGCGGCATCGTGATTTCTTTGCCTCACGCGCTGCCTGAATCGTACGTCTCTGACACCTGGTTGTATGGAAACGTGCGCAACGGCACCATGCCGGGTCTATCGACGATGTCGCTCACTGGCCTGTTCTATCTGAGGAACAAGGCGGGCAATATCCTCATCGATCCGACGTCGGGCCTGCCGATTCGTTCGCAATCTTTCATCGATAGAGGATACGATCGCCAACCGAAATACACGATCGGCCTTACCAACACCTTCCGGCGCAACCGGCTCACTCTCGATTTCCTGGTTGATATCCGAAGAGGTGGCGATGTGTTCAACGCCACCGAGCACTACCTGACGGCGAGAGGTCTCAGCACGGAGACGCTCGATCGCGATCAGCCGCGCGTAATCAAGGGCGTCTTGCGGGACGGAAAAGAGGACACTCCAAATCCGACAATCAACAACATTGTCATCGTCCCCAGCGTTCAGACGGATTACTACAGGACGATAAGCGAAGAGCTCTTCATCGAGAAGAACATAAACTGGTTGAGGCTGAGGGACATCCAGTTGAGTTACCAACTGCCCGCCGGATTCCTCGGCGCGCGGAACTCCAGCGTGTTCATCAAAGGCACCGACCTGGCCCTCTGGACGAATTACAAAGGGCTGGATCCAATCGTTAACGGCAACAGCGCAGCGGTTGGCGGGTCTGGAGGTGCCGGCATCGACTTCGGCAATTTCCCAATTCCTCGCGGAGTCAATTTCGGCATCAGGGCGGGATTCTGACCATGAAAAAAATATTTGCAGCTCTCCTCGCTTGCTCTTTGACCCTGCCCGCGGCTTGTAGCGACTACCTCGATGTAAATACCAATCCCAACGGCCCCCAGACTGTGACGGCGAATTTGTACCTGCCGCCGATGCTTCACTGGATGGTGACGGCCCCGCAGTTCGATGGACGTTTCGTCGGTCGTTACGCGCAGGAATGGACGCTTCCGGGCACCAGCCTGAGCACATGGGACCGAATGGGATACGATCCGTCCAGTGACAACGGCGCCGAGCAATGGCGCGATGTCTATTGGTCCCTCGGCCAGAACCTGATCGACATGAGCAACAAAGCAACCGCCGAGCAGCGCTGGGATCTTCTCGGCGTAGGGCTGATCTTGAAAGCCTGGGGCTGGCAGGTCCTGACCGATCTGCACGGCGAGATCATCATCAAGGAAGCAATCGATCAGACCAGAACCGCTTTCGACTACGATCCTCAGGATTTTGCCTACCAGGAGGTCAAGCGGCTCCTCGACAGCGCAATCGTGCTGCTACAGATGACGGATGGCGCGGTCGACCCGGTCTACCTGGCGAAGGGCGATCACATCTACAATGGTGATCGCACCAAATGGTTGAAGCTGGCGTATGGACTCCGTGCTCTTAGCCTGAATCACTTCACCAACAAATCGACATACGATCCGGCGGCGGTGATCGCCGATGTCGATCGGTCGTTCGCCAGCAATGCCGACGATGCACTGATGCCTTATCCTGGCCTCAGTACGGATAACGCGGACCGCAATTTCTGGGGACCGACCAGAGACAACATCACGAACTACAGGCAGACCCAATTCATCGTGAACCTGATGAATGGGACTCAGTTCGGCGGTTCCCCCGATCCTCGCATTTCACGGATGCTGTCGGCCTCACCCGATGGACAGTATCGTGGCTTGGATCCGAACGTCGTTGGCTTTGGCGCGCTGACCGCCACACAGCAGCCGAACAACTTCTACGGTTACCCGGGGAGAGGCAACGCCGGAGGCGGGCAACCGAGTCGCTACTTGTTCTCGGACAAGTCGAAGGTTCCGCTGATGACATATTCGCAGCTGCAGTTCATCAAAGCGGAAGCAGCGCTGAGGATGGGAAACCAGGGGACGGCGTTGGCCGCCTACATCAACGGCATCTCCTCTCACATCGATTTCGTCAACACGCGGAATCTCGACGATAACCAGACGGCCACTCAGATATCGGCAACCGACAAGGCGACCTTCCTCGCCTCACCGAATATCGTCCCCGCGACGCTGACGCTATCGCACATCATGTCCCAGAAGTTCATTGCGCAGTGGGCGTGGGGACACAACGAGGCGTGGATGGACATGCGTCGTTATCACTACACTGACCTGGACCCCGTCAGTGGGACCCAGGTGTTCCGCGGTTTCGCAGCACCCACAAATCTCTATCCCGATAATGGGGGAAGGATCGTGCAGCGCATCAGGCCGAGGTTCAATTCCGAGTACGTGTGGAACAGGGCAAGTCTGGACGTCATCGGTGGACTCGCCCTCGACTATCACACCAAACCGTTATGGATCACCCTACCGTGAACCGGACAATGACCAGACATACATCTATAGTGGCGCTGCTGTTGGCGGGGCTGCTCTCAGCGTGCGGAACGAAAGAGGTCCAGGACATCACGGGACCGTTTGGGAATTCCCGCATCAGATTCTTCAACTTTGGCGTGAATGCCCCCGGCGTGAATTTCTACGCCAACAATACGAAGATGACGGCGGTACTCTCTGCCAGCGGCGTGGAGTCGACGAATGGCGTCGCTTACGGCGGAGTGAGTGCCGCTGGAGCGTATTCGGCGATCGATCCGGGGCAATACACCGTGACGGGGAAAATTGCGGCTACCACCGACAAGGATCTGCCGATCTCGACTCTCAACGCGACGATCGCGGACAGCAAGTACTACTCGTTCTATATGAGCGGGTTTTACGACGCCACCGCGAAAACCGTGGACAATTTCCTCGTCGAGGACAACTTCACCGCACCCACTGATACTACGATGGCAACTGTCAGATTCGTGCATGCAATCTCCAACGCGAATCCAATGACCCTGTATGCCAAGAATACAACGACGGCAACTGAAGTTCCGATAGGCGCCGAAATCGCGTATAAGGGAGCGGCCGCGTTCATCGACATCCCGGGGGGCGTGTACGACCTGAGCACGCGCTACACCGGATCAGCCACGAACGTGCTTACCAGGCCCGCCGTGTCGTTCGTCGCACGCAGGGTCTATACGGTCACGGCGCGCGGAGACATTACCGTGGCGTCAACGACAACTTGTGCGTCGACCAACAAGACTTGCCTGGACAACACCGCCAATCGGTAAGTTCCCCGATGACAAAAAGCCCCGGGTGATGCCGGGGCTTTTTTTATTCGCCCACGACATCAGCTCAAGACTGAATGAGCTTCTTCAAATCTTTCCACTTAATGAGAGTGACGTTGTTGTCCTTGAGCGCCTTCTTGAACTCGGGACTATTCACCACCTCATAATCGCGCTGGCGCCACGCCGAGCCGTACGGCTCGTGGTTGACGGTCACCGCTTGCAGCTCGGCGTCGTCGTGACCGAGGTGGACGATGATCTCGGTGAGGCCGGGCTTCAAGTTCGCGATGGCGTTGAGGTAGAAATCCTTCCACTTGTCGCGAGGGATGTCGGGGCTGGCGACGATTACCGCATCGAGCGGGATGTCGTTCGGCGCCAGCGGCATCGGCGTGCCGCCACCGAAGGGGTTGGTCTTCATTGCCAGGAATGGAAGGCGATAGTCGTGGGCCACCTTCACGTAGGTAGCCTGCAGCGCCGGCGTCGTGAAAAGAGCGC
>QHUA01000088.1 GCA_003221805.1 Gemmatimonadota bacterium
TGGGCCTCACTGCACTACAAGGCCTTCGCGATCGGGGGCGGCTCGAACGCGGCCAGAAAGTTCTCATCAACGGTGCGTCGGGAGGGATCGGTACCTTCGCTGTGCAGATCGCCAAGGCGTTCGGGGCCCATGTAACCGGCGTATGCAGCACCAGAAATGTCGACATGGTGCGACGTATCGGCGCCGACCACGTCATCGACTACACCCGGGAGAATTTCACCGCGGGCGTGACGCGTTATGACGTGATCCTCGACATCGTTAGTAACCAGTCGTGGTCGGCTTGCCGACGTGTGCTCACCCCCGGCGGAAAGTACATACCGGTCGGCGGGCCACCGAGCCGCGGTATTTCGCTGATGCTGCTTGAGCCCTTCACGAGGGGGAAGCTCGTTACGTTCGTGGCGCGCGCGAATGCCGACGACCTGAATGTGATTCGAGAAATGATTGAAGCCGGTGCCGTAACCCCGGTAATCGATCGAACGTACAAGTTGGAAGAAACCGCGGACGCAGTACGATACGTTGCCGCCGGCCACACGCGCGGCAAAGTCATCATTGCCATCGGAGTTGAGCGCTAGCTCACCCATCGCTGATTGCCCACCTTGGGCACGGAGCGGGCCGGCGAATGGGGCGTCATATTCTGGCGGTATTGGACAACCTCACGGGAGATCCAAATGCGTCTTTTTCTCGCCCTCATTGCGGCAACCGCCGGTATTTCATTAAGCGATTGGCTTTTCTTTGGGGTGCTCTTCCACGACGAGTACATGAGGACGCCTGAAATGTGGCGCGCGGGTTCGGAGAGCCGGAAAATCGCCGGCTCGATGCTGCTCGCAGTATTTGGAACGGCGGCATTTCTGGTCCTCGCGCAGCGCACCGGAGTACACGGGTTCGGCCCGGCGATGACGCTGTCAGTTCTCGTCTGGCTCGCAGCGGCGCTGCCCCAGACGGTGACGAACACACTCTACTTGAAGTACTCCGCGAGGCTCGGTGTAAGTCACGCGCTGGGATGGCTCGCGCGACTCGTGATCGCAGCCGCTGCTTACGTTCTCATCGTCGGGTAGGAATCCCGCGGGTATTCACACCCTTGAACAGCAGCCACAGCGTGAGCGACCCCTCGCCAAGGATGGCTATGGGAATGACCAGGGGTGACAGTCGGGCCCCGACCGGGGGCGCAACGAAGGTCGCGAACGAGGTGATTATGTAGCTCAAGCCGCCGGCTACGAGCACGCCGCCGATGATCCGCGGCACGAGGGTCGAACGAAGAATCAGATACCCGATTGACGCGATCTGAAGGCCGAAATAAACCATGCCGACCTTGAACTCTGGTGCATCACGCAGAGCGAATTGCGCGATGGTCTGCAGCTGATTCGCCACGTTGGGCGCGGCGGTTGATGCCTGTTTGAGCAGATCGAGTGCGCCCAGCTCGTTGACCGCGCTGGCGGCTCCGATCGTCAGACCGGCAAGGCCGGCAAAGGCGCCGAAGAGGGCGATGCTTCTGTTGACGGGTCGCAGCAGCTCGTAAAGAAGCGCAGTTACGCCGAGGTAGCAAAGGCTGCCGACGAAGAGGAGGGCAAACGCGAGACGATATGGTGTCTCCGCTGCCAGAATACTGGCGGCCGTCTCGGCCGGGCTGCCACTAGTGCTGACTGAAGGGGCGGCGAAGAGCGATGCTATACTCACAGCGATGACGATCAGCCAGAGAGCGCCGGCGAGTCGGGCGGTAGTTTCAGGTAAGTCGGTCGCGGCTAGAGACATGGGGTGGGGTCAGAGTTACTCCCACCTACGTATAACTAGGTTTTCAGTTTCCGCCTGGCTCTATTCCTGTCGAACATGGCAGCGGTGATCTCGGCCATCCTCGCAGCGCGAGATGCTGGTTCAGCAGATCACGGGATCCTTTATGGGAGCCATGATGTGGTGGCTCGAGGAAGGCGCGGGCTTTGATGCCATGCAGTCGCTGAAGAATCCGGGCATAGCAACAGCGCTTGGCGCTGCGATTCTTTTCGGCGCCAGCGCTCCGCTCGCCAAGCTGCTTCTGGAAGGTGCCGCGCCCCAGCTGCTGGCGGGACTTTTTTACCTGGGCTCAGGCGTCGGACTCAGCGTCGTGTGGCTGCGTCGACGACAATCGGCCGACGTGGCGCGCGAGAAACCACTTACGCGACATGATCTCCCGTGGCTCACCGGCGCCATTGTATTCGGGGGCGCCGTTGCTCCGCTGCTGCTGATGACAGGGCTGGCCCGCACCCCGGCATCGGCCGCTTCGCTTCTTCTCAACATCGAGGGCGTGTTTACCGCGCTCCTCGCCTGGTTCGTGTTCAACGAGAACTTTGACCGACGCATTGCGCTCGGGATGTTGGCCATAGTCGCCGGTGGCGCCGCACTTTCGTGGCAGGGACGCCTGTCGTGGGGTGGAATAGCGGGGCCGCTGGCGGTAGCAGGGGCGTGTCTATGCTGGGCAATCGACAACAACCTCACGCAGAAGGTGTCGGCGGGCGATCCGGTGCAGACCGCCATGCTCAAGGGCATCGTCGCGGGAGGCATCAACACGACCATCGCCGTCTTCCTCGGCGCGAGCTGGCCGTCCGCACCGCGCGTGCTGGCGGCGCTGGTCGTTGGCTTTCTGAGTTACGGAGTGAGTCTGGCGCTGTTCGTCATCTCGCTCCGGCAGCTTGGCACCGCTCGCACCGGAGCATACTTCTCAACGGCGCCCTTCGTCGGCGCACTATTGTCGCTGCTCATTTTCCGGGAGCAGCCGACGACGGTGTTCATCGTCGCGGCCGGGCTCATGGCCATCGGAGTGTGGCTGCACGTGAGCGAGCGGCACGAGCACGAGCACCGGCACGAAATGATGGATCATGACCACCCGCACGTGCACGACGAGCATCACCAGCATGCGCATGTCGCCGGCGACCCGCCGGTGACGGATCCGACGCCGCACACCCATCGGCACCGCCACGAGCCGCTGGTACATTCACACGTGCATTACCCCGACATCCATCACCGTCACGGTCACGACTAATGCGCTTCGTTCGGCTCCTCGTCACGGGTCTGGTCGTCGTAGCTACTCCAGCCCAAAGTCAGAGTTCCTGCTCTGCAAGCGCGTCGTCGCTCACACCGGCCGGCTGGCGCTCGCCCGTGCTGGTCACCTCGATGCCACCAAAGGCGGGACTCAGACTTGTGCGCGAGATCCCGCTGCCCGGACCGGCGAACCGATTCGACTACCAGAGTGTGGACCCGGCGAGCGGCCGCATCTACATGAACCACATGAACGCCGGACGCACCATCGTCTTCGACGCCAACAATGGAAAGGTTGTCGGAGAAGTAGCAGACGTGCCGCGTGCTACGGGTGTCTGGGTCGTGCCAACGCATCATCAGGTCTACGTCTCGGCGGCCGGGAACCACGAAGTGGCTATCATCGATGACCGGACGCTGAAGATCACGTCGCGTGTAGGCGGGATCAGGTTTCCAGACGGCATTGCGTACGCGTCCGGTGCGGACAAAGTGTTCGTTTCAGACGAGTCGGGCGGAGCAGATGTCGTCATCGATCCGACGACGGCCAGAAAGCGCTCGACGATCAATCTGGGAGGAGAGGCAGGCAACACGCACTACGACTCAGTGTCGCATTGCAGTCGTCGAGCGCTACGATCTTCCGGGTTCCGACGGGCCGCATGGCTTTACCCTCGATGAGCCGGACCGTCTTGCATTCATTTCCAGCGAGGGCAACGGCGCTCTGCAGGTCGTTGACCTTCGCACGATGCGGATCATCCAAAACCTGAAAGTGCCTGACGATCCGGATGTGTTAGCGTGGGATCCGTCGTGGCGCAGGCTTTATGTGGCGGCCGAGTCGGGCGCGCTCGCAGCCTACGTGCTCGACGGCAATACCCTGCGCCCACTTGGTCAGATTCGCGCTCCGCACGCGCACACCGTGTCGGTCGATCCACGAACACACCTCGTGTATGTGCCGCTGGAGAATCTGAACGGCCGTCCCGTACTCCGGATCTATGAGGCGATGCGGTGATGTGAGCTATCCACGGACGAGTTATATACCGGTCAGGGCGAGTCCGTAAAAAGAACTGCGCTGCGGACTAGCGACTACCGGTTGGCCTGCCTTGCAGTCGTCTGCTCTCCAACGAGCGCCTGCAGGCGCGGATCGTTCTTCCGCCACGCGAACTCGGGATCGTTCAGGTACGCGACGGGATAGCCGTTGGCGCTGGTGAAACAGCGCTGGGCAAACGGCATCATCGTTTCGGCGTCGCCCAAAAACCCGTACACCGCCGCCTTGGTGCACGACAACTGCACCGCTTCGACGCCCTTCGGATACGCCGCGATCGTCGGACTTTCTCCAGCTTTCTGGAGCATCGCCAGCGCCAGCGTCCGATCGCCGAGCAATGCGGCGAGCCACGCCAGAACTTCGTACTGGGTGCGCCTGACGTAGATGGACAGATTTGGATCATCCGCCATCCGCTTCTCCAGACGCCACGCCGAATCCGCTAGCGTCCGGGCGCGCACGTAATTTCCGCGCGACGCGAAGAGCTCGGCCTTCTCGGCGTAGAAGTTTACGCTGTCGAGCGCGGAGCCCGGCGCAAACGACGACAGAGAACCAGTAGCCAGCTCGTTCTGGAGCGCTGCGTCACCATTTCGCAGCAGCTCTCCATCCGTGGCACCCACTCTGCCTCCGCGCGCTCTCAGCTCGCGCACCGCTCGCGCCACACCCGCCGCGTCACCGAGCTTTTCGGCGAGAATCGCAGCGTGAAAGATGGGAACGAGCGCCGCCGGATCGAGCGCTCGCTCGCGCCTAACAATGTCGGCGGCATCTCCGTACCGGCGTAATGCGACCGCTGTAGTGAAGCTGTTCGCCAGCACCGATTTCGATGCCGGCGCCAGCGGGACGACGCGCTTCACGGCTTGCCACGCGCCGGCAGAGTCACCGACGAAAAGGAGCGCTGACTGCTCGTAGGCAAGGAGCGAAACGTTCGACGGGTTGTCTCGCACCGCTCGCTTGAGGATGGCGAGAGCTTCGGCAGGCCGGTTGAACCCGCGAAAAGCCAATGTTGCAACGGCGTTCGGCTGGGTTGGATCAATTTCCAGAGCGCGCCGCGCCAGGGCGGAGGCCGAGTCGAGCATTTTCGTCCCGCCCGAATACGACATGACCGCCAATGTCTGCGCCGCCAGCCCGAGGGCATCCTCGTAGCCCGGGTCTCGACGGTAGGCATCCTCGAACTGCCGCAACGCCCTTTCGTATTCCGAGTACGACGCCGCCGTGTTCTCCTCGATGATGCGCTTGCCACGGATGACACCGGCAAAAGCCCCGGTATCGTCCGTCGCCCGCATCGCCATCGACGTGCGCTCACGGGGGACCATCGCCACATCCAGCGCCTCGGCTACCTTGGTCGCGATCGTTGCCTGGATGGTGAAAGGATCCGCAGGTGACACGATCTCGGGCTCGCCGGCCCAGCTCGTTGTGCCGTCGGACACGCGTATCAGAACCGGACTCACTCGCACTTGCTGCAGACCGTCACTCCCCTTCGCCCAGCGCACGGATGCCCCCAGCACAAAATCGGCGCCGACAGATTTGCCCGCCTGCTGCGCACTCGTTCCCGGAGACGTCGCCAGCGAGGAAACGCTTTTCCTGTCGATGACGCTCAGTCCTCCCAAACGGGCCAGCTTTCCCGTAACGGCGTCCCTGAGTCCGTCGGCAAAGCTCGAGTCGGCGCCGGGCCCTTCGGTCTCGAATGGGAGAACGGCGATCAATGGTGGCCTGTCTGACGTGGCGCGCGCGCGCCACACCGCGCCACCGACCAGTATGAGAGCAATGACGAGCGTCGCGATGAGTGCGCCAGCTTTGCGACTCACGGGTGCATTGAGGCGCGGGAACCGCCCGCTCGATGGATTGTTGAGCGCCGCCAGGAGGTCCGCTCCGCTGGGGGGACGCATCGCGGCGCGCTTCGACAGGCAGCGCATCACCAGATCCGCGATGTGGCGCGGCACCCTCGAGTTGGTATTCGTTATCGGCCGCGGAGTATCGGACATCTGCGCCGACAATACATCCTGGGGGGAGGTTCTGTCGGCGAAGGGGTGTTTCCCTGAAATCAATTCGTAAGCGACGACACCCCACGCATAGATGTCCGCTCGCTGATCTGTTGCCGGGTCTGAGGCTGCCTGCTCGGGAGCCATATACATTGCTGTTCCGACATTGTCGCCTGGCTGCGTTATCTCGGGTGACACTTCCTTCCGCGCTGCCTGAACGGCCTTGGCGATTCCGAAATCCGTGACGACCGCCGTGCCCTCGCTAAGCAGAATGTTCTCGGGCTTTATGTCGCGGTGGACGATGCCTTGCCGATGCGCGTAGGCGAGCGCGGACGCGACATCGCGCAGTATGGCGAGACTCTCCTCCAGCGGAACGGGACCCTTTCTGATCCGCTCGCGCAGCGACTCCCCGCGCACGAACGGCATCGTATAGTATGGATACCCGCCGGCTGTCTGACCGGCGGTGAGCACCGGTAAGATGTGCGGCTCCTGGAGCGCCGCGGCGAGCTTGATCTCCCGGGCGAATCGCGCCGCCGAGAACGTGTAGGTGAGCTCCGGTGGCAGCACCTTGACGACGATCTCCCTGCCGAGGGCTTCGTCGTGTGCCACGAACACGCGCGCCATTCCACCGGCGCGCAGCTCCCTATTTATCGTGTAGTGGCTGCTCCCGAACGTCTGTTGGAGCTGGTCGAAGAGGTCGTCCAAGGATGCCTCGGCGCTGGCGATCTAATGTATGCCGAGGTGGCTGGGTAGAGCTACGGTCTTCTAGCGCCCGAGCTGCGCCCTCACCGTGCGAGCTTTGGCCGCGAACGCCTTCGCGTCGTCGGCCGAGAAGCTCTCCATGAGCGGTCCTTTGCCGATCTCGACATCGCGAAAAACCTCATCGCCTTTCGAGCCGATTAGTAGCAGCCGTCCGTCCGCGTATCGCGCGTCAGCGAGGTCGCGAAGATGATACGCGATGCCGTGGTCGAGGAGCGGGGTCAGGGCGCCGAGGGCCATGCGCGCGAAGATCCTGCTGGCGGTGCTCTTGATAGTGTCGGTGGCCTCGTGCGAACTGACGTGCGCGAGCCCGCGATCAGTCATCTGCGCCACGATCGTCGTGTCCATGAGAAGCAGCTGCGCCTGGCCGTCCCTGCTTACGATGGCGAAGCGGGCGTGATCGGGCCGCTCCCGATCGACGATATGTGCGACCGAGTCCGGCACGTGGACGTTGACGTGTATGGTGGCCGAGTCCTGACCGCGCGCGACCCTAGGGCCAAGCGCGACGACGAACAACAGACCGGAGGTGACCAAACGACTGACGTTCATTCAATACTCGCGAGAAGGCCTACCGGACATACGCCACTGAAGGTCAGAAGTTTCGGACCTTCTCGCGCCATTTACAAGAGAAAGCTTCTGGCGGCGTTTGACGCTCATGTTCTTACGGCGCGAAGGTAACTCGCGATCGCGTCGTACTCCTTGGTGACGCCGCCCGACTTGATCCCTTCCACGTAGTATTCGGCCCAGCCCAGCGGGGTCCCGCCCCACGCCGAGTCCTTTCTCGTCGTATCCGCGCCGGCTTCGACGAGCACGCGCACGGCATCGAGGGAGCCCGACGCAACCGCGTGATGAAGCGGGGTACCATGCGAGTAGAGGTCGGCGCTCGGCGCGTTCAGGTTGGCCCCGGCAGCAATCATTCGCCGTAGCGCCTCCGCTCGGCCATTTAGCGCCGAGAGCACGAATGCGAATTGCTTCTGCTGGTCGGTCGAGGTTGCGAGCAGTCGATCGACGTCCTCACCTCGGTCGAGACAAAGAGCCGTCGCCAAGGTAACGGTCGCGCCCCGGTCCACGAGATGTCTGGCGGCGGCAACGTTCCCATTGACCAGTGCATTGTTCGGATTTCCGTTGGGAGCGGCGCCCGCGTCAATCAGGACGTCGATCAGCTGGAGCTGCACTTCACACTCCCGCGCGATCCAGGACCAGGACACGAGCGTGAGGGCGTAGTCCAGCTGGTCCTGCAGGTTTGGAGCGCCCTCGCGCCGCGCGGCGTCGACGATGACGCGGGCGATGCCAGCAATGTTATCCGGGAGGCGCCCCTTGCGAACCGGATCTTCCGCAACGAACCACAGCAGATACGGTGACCTGAAAAATCCGTCGAGGGCTTTCCCCACCACGTCGCGGAGCCATGCACCGGGTGCGTCGAGGCGTTTGCGAACAAGGGCCGGATTTTCGGCGACGAGTCGTTCCAGCGTCTCAACGTCGCCGCTGTCGATGGCTGAAACGGCTTCGCGAAATCGATCGTCGAGCAAGGTAGCGTCCACCAAGATTCAGGCGTGAGGTCCCAAGGTAAGTCTGCCTGAAATATTACGCCTCGGCCAAATTGTCAGCGAGCGCATCAATCCTTTACCAGGCTGAATCCGTCGTCCTTCCAACCTTCGATCCCACCGATCATCTTCTTGACGCGACGACCCAGCCGCGCGAGCTGCAGTGCGGCGCGATC
>QHUA01000089.1 GCA_003221805.1 Gemmatimonadota bacterium
TGACGCCGCGGGCGATTCCAGGGTTGGAACCATTCCCGCGGCGTCATTCATCGGAAGATTTCGGGTTTACAAAATGCCCGCGCTCCGTACCCGGAAGTCGACGTTGTCAGAGATCCACTTCCAGAGCTCCGCCTGATTCTCCGGCGGCTGACCCTTGTGATAGTGGGACTTCCAAGTCGCCATCACCTCATCGTCGACGGTCCACATTCTGACCCTGCGGCGCGGGACGTTCTTCTCCCAATGCACCGCGACCGTCGGGCGAGGATAAAGGATGCGCACGGTCGTGTTCTTCGAGAGATACTCGAGACCACTGAGGTTGATGTGCTTGTACTTGCTCAAGCTGTCGTTGCGGGCCGACTTCGTGTCCGGAATGCCGTCCGTTAGCATGACAATATTGAGTGGCGTCAGTACCAGATTCTGCCGCTTCACCAGCGTCCCAACGCGATCGAAGAAAGGATTGAAGTCGGTGAGCGCGTCACGCGACGGGTATTCCTTCCTCAGGTACGCGGCGATCTGAGGCACCGTCATGTTCTGGAAAGTGTGGATCGGCTGGAAGGATTTGGCCTCACCCGGCTTTTCTCCGCCCAGCGAGCCGACGAATACCGCCGTCGGCTGGTTCAATCCACCCAACCCGTGCAGGTGGCCGTACAGATAATTCGCCGCAAAGTCGACCGAGCTCTCATAATTGCCTTTCCCCTCGAACGAGCCACTGACATCGATGCCGACGACGAGCGTCGAGCGCGCGACTCTGGCACCGTCAGCCGATGGCGCGCACGCGGCTACCAGCGTGAGCGCCGCAACACCGAGCGCGCGCCTCATGACGCTATCCTCGGCATGGGATCCATCGGCGTGCGCATTCTTCCCTTCTCGCGCTTCTCATGCGACGGACGCGCGTGGAACCACGTCGGCGTGGTGGCGAGAACGTCGTCGAGCGAGGTGAAAGGCAGCTCGAACATCGGGTGCGATTGCACAACGATGACGGCGAAATTGATTGCTGCTGCAAAGAGCTGGAGAACCGGAAGGGTCAGCAGCTCGAACATGCGCTTGGCTTCCTCGTGGAACCATGCCGTCTCCGCCTTGAGAGCGTTGATTGGCGCGCGCCAGATCTCGGGCTGCGGGGGTGCCGCGGCGGGTCGTGCTCCACTTTGATGCTCGACCGCCTGCCGTGAGAGAACCGCCAGCAGGGCCGGCGTGCCGAAGCGACCAAACAGGAACCACGACATGCCGCGCACGCCCAGCCATCCGAAGGACGCCAGAGCGAGCGTAGCACCGAGGCCAAGTCTGACCGAATCGCCCGACTGCTGGGCGATCCACGGCGTGATAGCGTCGATCAGCTCGCGGTAGAGGAAGATCACCTCGAAGAACATTACCGCGCTCTCGACGACGAGCATCTGCACGATGGTGCCGATTTTCTTCGTCTTGATAGCGTCCGTGACTACCTGAACGCAGGCAAAGCTTCCCGCCACCAGCAGGAACAGGAACATCCACAGCAGCGGCGCCATTATGCGGGGATTCGGATCGAACCCGGTGAGGCTGCCGAAGACTTCAATCAGTGTCGGCTGAAGCGTAAAGGTGAAGACGGTCGATTCGATCGCACACCATACGGTGAGGACTAGGAACGCGACCCACGGTACACCCGGCTGGAAGTAGCTGCGTGACGCGCCGTCGAGCATTGTCAGCGGCGAGCGCACTATGCCGACCAGCAAGTTCTTCAACATCAGGAGGCCGAAACGCACCGAGCCGATGACCCAGCCGACGAGCGCGACGCCAACCCGCATGATGCCGGTCCAGAACAACCAGATGCAGCGACCCGCGTCCCACCACGTCATGAGCAGGGCAGTGACGAACGTACCGCGCCCGGAGCGGAACGGTATCGTGTAGAGCGACAGGGCTGTGCACCACATACCCGCCGCAATGACCAGCGCGGGGATGAGTAGCACGACCCACAGCAGAAGGCGACCGGCGGGATGTGCGCCGAGCAGTGCCTGGACTATGGTCGATTGTACATCGGCCAACCAGCGCAGTGGAGCCAGGAGTAAGAGCACCGCGCCCTGCCATTGCGCGGGAAATATTTGCGCAAACGAATCGAACATTTTTTGAACCTCGTTCTCTGAGGTGTGCAGCTTCGCGCCGTTGCTAAAGGGATGCGCGAGACCTTGGGGGCACGAAAGTCGTGCCCTACTATCCTTGCGAGTCAGACGACCGGTGCTTTGGGCGGGAAACGTCAATTCGGGGCCTGTTCGCCAAGCCCCAGATTGAGGGGTCTAGTGACCTTTCTTGATCGTGCCGCGGAGGGCTTCCACGGGCCAGGCGGCGAGCGATTTGTCGGCGTACGATCCCTCTTCCTCCGCACATTCCTCGAGGATTGTCAGCGACGGCGCCGGCAACGAAAACGGCGGTGCCCCAAAATCGAGCGCGCGCCAGTCTCCATCGGCTACATCGTAGTTGTCCCGGCGTCCGGGAAACGAGGTCATGAGCACGTAGCGAACGTTCGAGCGCGCGATGTTGGCGAAGACCGCCCGAATGTTGGCGTAGGACAGGTGCACCAGGCAGTCTCGGCATAGCAGAACGTCTGCGTCGGGAAGCGAGTCTCGCGTGAGATCCAGCTGCATGAAATGCCGTGACTCGTTTGCGTAACGACGTTGATTCTGTTCTACAATAGATGGGACGATGTCACCGCCGATGTACTTGATGCCGGTCAGGTCAGTGTGCTGCATCCAACCGAAGTCACCGCACGGTACGTCGAGCAGCACCCGTGCTTTCAGTTGGCGCAGCGCGTTGGGCAATTCGGCGCGAACTACTTTGGTGGAGTCGAGGGTTGATCCGACTCCAGAGCGCGTCTCGGGATCGGACCAGAGATTAGTGGCGTAAATCCGGGCGAACCGCTCCTGCAGTCCCAGATCCTTCAGCTCCTTGGCACGCTCGGCGAATCGTCGCTCAGCGACCGTCAATCTTCGCTGTCGTTTACTCAAGGTGCTGGCACCATCGAGCGCCGCAGCAAAACCCACAACGCTATTTGAATGAGACCAAATGCGGTGCCAACCGGCAGGTACCAAAGCGTCAGCACCGCTGCCCACAAAACTCCGGTCAGGGCCCAGGGCACACGGCGGATCAGTCCCGAGGCAATCAACAACCAGCCAGCGCCGAACGCGACAAAAATGATCTTCATCAACGTCGAACGCGGAGCGATTCCTACGCTCTCGACGACGTAGTGCCAGGGGCCCAGCTCACCGGCGCGCGGTCCACTCGGTGTGACATAATCGCCAACGGTAAGCGCGCGGATGCCATCGAATGCCATCCAACACCCTTCGACTAGGGTTAGAAAGATTACCGTTACCCGGGCTATGCCCATTGCGCTGGACTCAGGCTTCCGTGATCGACAGAGTGTTGCCGTCGGGATCCTTGAACCATGCTACTCGTGCGCCACTCGGTGAGCTCCAAATCGCCAGGTGGTCCTGATCCATTCCCTCAAAGCGCTCGAATTTCACGCCTTTCTTGATGAGAGCTTGCACCGCTTTTTCGGCGCTCGGCACTTGCCAGCCGAGAACTGTATAGGGCGCGGGCCTGAAACCCTTCACGCTTGAGACGTTCGCGATCCGGACCGTTACACCATTGGCATCAAAAACAACCGCGAACGGATCTTCACTCACGAATTTCAAGCCGATGGTCTGTTCGTAGAACGTGCGTGCCTTCGCAGGATCGCGGGTGGGAACGAACGCGACGAGGTCAGCTGATCCTAACATGTCTCCCCCAGCGGGATGTGCCGCTGCCGCAAACAACCGGAACTGTAAAAGTTTTGTTCACAGGCTCCCGCACGGCCTCCCGTGGGGTACGTTATAGCGGCAACCGAATTCCCGCGACCTCACGCTTTAATGATTGGACAGAGGCAGCCCAGATGACCAAGTTCGCCAACATCCTCGAGACCGTCGGCAAGACGCCCGTCGTCAAGATCAACAGCATCGCGCCGAAGAACGTCAATCTTTACGTCAAGATCGAAGCCTTCAATCCGCTGGGCTCGGTGAAGGATCGCCTTGCACTCGGCATCATCGAGGACGCTGAGCGAACCGGCGCGCTCAAACCGGGACAGACCGTCATCGAAGCAACCAGCGGCAACACGGGGATTGGTCTCGCCATGGTGTGCGCGGCGAAAGGCTATCCGCTGGTCGTGACGATGGCCGAGTCATTCAGCGTCGAGCGCCGGCGACTGATGCGATTCCTCGGTGCGAAAGTAATCCTGACCCCTGCGCCAGAAGGCGGAACGGGAATGGTGAGAAAGGCAAACGCCCTCGCCAAGAAGAACGGCTGGTTTCTGACCAGACAGTTCGAGAACGAAGCGAATGCCGATTACCACTCGCGTACGACGGCGCGCGAGATCGTCAACGATTTCGCCGGCGAGCGGTTGGACTATTGGGTGACTGGCTTCGGAACCGGCGGCACTTTGAAAGGCGTCGGGCGTGTGCTCGCCAAGGAGCGCCCGGAGGTGAAGGTCATTCTTTCCGAACCGGCCGACGCTCCGATGGTGACGAGCAAGACGCCGCAGGAGCGAAACTCCGATGGCTCTCCCGCGTCTCGTCACCCCGCGTGGAAGCCGCATCCGATCCAGGGCTGGAGTCCGGATTTCATTCCGAAACTCACCGGTGATGCTATAGACATGGACCTCGTCGATCAGGTCATCACGATCCCCGCGCCGCAGGCGATGCAGTGCGCCAGGCAGCTCGCACAGAAGGAAGGAATCTTCGTCGGAGTTTCCGCGGGCGGCACGTTCGCGGCAGCACTCGAGATCTCGAAGG
>QHUA01000247.1:0-1661 GCA_003221805.1 Gemmatimonadota bacterium
CATATCTCGGCAGAAGAGCGCTCGCAAGGACGGCCCCAGCGGCTATCGCCGCTTCTGAAATTCCGTACTCCACCGCCCCAACGCTGGGGTCGTTACCAGCAAATCGCTGAATCACGAAGGCTGGCGTAAGACCGTTGATTATCGGGTTGGAAACCTGAGCCGCCAGCGAAAACACCGTGTTAGCCCAAAGCACCGCCGATCGCCGCAAGAGCACGAGCCCTTCACGTGCTTCGTGGAAGAGACGCGACCAAGTAAGCGATCGCCCTCGCTCGACAACAGCGACGCGTGACAGCAGCATCGCAGAGAGCCCAAAACTTGCCGCATCCACGAAGAACGCGCTGCTCCCGATGGTGGCAACGAGGATTCCACCGGCAAGTCCGCCAGCTATCTCGACCGCACGGTCGGTGGCATAAACAAGCGAGTTACCGCGGGCGAGATGGTCCTTTCCAAGAAGAGTTGGGACGATTGAAATTCGGGCGGGGTTGAAGATCGCCGAGCAAATCCCCGAAACAAACACCGCGGCAAACACAAGGACAAGGGGAGAGTCGAGTCCGATCAGGAGCGGAACAAGACCAAGTAGGACCGCGCGGACGATGTCGGTCCTTAGCATCACTCTCCGATGGCCGATCGCGTCCGCGATCGCACCACCAAAGAAGCTGAAGAGAGCAGTCGGGATCGTCGCAATGAGGACGGCCAGCGCGGTCGCCAGGGCTGACTGGGTCGCCCGATAAGTGACGTAGGTCAGGGCTATCAGGGTGATGGGGTCACCAAATCGACTCACGACTTGGGCGGACCAAAAGAACGCGAAGTTCGCTGAGCGAAGCGTCTGAGCAGCCTCGGCCTTGGCCGGGGGCTGGAGCCACATGAACGGGATAAGGAAGCCCCCGACCGCATTTAGGAAGTCGCCGAGGCTTAAAACGGAGTGCAGCAGACCCACAGGAATCACGTCCGAAAGAAACTCCAGTCGTGTGTCGGACGTGAGGAGGACGTGGAGGCCATCCCTTGGCGGTGGCGCGCCAACGGCGGCGACAGCCGTCGGGTCGTAGGGCATCCCCGAGTTGAGCACAGCAACTAGTAGGTTGAGTGAGGTCCCTGCCACGATCAGCAAGGCGCCCGGTACGCGCCAGTTCCAGCCAGCGACAACCGCCACACCGAGAAGAGAGGCGAGATATAGGACAAGGGGCGAGTCGGGTCGGACAAAGTCTCCTACCAGGCGGAGACCAACCGCGAAGACCAAGATCGTTCCCGCAGCTACTCCGCTAGCCAGCATGGGCGTCGCGTATGAGCGGATCCTGTGCGAGACGACGCCTCAGTTCGGCGAGGGTTTCGTATTCGATCTGCGGTAGGTCACTGGCCTCGAAGGCCGCAACGCCACGGCTTGTGATCAGTGCATCGAGTGCTCGGACAACCTTGGGATCGAACTGCCGACTCTTGTACCGATTCAATTGATCCATCGCTCGATCATGGCCAATCGCTTTTCTATAGACGCGGTCAGAAGTCATCGCTTCATAAGCATCCGCGACGATGATGATGCGCGAACCGAGTGGAATCGCCTCGCCAGCGAGTCCATCTGGATAACCAGAGCCGTCATAGTTTTCGTGGTGATGCATGACCAGCGGGACAAGCGGTAGTAGAGCGGCAGCTGGCTTGAGAATCGAGGC
>QHUA01000247.1:1834-2638 GCA_003221805.1 Gemmatimonadota bacterium
AAACCCGTCCTTGGCATCGATCGCCTGGGACAAAGCACTGACCGATCCAAAGAATAATTCACGAGTCTCCGTGTACTTGCTGAAGGAGAACCGAGCGAGAAGCAGCGGAACCATGAAAAGCATGACCGCCCAGGGTCCGACGCGAATCGCGATTTCGGCCATTAACCAACCGAGCGGAACCTGCGAAACAATACCAATGACGATGTTGCTTACCGATAATGCCCAAACACGAGAAATGGGAGTCTGGTTCTTAAGGCTGTTCGCAAGAAGCCCGAGGGTGTTGTTCACGATAGCGAAGATGCCGCCGGCTGCGACGATCTGCAGCAGCATGGCAAAGGGCTCCCCGCTTGTGAGGACGGAACGCGTAACGGTTAAGACAAGCCACGCCGCATAACTGGAGATGATCCAGTCCGCTCTGTTGAACAACGTTCCATACCACTTCGGCTCCCGCCGGAGGTCGCGGGGCTCGAACGTCCCAACAAACGCGACCCAACAAACGCCAAAGGGATTCCCGAGGCCGGTATCGAAAAGGGCGGCGAGTACAGGAGCTGTAGTTATGGTTGCGTGAACGCCACCTGGCAAGCGGACGGGCAGAGCAGCCGCGATCAGTGTGATAACGGTCCAGAAGCCGAGTCGTACTAGATCGACCTCGCTGGGGAACGGAAATGACACGCGGAGCAGAATTAGTCCGCCAGCGGCGATGACCGGATAGATCAGTTGACGGAGTGGAGGTGGGACACTGGCGAACCATGGAAGCACGCGCCGGAGGATATGCGAGGCGGACGTCTAGGTCAGCGACAGCCT
>QHUA01000090.1 GCA_003221805.1 Gemmatimonadota bacterium
CGACCGATTATCTGGTCAAGCCTTTCGACGACGAGCGGTTCGAGAAGGCATTCCGGCGCGCGCGGCAGCTGATCGAGCTGAAGCAGGTATCGAAGCTGACCGACGAGCTGCGCGCGCTCTTGTCGGTACCCCAGACCGCGCCCCCGACGAAGAGTCAGTACCTCGAGCGCATCGCCGTCGAGATGCGCGGGCAGGTGCGCGTGGTACCGGTGAAGCAGATCGACTACATGATCGCCAGCGGGCCGTACGCCGAGCTGTACGTTGGCGACAAGCGCTACCTGATTCGGGAGCGGATGCAAACGCTCGAAGAACGACTCGACCCGGCGAAATTCGTCCGCATCCATCGCTCGGCGATCGTGCGACTCGATTTGATCGAGACGCTGATCCGGAATCCGGGAGGGGATTACGGGGTGGTGCTGAAGGGTGGGGTGAAGTTGAAGGTGAGTCGGGGGAGGTTCGATGGGGCTTCACATCTGAACTGCAACTGAACGGGCTTTAACTGCAACAGAACGGGTGCGAGCAGTGAGTAGCTCAGTTCTCAGTTGACGGTTCACTACGCCCTGACTTACCTCGGTGGCGTGACAGCAACTGCTTGTGCCTCGAATGGCGCTGGGAGACGTCCTGGCGTCGTGACCTAACAGCTGACAACTCTGCTACACACATCTCGCACCCGTTCAGTTGCAGTTAACGCCCGTTCAGTTGCAGTTAAGCAGGTGCGATTCGTTACCTCCAGATGCAATTCGCAACTTGCCGAGAGGGAATAACTGCAGCCGCGTGTACTCTGATATGAGCGTGTCGAACCCGTCGTCGCGCGATCATGCAACTGCGGAGTTCCCATGGCCGGCAAACTCATCGAGACATTATCTCCCAGGCTGACCCAACTCAGTCGCCGCGATCTGCTCGGCTTCGCGGCCAAGGGCGCGGCGAGCGTGTTCGTATCGCAGTCGCTGCTGGCGAGTTGCGAGGCATCGGCCAACACCGTCACCGATACCACTTCAAGCGGGACGACGACGCCGACGACTGGAAGCGCGACGTGCGTCCTGACGGCGGCGCTGACTGAAGGACCGTTCTTCGTCGACGAGAAGCTCAATCGCTTCGACATCCGCAGCGATCCATCGACGGGCGTCGTCTCGACAGGAAGTCCACTGGCTCTGACGTTCAACGTGTCACGCGTCGCGAACAGCGCCTGCACTCCTCTGACTGGCGCCTATCTCGACGTGTGGCACTGCGACGCCGGCGGCGTTTACTCCGACGTCTCCGGCTCTTCCCAAAGATTCCTGCGCGGTTACCAGATAACGGATGCGAACGGGGTTGCAGCGTTCACGACCATATATCCTGGCTGGTACAGCGGGCGTGCCGTTCACATCCATTTCAAGCTCCGTCTCTACGCGGGCTCGACCAAGACCTACGAGTTCACCTCGCAGTTCTTCTTCGACGACTCGCTGACGGATTCGGTTTACACCCAGAGCCCGTACAGCTCGCGCGGCAGCCGCGACGTTCGCAACGCGAGCGACGGGATCTACAACAGCCTGTCGACGAACGACAAGGCCGGATTGACTCTACAGACCTCGAAGACCAGCGATGGCTACGCAGGGGTCATCAACCTCGGCGTCAACGTCGCCTGATTGAGTTGTAAGCGGTCAGGGCGTCACCGTCAGCCTCGCTGCAGGCAGCTGGCGACTGGCGTTCTGGCCGCGACTTTTTTCTAGCTGCGCGGAATTCGCGCCCACGCCAGACCGTCGGGATTCTTCCCGGCGTCGATCTTTCCAACGACCTGCATCGATTTCAGATCGACCACCGCGACATAATTGTCCGGCGAACACGCAACGTAAGCGCGTGCGCCATCGGGTTGAATCTGGATTCCGGCCGCACCGGTACCGACCGGGATTCGCTTCACCTCCGACCGATCTGATGCGCGGATGATGTGCAGGTCGGGCCCTCCGAGTGTCGACACCAGCACCAGAGCCCCGTCCGGCGTGAACTTAAGTCGATTGGCGCCCTGCACGTTCGCAGCAAACGACGTCGCGGATTTGGTGGCCACGTCGATGACGGTGATCGTGCCGTCCTGGGCATTCGCCGCCCAGATCTGCTTTCCATCCGGCGAAACGTCGAACCCCTCGGCTCTACCTCCGGCCGGAATCGTCGTTGCGCTCCAGTTGGGACGTGGTCCGGCCCGCTTCTCGAAAATGGTCACGCTGCCCGATCCAACATTGGTCGTCACCAGCCGCGACAAATCGGGGAAGGCGTAGATCATGTGCGTCCCATCCTGTCCACTCCCGAGAATCAAATCGATCTTGTTCGTCGGTAGATCGTAGCTGCCGATCGCTTTGGCCGCTTCGGCGGTGAACCAGACTTTGCCGCCCACGAAGTGGAGTCCGTGCGGGCCGCGCAGAGCACCGAGGTCGATAGTGCCGAGCGACTTGTGGTTGACGAGGTCGATGACGGTGAGGGTGTTGTACGCGCCGCCGCCGTAATTCGAGACGTAGGCCCGCGTTCCGTCGGTCGATGCCACCGCTTCGTGCGGATCAGGACCGGTGGGGACTTTGCCGACGATCTTGAGCGTCGCCGGATCGACGATCGAAAGTTGCTGCTCGTTCTTGGAGAGAATGAGGAGTCTCTGATCGCCTGCCGATGACTGGACTTGCTGGGCACACGCCGCATTACCAATGAGCCACGCGACGAAGGGAAGCGTGCGGGAGAAAGAAGTCGGCGACATGATCGCTGCTCCGCAAAATGGTTGTCGTGTCACGCAGATGTCAAAACACAGGATAGTATTGCTCGTTTGGCCGGTCGTGCCAATATTGGCGCATCCAAAACAAAGCCGGCGGGATGAGCAAAACGCTCATGCTACTGACGGTGTTCGTATTGTCTGCCACTCTCGTGGCGCCCTCCAGTCCACGAGAGACGTTCGCCGCGCGCGCAAATCCATCGGCCACCGGCGATCTCGCCTCGAATCCGCCGCTGCTCGTGAACATCTCCAAACTGCCGAGGACAGTGGAGGTGAATCTCACCGCGGCGGTCACCAAGCTGTCGTTGCAACCGGGCGTCGTCAGCGAAGTCTTCGCTTACAACGGGCACGTGCCGGGTCCGACCCTCGACGTGCGTGAGGGCGATCGCGTCATCATCCACTTCAAGAACGAGCTGCCGGAGCCGACGACTGTCCACTGGCACGGTATTCATCTGCCGTTCGAATCGGATGGCAGTCCGTTCCACCCGATCAAGCCGGGTGAGTCGAAGGACTACGTCTTCACCGTGCGGCCAGGCACCGCTGGCACGTACTGGTACCATCCGCATCCCGACCATCGCACCGGGTTTGCAATCGGCAAGGGACTATTCGGCGCCATCGTCGTGCACGCCGCCGACGATCCGCTCCCGCGCCTGACTGAAAAGTTGCTGGTCCTTTCCGATAATCGGTTCCTCCAGGACGGCACCATCGATTTCCCCGATCCGGCATCTCATCATGGCGGAATCGACGAGGAAAACGGCCGCGAGGGGCCGGTGTTGTTCGTGAATGGTCAAGTGCTGCCGAGGATCCAGATTCGAAGCGGCGAGGTCCAGCGCTGGCGCGTCGTCAACTCCTCGGCGGGCCGCATCTTCCGCATCGCGATTCCCGGGCAGACGATGCTGCAGGTCGGCACGGATGGCGGACTGCTCGAGAAGCCGGTTGAAGTGAAAGAGGTACTGCTCACTACTGGAGAGCGAGTCGAGCTACTGGTGCGTGGCGGAGCAAGGGGCAGCAGCACCGTCCTTCAGAATCTTCCCTACGACCGCTACTCGCCACAGACCCGGCCCGCCGACTGGAACGTCACGCGCGACCTGCTCACTCTCGAGACCACAAACCTGCCCCCGGTGACGCCTCCTGTAATTCCGGCGACGCTGACGAAGATCGTTCCGCTCGACACCACCAAGGCGACGGCCGTGCGCACCATCATCTTCGGACAGGGAATCATCAACGGTCACACCATGGACATGGCGCGCGTCGATGTCAGCACCCACGTCGGCGCGACCGAGATCTGGGAGATCACCAACATCGTCGGCATGGATCACCCGTTCCATCTCCACGGTTTTCAATTCCAGGTGCTCGATCGGGATGGGGTGAAGGAGCCGTATCTCGCCTGGAAGGACATGCTCAACATTCCGAAGCACTCGACGGCGCGGATCATCGTCCGCTACGACGATTATCCAGGGAAGTGGATGTTCCACTGCCACATCCTCGATCACGAAGACCACGGCATGATGGGAGTTCTCGAAGTAAAGCCATAAAAAATTCAGCTAGGAGGCAGCGTGACGCGACGGTCCACCAAGTTGCTCGCATTCGGCACCTGTGTTATCGCCATTCTTTTTGCCGCCGCGTACTCGGCGCCTGCGCCGTCAAAGAGTGTCCGAGGCTCTACGGGCGGCAGGTCCCACGCTGCCATGCAGGCTCAGATTGCTCTGGGTAGGCACATGGTGGTGAGCCACGCCTGCGGTGAATGCCATGGCGGGGGCGACAATCCGGCGGCAGCCTTTTGGCTGGACGGCATGCGGGATACGATCACACAGCAATTTCGCATTGGCCCGTTCGTGACCCGCGCAAAAAATCTCACGCCTGATGTGGCGACTGGAACCGGCAGCTTCACCGAGCGACAGATCTTCAACGCGCTTCGGTACGGTCTGCGGCCCGAGGAGACCCCCGACGTTGAAATAACGTCGACCACTCCTGGCCAGGGAAATTTCCCGCTGCATCCCCACTATCTGGCGGTGCCGATGCCGTGGATGTCGTGGCGGAACATGTCGAACGAGGAGCTCTACGCGATCGCGGCGTACCTGAAGAACGGATTGAAGCCCGTGAGCCACAAGGTCCAGGACAGCGATGGCCCACCCGATTTCTGGGCCGGTGAGTACACGGTGGCGAAGATCGGTCCCTATCCGGTGCCGGCATTTCCGACCGCCAACGAGAAGGGAGGTCGCTAGCGGGAACCGAGATTGGTCGAGCGACGGCGCTGCGGGACTAGGGCAGTTTTGGTCCGTCCGCTGGACGCTGCGGGTCGGTCTTCCGGCGCACCACCGGCTTGGCGACGCAGCACCACTGCTCGATCGTTTCGTCGTCGGCCCTATCCCATCCTTCGGGAACGGGAGCGAGCCGGCGCTTCTCATCGACGCACTCGAAGCAGAGCCAGCCGTAGGTGAACTCTTCGGCGATGGTGGCTCTTGCCTTCTTGGCCGCGCCGGTCCGGCGCTCCTTGCCGCTGCGGCGCTCGGAGGAGTCGGTCCTGTCTTCTTCTCTTGTTCTGCGCTGAACGAAACGGCGCTCAGCGGCGGAGGGATGGACTTGCCACACATCCCAGATCCTTCCTTGTCGATCCTTGAA
>QHUA01000107.1:0-16820 GCA_003221805.1 Gemmatimonadota bacterium
GAGTCCTGAAGAGCGCATTCAACACCAGAACGTCAACGCCGCGAAATGCGTTCACCGCCTCGTCGGGCAGCTCCTTGGCGTCGGTGACGTAGCCCAGGTTCCCAATGCGATATCCGTAAACCGACACCGGTCCGTGCGGGATCGCGATGGGAAGGACTTCGACGTCTCCAATGCGAAATGACTTTCCCGGCGGAACTCCGTGTGCCGAACCCTCCGGCTTGCTCGTGCCCGGAAGCGCCTTGATCGAGTCGTCGAAGATGTAAGCGAAGCGCTTGGCGAGTCGTGCCATGGAGTCGGGAGGTCCGTACATCTCGATGGGGACGTCACTCTTGTCCGACAGCGCGCGAATGTCGTCGATGCCGTGCACGTGGTCGGCGTGATCGTGGGTGAAAAGAATCGCGTCGACCTGACTGACGCCGGCGTTGATCAGCTGAAGTCGCAGCTCCGGCGGCGTGTCGATGAGTATTCGCACGCCTCCGTTCGTCTCGACCAGCGCACCAACTCTGGTCCGCTTGTCACGCGGATCAGTGGATCGGCAAACCTCGCAGGAACAGCCGATCTGGGGGATGCCAAAGCTGGTCCCAGTCCCCAGAAAGGTGAGTTTCAGACAGTCTCCACCTTCAGGAGATTGGTTGTGCCGGGCATGTCGAACGGGACTCCGGCTGTCACGATGATGCGGTCGCCGTTGCTGGCGAGCTCGCGCTCGGCGACAACGTCCTTCGTGCGCTCCATCATCTCGTCGTAATCGGCGCAGTGCGGCACCAGCGCCGGCACGACACCCCACACCAGCGCCAGCTGCCGATAGGTGCGCCCTTCATCGGTGAGCGCCAGAATCGGGACCGGTGGCCGCTTCGATGCGACTACACGCGCTGAGAATCCGCTTTTGGTGAAGACTACAACGAGGGGCGCGCCGAGCATGTCCACCGCCGCGACGGTTGCGGCGGCAATCGCCACTTCGGTCGTGACGATTCCATCGCCCTGCTCGGCGCCAGCGAAAGGGGCGACTGGGGGATGAGTTTCGATTTCCTTGATGATGCGCGTCATCGCTTCGACGGCGAGTCGTGGATACGCACCCGCGGCAGTCTCCGCCGACAACATCACCGCATCGGTGCCATCCATGATGGCGTTGGCGACGTCGCTGGCCTCGGCCCGCGTTGGTCGTGGGTGCTCGATCATCGACTCCAGCATCTGCGTGGCGGTGATCACCGGACGCCCGTAACGATTGGCGAGGCGAATGATTCTCTTTTGGGCGCCGGGTACGGCCTCGAATGGCAACTCGACGCCAAGGTCACCGCGCGCGACCATGACCGCATCGCTGGCACGAACGATCGCTTCGATGTTATGGAGCGCGACGTCCTTCTCGATCTTCGCCACGACCAGCAGCCACTTGGGAACCATCTTCCGAAGCGACTCTATGTCCTCAGCCCGTCGTACAAAGCTAAGGGCGAGGTAATCCACTTCCTGGTCGACGGCGAAGTGGATGTCGGCGATATCCTTATCGGTGATCGATGGAGCCGAGACCTGGACACCAGGCAAATTCATGCCTTTGTGACTCTTGAGATCGCCACCATTCAGCACGCGCGCCTTCACTCGTGCATTGCCGACGTCGAGCGTAACAAGCTCGATCAAACCATCGTCGATGAGGATGCGATCGCCGACATGAACGTCTTGCGCGAGCTGATCGTAGGTGACGGGAATCTCCCCGTTCTTCTCGTGACCCTCGTGAACGAGGACGATGTCTTCGCCAACCTTGAGATTGATTGGGCTGGCAAGATCACCGATTCTGATTCTGGGGCCCTGCAAATCACCGAGGATGGCGATCGGCTTGCCAGCTTCTTCCGCGAGGCGGCGAACCATGGCGATCGTGGCGGCGTGCTGCTCGTGGGTGCCGTGCGAGAAATTCACGCGGGCCACGTTCATACCCGCCTCGATCAGCCCGCGAATCGTTTCATCGCTCGCGGTTGAGGGACCAAGCGTGCAGACGATCTTGGTACGAGGGGTGTAGATCCCTGTCACTTCCCGCCAGGTGCTAGTGAACCGATCTTCGACTCAAGGCCACCAATCAGCTCGTCGAACGATTTCTGGAAGCTAGCGATGCCGTCGACGAGCAGCTTCGCGGTGACGTCCTTCATCGAGATGCCAACCGCTTCGATCTCCCTGAGCAAGCCTTCAGCGGCGGCAACCTTTTTGTCGACGGTCCTATCGACGACGCCGTGCTCGCGGAAGGCTTCGATCGTCGCCGGCGGCATGGTATCGACGGTGTCGGGGCCGATCAGCTCTTCGACGTACATCACATCGCGGTATTCGGGATTCTTGGTACTGGTGCTCGCCCACAGCGGCCGCTGGAGTCGTGCGCCTTGCCGTGCGAGTGTCTCCCATCGCGGACCGGCAAATTTCTGTCTGAAGAGGCGGTAAGCGAGCTTGGCGTTGGCAATCGCAGCGCGACCCTTGAGCATCTTGAGTCTGTCTCTTTCCGCCGCGTCTGCCTTGGCTATCAGCACGTCGAGTCGCTTGTCCACTTCCGTATCAACTCTGCTGACGAAGAAACTTGCCACCGAATGAAGGCCATCGATCGGCTTCCCCGATTTGATTCGATCCTCGAGGCCGGCGATATAGGCGTCGCTGACTCGCTCGTGCGCCTCGATCGCAAACAGCAGCGTGATGTTGACGTTGATTCCTTCGGCGATAAGTCGGCGCACCGCGATTGCCCCTTCAGCCGTGCCGGGCACCTTCACCATCACGTTGGGTCGATCGACGGTCTTCCAGAGTCGTCGCGCCTCTTCGACCGTCGCGTCGGCCGAGTGGGAGACTCCTGGCGACACTTCGATCGAGACGTATCCATCGCCTCCGCGGGTGGAGCTGTAGACACCGGCGAAATGATCGCAGGCGTCGCGTACGTCGGTCGTCTCCAGGAGCTCGAATAGCTCCCAGCTCGTTAGCCCTTTGTCTTCTGCTTCTGTTATCTGATCGTCGTAGGCATTGCTCGAGGCGAGCGCCTTTTGAAAGATCGTTGGGTTCGACGTCATACCGGTGAGCGCATCTTCGCGAATGCGGCGGTCGAGCTCACCGTCTTGGAGCATTCTTCGGTCGATGCTGTCGAGCCAGATCGATTGCCCGATCTCGTGAAGGTCCAGTAGTCTGTTTTTGGCCATGGAAGTTCCCCCTCACGAATTTTAACGCTCTTCGCACCCTCGCGCTTCCCTCTGTCAGAGCGGCGAAAGATTTGCTTGAATTAGGGGCGTGTTGCAACGGCGAATCTTCCTGCTCTCACCGGCCAGCTGCGGAGGAAAGAGAGCGGCCCTTTTGTTCAACCCACGGGCTGACTTTACCGTCGCCCAAAGGGTCCGCAGCGAAGAAGGCGCTCCCCTCGGCGAGGTCTTCAGCTTCCTGAGCGGTCTCTATTTCCGCGGCAAGCTGAACTACGCGCGGGCGTTCGAGAATCCGCCGCCGCGCCGCGCGGCGGGGGTGCACATCATCACGCCCACCGATGGCCTGTGCTCGGCCGGCGTGATGGTCACGCTCAGGGACCTGGAACGATTCGCCGCGGTCCCAATCGCTGCCGATGAATCCCGGTACCGCTACCCCCTGGAAGTGGACGCGAAGCGGTTGGCGGAGAAAATCGGACCCCGGTGCGAGGTCGTTCTGCTGGGAAGCGTGGCGACGGGAAAGTACGTCGACGTCCTCGAGCCAATCTTCGGCAAGAAGCTGTTATTCCCGAAAGAGTTCGTGGGCCACGGTGACATGGCCCGTGGAGGTATGCTCCTCAAACGCGCGGAGTCGGGCATCGAGCTGACTTATATCCCGGTCTCAAACCCCGACCGGCTCGGGAAGAGCGCGACAAAAAAGACGCGCACCGAGTTCGACGCGCGCCTAGAGACAAGGGTCTAGCGGCCTACTTTCCAATCGGTGGAAAGCTCGGTGGTGCCCCACGCAAACTTCAGCACGCCGTGCGGGAACGTCGTGGACGGCGGGTTTTCAATCGCGGGGATGAGCCAAAACGTGAGGCTCTCGATCGGCTCTGGAAGTGTGCGCTGGCGAAGGTCGATGCGGGCGAAATCCTTGGATGGATCGTAGTCGGTTCCCCATTGAAGCACTTCCTTACTGATCACCAGCTTCCACCCGCTGCGGGTCGGTAGAGAGAACAACGTGTAGACGCCGCGCGGGACGAAGGTATTCCCGATGGTCATGTCGACTTCGGTCGAGAGCTGGGTCGACATGTTCGCGCCGGTGCGCCAAACGCTGTCCCAGGGAACGACGCCGGGCATGCCGATGACGTTGCGGCCGCGCAAGTGTGGCTGGCCGTAATCGATCGCGATCCTCGCTGGCCCTGCCAGGTTGAGCGCTCCGAACCAGCCCCCTTCTTTGGCGTCAAAACGGCTGTCGATCAGCACCTGGACGGAGGCTCTGGTGCTGGCAGTGGCTCTGGGAATTCGCGGCGCCGGCTGCGCGGCAGTGGGTTGTGCGCCTGCAGGAGGCTGCTGTGCCTCGACGCGACCCGCAAGCAAAGCCGTACCGGCAAGTGCGGCGAAAATGCGGGTGATCGACATTAGAAGTCCCGCTTGCGCATTTCCTTGAAAAACCGCTCGTGCTCCTGGCGCTCCTTGAGCGTTTCGGCGTCGGTCGGCAGATCCGGCAGATTCTTGTCGTATCTCTTTCCAAAGCCTCTGCGCAGGTTCGCTTTGGCAGCTTTAGCCGCGTTCTTCTTTGCCAACGCGGCGATCTTCTTGTCGTCCATAGCCCTCCTTGGCTGACGCCGTAAACTTGCCCCTAATATGTCACTTGTGCTGCGGTGCGGTTACAAAAACCTATGGGACCCCGGTTTGACTAGCTTTTGAGCGAGTTAACATGACCGACTTCCCCTCCGCGATCTCCGTCCTTTCGGCGATGATCACGCCGGCGGTGCTGATCTCCGCCTGCGGCTCGCTGATCCTGGCAACCTCCGACCGCTTGAATCGGGCAGTGTCCCGCACGCGTGAGATATTCACGCAACTGGCACCGCTGGCGCAGGGAGAGCACACCCCCGAAGCCGAGGAAGAGCGGCGGATGCTGTTTGTCCAGTTGGACTACGTAACGACGCGGTCGAGACTGCTCCAGCGCGCCCTGTCGCGACTGTACGGCGCGCTCGCTTTCTTCGTCGGCACCAGCGTCAGCATTGGATTGCTGGCGGTCACCAGCGCCGCATTTACGCCGATACCCATTGCCCTCGGGCTCACCGGGGCGGCGCTCCTGCTCTACGCGGCGTTTGTACTGATCAAAGAATCGCGCTTCGCTCTTGCCGCGGTGAACGATGAGATGGATTTCTTCTGGAAACGAGGGAAGACTCTCGGGCCCGAAGACCTCGTCAATAAGGGAATGAAGCGCATCCGCTGGTTTGGCGGAGTGAGATAAGGCTGCGCACGTCGTTACAGCATTATCTGCGGGATAAAAAGTGGGATAAAAAAAGGCCGGGCGTTCAGCCCGGCCTTTTCGTACGAACTAGCTCACCCGCACTCGGAGAAGCCGCAAACGTGGCACTTCGCGCAGCCTTCAGCGAATTCGAGTGAAGATCCGCAGTCGGGGCAGGTGCCGATGAACGACTCGCTGCGGTTCACGGTCTCGAATCCGAATTGAGACTGTGTCGCGTCACCAGTATTGGCGATCGGCGACTGGTTTGGCTGCACGATCTCCACCGGTGACGGTGGCGTCGGCGCGGCGCCGAGCAGATCCTGTTGCACGCCCTGCTTCTCGCGCATCCACTTCTCGAGCGCGATACCGATCGCATCGGGAACCGAGAGCACCTTGTTCGGGCCAAGACCGATCGCCTTGTCCGACGCGATGCCGCGCAGTTGCCGGTGCACCTCGCGAATCGGAATACCCGATCTCAATGCCAGGGAGATCAGACGGCCGATTGCTTCCGCGTCCGCCATCGCAGCGCCACCGGCCTTGCCGAGGTTGATAAAGACCTCGAAGGGCTGGCCGCGATCATCCTCGGTGATGTTAAGGAACATCGTGCCGAGTGGGGTCTCGATGCGGGTGGTGATGCCGCGGAGAGTGTCCGGACGCGCCCGCTTGGCGCGACGTTGCAGGTTTTCCGCCTCGGCGTCGAACAGCGCCTGCTTCAGTCGCGCGTTCTCCGCCTCCAGCTCCGCGATCGTCCCGTGGAGCTCGCCACGCTCTGCCCTTCCGTCGCGCTCGGCCTTCGCCAGCTCGGTCGCTCCCGTTGAGAGCACCTGGTTGTCGCGCGAGCCATCGCGATAGACAGTGACGCCTTTGCACTTGAGCGCGTAGGCGAGCTCGTAGATCGACCTCACGTCCTCAGGGGTTGCTGCGTGCGGGAAGTTGGTGGTCTTCGAAATCGCCGAGTCGCAATTCTCCTGGAAAGCAGCCTGCATCCGCACGTGCCACTCGGGAGTGATGTCATGCGCCGTCACGAAAACGCGCTGCCACTGCTTCGGCACTTCATCGAAGTGGATGTGCCCTTCCTTGGCGATCTTCTCCATCAGCTCGTCCGAATACCAACCTTCCTTCTTCGCGATCGAGACGAAGTCCTCGTTCACATCCGGCATCAACACGCCCGCCTGATTGCGCATGAACGCGACGGCGAAGAGTGGCTCGATGCCCGAAGAGCAGCCGGCGATGATCGAAATCGTTCCAGTCGGGGCGATGGTGTTGACGTTGCAATTGCGCAGTAGCTGCATCGGGCGAACGCGATTGCCTCTCGCGTCGCGCGCGCAGGTCTCGTCCGGACCCCAGATGGATCTCGCCCACTCCGGGAACGGGCCGCGCTCGTTGGCGAGACGCTCGCTCTCGCGCTTCGATTCGACGTCGACGAACTTCTGCAACTGGCGCCCGAACTCGACGCCTTCGATGCTGTTGTAGGCGATGCCAAGACGCACCAGCGCGTCGGCGAAGCCCATGACGCCGAATCCGATGCGCCGGATTCTCTTGGAAAGCGCGTCGATCTCCGGCAGCGGATACTTGTTGACGTCGATGATGTTGTCGAGGAAGTGCGTCGACAGATGGATGTCGCGCTTCAGCGCGTTCCAATCCATCGCCCCGTCCTTCACGTAGTAGCCGACGTTGATCGAGCCGAGGTTGCAGACATCGTACGGGAGAAGCGGCTGCTCACCGCACGGATTCGTCGCCTCGTATTGACCGACGTGCGGGACCGGATTGTACCGATTGGCTTCGTCGATGAAGAAGCAGCCGGGCTCGCCCGTTCTCCAAGCGCCCTCGATCATCTTGTCCCACACCATCCGCGCATCGAGCTGACCGGCGACTTTCCCGGTGCTCGGATCGATGAGATCGTAGCTCGTTTCTGCCTTCACGGCGCTCATGAACTTGTCAGTGACGGCGACCGAGATGTTGAAGTTCGTCACCTGAGTCAGGTCTTCCTTGCAGGTGATGAAATCCATGATGTCCGGGTGGTCGACGCGGAGAATTCCCATGTTGGCGCCGCGACGCGTGCCGCCCTGCTTCACCGCATCGGTCGAAGCATCGTAGAGCTTCATGAACGACACGGGACCTGAGGCAACTCCCGTCGTCGAACGAACCATCGAACCCTTGCCGCGTAGCTTGGAAAACGCGAACCCGGTGCCGCCGCCGGACTGGTGAATCAACGCCATCGCGCGCAGGGTGTCGTAGATACCGTCGCGACCGTTGGAGAGCGCGTCCTCGATCGGCAGGACGAAGCACGCTGAAAGCTGCCCGAGCGGGCGACCAGCGTTCATGAGCGTCGGAGAGTTCGGCTCGAAGCGACGCTCCGCCATCAGGCGATAGAACTCGCCTGCCATGTCGGTGACTTCGCTGTCGCTCCCGCCGTAGCGGCGATCCGCTTCGGCCACAGTTCCCGCGACGCGCCAGAACATGTCCTCCGGCTGCTCCGTAGGCGTGCCCGTAGCGTCCTTGATCAGATACCGCTTGCTGATCACAGTCCGCGCATTGTCATTGAGCTGGGCTTCGCCCTGGGGCGGCACGGCAGGTATAGGCATTAGTTACAACTCTCCCAAGTAATACAGGTTGTCAATAAGAAGACGATGGACTCAGGGACTTCACGCTTGGGCATCGGTGGTTTGATGCGGGGCAGGGATACTACCCGGATTCGTGAGTCCGCGCCAGTCTTAAGTTATCCCCTTATTTGACAATCCTTTACGTAATACACATCACATTAGATTGTGTACCAATCTTTTCCACTGACTTCTGCTTGCCCGCTTTCAGTTTCACTCGGCAGACACAACTCCGAGAGCCGCTGAAAAAAACCTCTGTTTGCCTGGAATCACGAGCTAGAACGAAGCTCCAAAGGTAGCGTATGCCTGAGCCGCGCTAGCACGAAGCTGCTGCCGGTTCGCCAATGGAAACGCCAGCCCCAGCCGAATTCTGGCTTGCAGGTCCAGCTGCAGCCCGCTGTCGATGTTGAATTCGGCACCTACGGAAGTCATCGCAGGATTGGAAACGTCGACGGATCGACACACCCCATCCGTCACGACCTTGGGGCAATAAGCCCGACCGGTCTCTCCAAAGATACTCAGTGATGTGCGATCGATGAAAACCGGAATGAACCGGAATCCGCGCGATGGTGCGAAGAGGGGAGCGCGATACTCGAGCGCCGCGGAGTAGGCGCGAATTCCCTGCTCCACTCCGCCAGGGTAGCCGCGAACGCCAAAGGTTCGACGCTGCTCGCCGAGTGAGTACCCGGGAAAAACCTCGAGCAACGTGCCGCTGATGCCACCGGCGGTGAATCGATCCGGAGAGTGCTCGTCAGTGATGCCGCCAGCTCCCCGAAGCGCGAGCACGTGGTGGGCGAATCCGGCAAGATCGAGCGACTTGAACGCGGTGCCAACGGCTACCGCGCTGCGAGTGGAGCTGCCGGAGGAGCCGTACTGCCAGCGGGCGCGACCGCTCATGCTGATGCTGACTCCATCCTCGGGCGAGATGCTGAGTGCTGGACGCTGCGCATTTGACCATCCGGCCGAGGCGACTAGCGCGGGATACGTCCGACTCGTGCTGAAGAAGGGTGAGAGGTGCCGAAGCAGAGTGTCGGGAGCGGTCAAGTAATCGATGTTTTCGATTTCTCCGCCAATCGATGCCAGCGAGTAGGAGCGGAAGCGCGGGCGGATGAACGTCGCCTGCAGGGACGCGATGCGATCGCGTTCGAGAATATTTCCGACTTCGACAGTCTGCCCGCCAACACTGCTAAATACATGGCCGTTGGAAAAGTTCTGCGAGGCGTAGAGGTCGATCAACGGAAGGCCGAAGCCCGAGTAGCGATACCACAACCACGCCGAGTTCTCCCTGAAACGATTGTTGCGCAGAACTTCCATCGTATAGCTGTGGCGGCCAACCACATCGTAGCCGCTCGTCGATGCGCCGAACGAGGTACCATCGTCCGTGGTGCTCTCCAGCACCGGCGTCCAGTAACGCGGCAGCAGGGACGGCCATGCCGAGTATTCAGTCGCTCGCGATGTGTCGGAGGTGCCAAGGGGGGGTAAGCCCTGGACGATGTCGAGGCAGTTCTGGCACCCTGCTCTCGGACTGATTCTGGCGCTGTCGGCTGGGACTGGCTCGAGCGATCCGAGCGGCGCAACACCGAGATGATAGCCGTCGACATTGAACACCAGCGCCGCAAGTTTGGTCTGGTCGGGTGAAACTTCCGGCGAGAATAGCCCGGTGGACGCATCGGTGACTCGTGAGACCGTCGGCGCAAATGTGGTCACGTCAGCGACGTAAATCTGGGGGGTGCCGCTCCGCTCGGACGAGAAGAAGATGCGACGTCCATCCGCCGACCAGCTCGGCGCCGAATTGAGACCGTGCGTTGCCGCGAACGAATCGATCGTCTTCCCGTCGGAATCGAGGATGACAATATCTGAACGTCCCCGACTCTGCCTGACTGCCACGATGCGCGAGCCGTCGGGTGACCACTGAGGATCCGACCATTGAACGTCCAGACTGGTGGGAGTGATCGGCACGAGGGTGCGACCATCGCGTGTCACACGCACCAGCCTCGTCGAGGCAGGGACGTCTTGAACCGCTACGATCTCGCCATCAGCGCGCACATCAGGCGCGGTGAGACGAGCACCGGTGGTCAAACGGACCTGGGCACCGTTACGCTGAACGTAGAGATCGAATCGGATATGGTATGGATCGAGGTAATCGGGTTGCGAAAAAAGCAGACTTCCATCCGGCATCAACACGTTGCCCCCGGGCGCGTTCCGTCGGCCAAGATTTTTTTCGCGACCGCTGAGCGATACCTCATACGCGGCCGGCATCTCACGCGCCTTGTCTCCAGCGTAGATGAGCGCAGTGTCGCCAAGCCAACGCGGAGACTGCACGACGCGCCCGGCGCTAGTCAGCTGGCGCCAGCCAGGCATTGGTTCGCGGCTCGAGCGCATCTCGCGGACGAGCGAGTCACGCCACTGGCGCCACGCAGTCTGGAACGACATCCCGAACGCGCTGCGCGACGTGAGAGTCAGGATGAAAGGCAGCGGTGTCTTGGCGCCACGCTCTACGAACTCGCGAATGCTGCCGGGACCGCGCGTTCGGGACAGGTAGTCAAACAGAAGCGAGCCGTAGACGTAGATCACCTCCCCACCCGGGAAGCGCGACGTACCGGGCGAGAGCTCCTGCAACGTCGGCACTCGATTGGCAATTGCCGCCGCTCGAGCGATCATGTAATGCTCGGAACTTTCCAGTCGGCCGAGGCCGGTCAAACGTGACTCGAAATAAACGGCTAGTCCCTCGAGCACCCACCGCGGCTCGTACAAGTTGGGAAATAGCAGCGCATTGCGGCCGAAGATGGCTTGCCCGAACCGCCAGATCCCGCGCGAGCGATCGAGATGGAAAATGTGGGTGAGCTCGTGGGTAACGACGAGCGCGTTCCAGTCCTCGTAGCTGCGCAACCCCGAGGCTTCCGTCGGCGGATGCGCGTAGAGCACGATTCTGTTGGACGGGAATGGCGTCGCGTAACCGTTGACGAAATCGACGTTGTCGGAGATGACGAGGTCGATCGTTCCGCGCGGTGGCACGAGCTCAGTGGAAAGCTCGGTGTAGGCGCGCTCCGCATTGACCGCCGCGCGTCGCGCCTCCTCCTCCAACGCGGGAGCGAAATGCACCCGGAAATGGCGGGTGTGAAGGGTTCGCCAATGCTCGTCGGGCGGTAGCTGCGCGCTGATTGCCCGCGCCGCTGTAAACAACAGCGCGGCGACGAGCGCAGCCGTTCTCACTGTTTTTGAGCTAGTGAAGCGAAGTAGCTCTCGAGACCGCGAACTATCGCGGTAGCGTAAGCCTCCTGATAGGTCGGCGTTCGCATCCCCGCTTCCTGATCCGGCATGATGACGAACGCTCCCTCGGTGAGTATCGATGGCATCCATGTCCCGCGCGCCACTGCAATGTTCTGGAATTTCGTCCCGTTGTCGCGCAACCCCAGCTCGGCGAGCAGCGCCGACTGAGTTGCCAGGCCCAGCGGAATCGAATGCGGCCAGAAATAAAGCGTCAATGACCCATTGTTGACAAATGGATTGACGCCGTCGGGGAAGGCGTTGAGGTGAATCGAGACGAAGGCGTGCGCGTTGGCGCGGCGGCTGATTATCGGCCGGAGCCCGAGATCGACGGGATCCGGGGTGGTTCGCGTCATGACCACGTTCACCCCGCGCTGCATGAGCAGGTCGCGGACCCTGAAGCCGACCTGCAGCACGGCGTCACCCTCGTACAATCCGGTGGGACCTGTGGCGCCTGCCGGTGGATGCCCGGGGTCGACGGTGATGGTGAGTCCACGCAATGGCGACGTCGCGTCCGCGATTCGCGGCGGCCGTCTCACTCTGAAAACGAGAGTACCATTCTGCCACATCGCGAGGTACCCGTAAGGTGCCCGATTTAGATTGATCGAATAGCGCACCCTCGTCGGCTCGGGAGTCGAGCTGATGCTGTTGAAGTATGGATCCGTAGGCTCGATCATTTGCGAGATGACCGGCGCGCTGGTGACTCCGTACACGAGCAAGGAAATCGTTCGATCGGTCTCTTCGACCAGGTACGCTGGAGGCGGACCCGTCATTGGGATTTCTACATCGATCCAGTCGAGACTCGGCAGGACGCGCACGCCGCCAATTTGCCTGACAGGCGCAAGAGAGTCGCCGGCAAATCCAGTCGGTGCGGTCGTGGAGATGTGTTGCGCCTGCAGCTCGCTGCGCAGCACCCACGCAACCTGACCGGAGTCGAGCTCGATGCGGACGAAGTCATCACCGCTCGCCTTTTGCGACCCGGTGAGTTTCACGACGGTGCCGGGAAACAAGAACCACTTATAATCCTGGCCATTTCCGGGAGCGGGTCGCGCAATCGTCACGCGGTCGGTGTCGTCGACCGTAGAAGCTGGCGCGCCAAGCGTGACGTAGACGTTTCCAGGAATCGCAGTCAGCGTGTCGGGTGAAGGCGCGGGCTGCAGAGTATCGCCGAGGACCTTCTCGCGGTGTGCGGTGTCCGGCGCCGGCGGAATTCTGATGGGGAGGATCAAGCGGGCGCTTTGCGTCGGATTCCGCGCCAGAATCTCATAGTGCGGAGCACTGTCGGGAGGAACTGGTAGCCATCCCATGAACGCGCCGTTCGGATAGACGGGTACGGCAACGCCATTGATGCGCAGTGCTGCGTCGCCGGTCCCCACGCTCCCGAAAATGAAATTCGAATCGCGCACCGTCAGCATCTGGTCGGGCTTCGGATATGTCACTGTGATCTGCAGCGGCCCGCGAGCATCGGGAACCGGAGGAAGCTTCGGATTGGGCGCCGGCAGCGGCGCTGGGACGAGTGGTGGAACTGGCACTGGAGTCGGAGCAGAAGGTCCCGCCGCCGGCCGACAGGACGCAGCCAGGACCGCAACGCAACACGCAAACAGCCTGATCGTCGAAGCTTTCATCGGGAAAATTTGGTTGCACGTGAATTACGAAACCAGTCTTTCTGATACGCATGGGTAGTGCCCTCACCGGACTGCCGTCGCTATCTTTTGTCCTCACCGGAAGCCCCGTCTTCCGTGACCCAATACAACGCTCCTTCGAGTTACAATTGATTGCAGAGATTTTTGGGATCACGAATGTCGGCCTCATCAGGCACGACAATCAGGATGCCTTTTTAATTGCCAACCTCGAAACGGGGGACATCGCGACACAGAGCGCGCCGTCCCTCGTTTCAGTACATACAGCGCCATTCATTTTGATTGTTGCCGACGGCGTCGGCGGCGCCGCGTCCGGAGCGCTGGCCAGCTCCATCGCCACCGAGACCATCCTCAGCGAGCTGCATCGCTGGTGGCACAAAGTCCCCAAGCGCACTCCCGAGTCGATCGAGGCCGCGCTCAAAAAAGGCATCGACACCGCCAACAGAGCCATCTACCAGAAAGCCAACACCGCGCCCGAGCATCACGGAATGGGCACGACGACGACTCTCGCGCTCGTGCTCGACGGCGAAGCCTTCATCGCTCAGGTTGGCGACAGCCGCGCCTACCTGGTCCGCAAAGGCGCGGCAAAACAGCTCACCAAGGATCAGTCGTTCGTCCAGCGACTCATCGATGCCGGCCGCATGACGGCGAAAGAAGCGGCGCAGAGCGAGCACCGCAACATCATCCTGCAAGCGCTCGGTCCCGAGGAAAAAGTCGTCACCGATTTTTATCGGGTGAACCTGGAGAACGACGACTTTCTGGTGTTGTGCAGCGACGGCTTGTCAAACCAGGTATCACCAGAAGAGATCGGGCGCATCACCCGCGGCACTGGGCAACCCGAGGACATCTGCAAGGCGCTGATCGAGGAAGCGATGCACACCGGAGCGCCCGATAACGTCACGGTGGTGACGGCCCGCCTGCGGACCGCCGAAGCGGATTACCGTCGCACCGCCAACGGCGGCTGAGGCCGCCGCGCCGGAATCGTCTCACCAGTGTGAGGCGCGGCACCGATCGGGACATCGCTCGACCACGGGGCGATAAACGGCAGCAGGATTAGCGGCGGTATCGCCATCGCCACTGTAATCAGGAAAAACCCGGGCCAGCCCACACCTTCGATGATCTTTCCCGCCGGCGCGACGAGAATGTCTCTGCTAGCCGCCATCAGACTCGAGAGAAGCGCGAACTGGGTGGCGGTAAATCGCTTGTTGCACATGCTCATCAGATACGCTGTCATCGCGCCCGTCACGAGGCCGAGGCCGAAATTCTCGGTGATGACGGCCGATACCATGAATCCGTGGTTCTTCCCGGACAGGGACAGGCCGTAGTAAGTGAGATTGCTCAGCCCCTGAAAGACGACGAAGATCCATAGCGATCGATTAATCCCGATTTTTCCGATCGCCGCTCCGGCGACGACGACGCCGGCGATGGTGGCGATTACTCCGACGCCGAGGAAGACGGCTCCCACCTCGCTTTGGGAGAATCCAGCCTGCAATAGAAACGGAGTCGTCATGCTTCCCGCCAAACTATCCGAGTATTTGTAGGCGACGATGAAAAGCAGCACCACCAGGGCGCGGAGCACCCCGGCCCGCTGAAAGAAATCGGCGAAAGGCAGCACCACCGCTTCGGCGAGGCTTTTCGGCGGTGCGTCGTTCAACACCGGCTCCGCGGCGACGAATGTTGCCGCGATGCCGATTATCATGAGCAAGGCAATCAGGAGATAGACGTTGTTCCACGACGTGCGGTCGGCGAGAAAGAAAGCCAGCGCGCCGGTCGTGATCATCGCGATTCGGTATCCCATGACAAAAACCGCCGCCCCCGCTCCCATCTCCCGCGTCTCCAGCACGTCGGTACGATAGGCGTCGAGGGAGATGTCCTGCGAAGCGCTGAAGAACGCGATCGCGATGGCGTTGACAGCGAGCATCTTCAAGCCGGTGCGCGGATCGTGCAGCGACATTGCCGCGATCACCAGCAGCAATAAGACTTGCGTGATCAGCACCCACCCGCGGCGGCGCCCGAGGAACGGCGGCGTGTAGCGATCCATCAACGGCGCCCAGACGAACTTCAGCGAGTACGGAAGTGTGACGAGGCTGAAGAATCCGATGGTGGCCAAGTCGACCTTCGCCGTCGTCATCCACGCCTGCAGCGTCTTGCTGGTGAGATAGAACGGCAATCCCGACGAGAATCCGAGCACCAGCAGCGTCGCCATCTTCGGCTGGCCGAAGACGCGCAGCGCGGATGGCTTCATCGGCGCAGGCGCCGCAGTTGCTGTCAAAACTCCTCCGGCAGTTGAGGCTCCCGCGGAATCTCGACCCGTTTCTCCGAGCCGGTCGCAAGCTCGCGCAGCATCACCCTTGCTGTCGCTCGCTGCATCACCGCTTCTCCGCCCCAGGCACAGAGGATCGGCACGTTTACATCGAGCTCGCTGGCGAGCCGCGGATGGCTGAACTGAACGATCAATCGAGCGTTCGTTTTGGACTCCTGCAAGGTGCGGCGCACAGTTTCCTTCGCCGCAGCGGAGTAACCCGGCCTCCCTTTCCAGGCGCGAATGTCGCCGAACAACGCGATCACCGTCGCGCCATTGTCCCTCTGCGGCGCATCGCCCGTCACCAGCTCGACGCCACCGGTACGCAGTCCGGTGATGAGCGGGTCGCGCGACGGCGCCGGATATGGGCCGCCGAGATCATCGTCGACTATGACAAGATTCCACGGCTGCGGCAGACGGGGCAACTTCCCGCGGATGGTGTGAATCACTTCCTCGGCGATGTGAGTCGCCCAGCCCGTTTCATCCCGCGCCGGACGGTTTGTGTCTCGCGATAAAGCCGCCCAACGCGCCCACCGCCGGCGACGCTCGATCGACTGGTGAATCCTGTCGGCGTCGAGTCGACCATCGTCGATCGCTTTCATGACGGCTCGCTCTGAGTCGACGACGTTGGCGGGATAGAGCATGCAATCGCAACCAGCCTCGAGTGCGCGAACCACCGCTTCCGATTCACCTCCGCCGAGCACGCCTTCCATGATCAAGGCATCGGTGACGACGAGTCCGGTGAACTCCATCTCCTTACGCAGAAGATCAGTTAGTATCGCGCTGGAAAGCGTGGCTGGTGCGCCACCGGGATCGAGCGCAGGGAACGCGACGTGTGCGGACATTATCGACGCGACGCCACGTTCGATCGCGCGGCGGAAAGGTACTAGATCACTCTGACGAAGGACGTCACCGGAGACCTCGACGCGCGGCAACTCCTTGTGAGAGTCGACCGTTGTCCGGCCGTGCCCCGGAAAATGCTTGGCGCAGGCAAGCACGCCCTCCGCCTGACAGGCATCGATCCACGCCGCGGCGGATTCACCAACACGATCCGGATCGCTGCCAAACGATCGGGTGCCGACGATTGGGTTGTTGGGCTCGATGTCGAGATCGCAGTCGGGAGCGTAGATCCAGTTGATTCCCAGCTCGCGGGCCTCGCGCGCCGTGACAGAGGCGGCGCGACGCACTGCTTGCAGATCTTCGAGCGAGGCAATCGCCGCCAATGGTGGCAGCGCCGTCTCTCCGGCGAACTGCTGGCCGGCGCCGCGCTCGAGATCCGCCCCGATCAACAGCGCCGCTTTCGATTTTGAGTGCAGATCCTCGGTGAGGGCCGCGACGTGCTCTGAAGGTCCTCCGAAGAGGATGAATCCCCCCACGCCGAGCCTTACCGCGTCTTCTATCGCCGTTCGCTGACCCTCGTAGCCGCGACTTTCTTCCCAGCGAATTGCGGGATAAAAGAGCTCGGCGATCTCGCTCATGCCGGCGTGTGCTTGCCGAGGATGCGCGGGCCGCGCGCACCGGTGGCGGAGGGGACGTTCCCGGGCCGTTTGGTCATGTGCAAGTATCCCAGCAATGCAAAGGCCACTGCCTCTTTTGCCTCACCGTCAAAGAAGACATCGTCGAAAT
>QHUA01000107.1:16830-18889 GCA_003221805.1 Gemmatimonadota bacterium
CAGGGCGGGATTCTTCGCACCGCCGCCCGAGACGAGCACCTCGCGTACTGGCTCGGGGATGAATCGTCGATACGCATCGCCAATACTGTCGGCGGTGAGCTGGACTGCGGTCGCAACGACGTCTTCGTCACTGGCGCCGAGCGCGCGCGACGTGGAGATGAGCTTCTGCACGTAGTCCGAGTTGAACAGCTCGCGACCGGTCGACTTCGGCGGGTCCATGGTGAAATACGGGTGCGCGAGCAACTCTTTCACTACCTGCATGTTGGGACGTCCGGCCCGCGCCAGCTGCCCATCGACGTCGTACGCCATGTCGGGTCGCAGCGCCCTCGTCACGCCATCGATCACCGCCACGCCGGGTCCGGTATCGAACGCGCGCACTCCATCGATCTGCCCGTGTGGCGGCACCACCGTGATGTTGCCGATGCCGCCGAGATTCTGCAGTCCCCGCCAATCTGATTCGGAAGAGAAGAGCATAGAATCGGCGATGGGAACCAGCGGGGCTCCCTGTCCTCCCGCCGCCACATCGCGCACGCGGAAATCGCTGACGACATCGATTTGGGTGCGCTCGGCAATCACGGCGGCTTCGCCCCACTGCCACGTGGAATGCCCGGGCTCGTGCCAGATCGTCTGGCCGTGTGATGCGATGGCGGCGATGTCCGCGCGCGCCACGCCGGCCTCGGCCATCACCTGGATTGCGGCGTCGGCCAGCCAGCCGCCCAGATCGAAATTGAGACGGCAGTACTCGGCGGGTGTGCCGCCGCCGAGGGCCGCGCTCAGGCGCGTTCGTTCAGCGGTCGTGTATGGTCGTGAGTAGTAGGCAAGCAGATCGACATCGATCCGTCCGTCGGCGGCGTCGCGAAAGCGCGCTACAGCGGCGCTGATTCCGTCGAGCGAAGTTCCGGACATCAACCCGACGACGACGCCCGATGACATTTCTAGCGGTCTCTAATCGGTGGCGGAGCGTCTTTCGTCACGCGCCTGATCACGCCGCCGTTTTCGGCGAGCAGCTTCTCCGCTTCCTCGCGGGACACATCTTTCTTCTGCATGACGATCGCCAGCTTGACGCTCTTTCCCGCGCGCTCGAGCAGTTTGGTGGCTTCATCCCGCGAAACGCCGCAGACCTCCATCACTATTCGTTGGCTGCGGTCGATCAGCTTGTTGTTCGTCGCGCGCAAATCGACCATCAGGTTGCCGTAGGTTTTGCCGAGGCGGATCATCGCGCCGGTGGTGATGGTGTTCAGGACAAGTTTGGTGGCGGTGCCCGCCTTCATGCGTGTCGATCCAGTGACCACCTCCGGGCCTACGATTGGCAGCATGGTGACATCGACTCTGGCGACCAGGTCCGCCGGCGGCGGCGAGCTGGCCACGATCCCCGTGCTGGCTCCGAGCGCCACGGCGCGCTCGAGGGCCGCGCGAACGTAGGGCGTGGTGCCCGAGGCGGCGATTCCAATCACGAAATCCTTGTCGTTGACGCGATGCTCGTCCATCGCCAGGGCTCCGTTTTGGACAACATCTTCGGCTCCTTCCTGCGCTCGCGTTAGCGCGGGCAATCCGCCGGCGATGATTCCCTGAACCATTTCGGGGTCGCTGCCGAAGGTCGGTGGGCACTCGCTGGCGTCGAGAACTCCCAGGCTCGATCGCGCGCGCAATTTGCTCACGCTGTGATGCCACGGCGACGGGAACCCTTTGATCTTCCGCGTTTATCAAGTCTACGATCTCGAGCGGGGACGCGAGATCTATGGAGGCGGTACGCGGGTTGCGGCGCTCCGTTTCACGCGGGTCCAGCATCAGATCGTAGCTGCGCGATCAGCGGCGAGAAGTGGGGGACGCACGACCAAACTTACCCGGCGACTCGCGTCAATTGCAAGACAACTTGGAGAATGATGATGAGACGTTTTTCTCTGGCATTCCTGATGGTCATATTGTTCGCCTCGTCGCTCACTGCCCAGCGCGGGCAGCGAGTTTTCACCAGCGATCCGGACATGTGGGTAAGCGGCGGTGTCGCCGGCTTCACGGGCAACGGCGTGAACGACGGCAAGTCCGCCAGCATCTGGGATTT
>QHUA01000091.1 GCA_003221805.1 Gemmatimonadota bacterium
TGATCGTCGCAGGCAAATCGCTCCTTGATCTCGAACTTCATGTCGGGGATCGAGGTCTCGAAGCCGGTGATGACCTGAATCGACTTCTCCTTGTTCCAGCAGTCTGCGGGACCGTCGCCGGTGCACGACGTGTAGTCCGGCGTCACGACGCGGTCATGCACCGCGGCGACGCTCTCACGGTGCGGGAGATTGAACAGCGAGTACCACATGAAGATCGTTTCGCGGGCTCGTTCATCGACCATGGCGATTCCTGTCAGCTAAGCGTCCATGAGCGTTCCGAGCAATTCGCTGTACCGATTCTCCATGTCGCCCGGCTGCTGCAATCCTCGCTTGAACAGCGCCTGGAATCGCTGCTGTGCTTCAGGCCACGTCAGCGCGGTGGCAAACGATGTGAGGCCGTCGAGCAGCCGGTCAGTGGATGGCAACGAGACGTCGTTGATGAGATTCTTCGCCGCCGCGATGGGGCGACGATCAAAGCTGGCAATTCGGCGCGCGAGTGCATCCACGAAGCCGTCCAGCTCGTTGTCCGGAAGCGTCCGATTGACGTATCCGTATCGTTCAGCGGTCTCGCCGTCGAAGTCGTTCGAACTGAGCACGATTTCGAGCGCGCGCCCCCGGCCGACGAGCGGTGGAAGGCGTTCGGTGCCGCCACCACCGGGATGCACGCCCGAGCCGACTTCCACTTGCGCCAGGGCCGTGTTCTCTCGCGAGGCGAATCGCATGTCGCAGGCGAGGAGGAACTCGCTCGCCACTCCACGGGCCCGGCCCCGGATCTTCGCGATGCTGACAACCGGAGACTTGGTGAGACGAACGAACGTATCCAGCAGCGACGGGAGGCCGGAGGGCCCGACAGTTTTAAGCAGGGTGAGGGTCCTCGCCGTGTCTTTCACCTCAAAGTGGGCGAGATAGAAGTCGGGATTCGCGCTCTCGAATACGACGACGCGAAGGCTCTGGCTGGCGTCCATTCGCGCGAGTAAGTCCTGCAGGCCCTCGAACATGTCGGCGTCCATGATGTTGAGAGGAGGATTGTCGAACACCACTCTCCAGTTCGCAGGCGTTTCCTCGATGACGCGCAGGTGCGATGCTGATTCAGTCATGACTCACACTCCTGGCTGTTCGCGCTTCAGCCTAACGCGCGGCATGCACCGTCCACCATCCGTCCGTCGCTTGATCTTTGCCTCCCTCTTTCGAGGGACTTGCCCACGCGCGATCGTCACGTAATGCTTTCAGCGTGGGCGTTGACGTTCAAACTCCGGCTTCTTCGCAGGCGCTTACCGATCACGTGGACGCGCACGTCGAGGTGGCGCGTCTGAGAGACGAGCTGGCTCTCACTCGCCGGATGCTCGACGATGCGCAGCGTCTCACCAGAACCGGCAGCTGGATCGTCGATGCCACCAGCGGCGCCGGGTCGGGCTCCGTCGAATTCTTCCGGATACTGGGCCTCCCCGGCAAAACCTCGTCCGCGCACTTCACGGAATGTCTGACCAATGTCCACCCCGACGATTTGCCTGCGGTCCTCGAGGGATTCCAGGAGAGCGTAGCGACTGGTGAGTCGCGGCCACTCCACTATCGAGTCGTCGCTGCCGACGGTTCTACCACCGACATTGAGACCGTTGCGCTGCCGATACGCGACGAAACCGGGCGTGTCGTGAGAGTCGTCGGAACGGTGATGGATGTCACCGAGAGAAATCGCGTCCAGGAAGCATTACGCGCCTCCGAGAAGAGTCGGCAAGCGGCAGTGATGGCCGAGCGGGATCGAGTCGTGCGGGATGTGCACGACACGCTGGCGCATGCGTTCACGGGCGTGATCGTGCAGCTGGAAGCAGCCGACGATGCTGCTTCACGCGGCCTCGAGGCCGAAGCCGGTGCACACGTCGCCCGCGCGGAGGCGATGGCGCGCGCTGGTCTCCAGGAAGCTCGGCGTTCGGTGATGGCGCTTCGTCCCCAGGCGCTCGAAGGAAACGACCTGTCCGCGGCCTTGCGTGAGTTGGTGATGCGGATGACCGATGGCACATCAGTCATCTCCGAATTCGCGCAGGGCGGCGTGGCGCGCCGCCTCCCACCGGCGTGGGACGAGCATCTGCTGCGGATTGGCCAGGAGGCTCTGACAAATGCGATTCGTCATGGGCACGCGCAGCGAATCATGATGGAGCTCGACTTCTCCGACGATGCAGTTCTGCTGCGCCTGATAGACGACGGGCGCGGCTTCGATACGAGCTCAGCGTTCGATGGACTGGGACTGGCCGGCATCAAAGCGCGTGTTTCATCGATAGGCGGTCACCTTTCGATCGGCAGCGCGGCAGGCTCCGGCACTACTATATCAGTGTCAGTTCCGCACTCTACCCCGACAGCTCCATGACGACCGGCGCGACCGAGATTCGCTTACTCCTCGCTGACGATCACGCCGTCGTCCTCGAGGGACTGGTGGCGATGATCGGACGACAATCCGACATGTCGGTTGTCGCTGAAGCGAGCAATGGTCCTGACGCCGTCGAGCAGTGGAAGGCGCATCGGCCGGATGTAGCGCTGATCGATCTGCGGATGCCCGCGCTTGACGGCGTCGGAGTGATCAGCGAGATCCGTCGCACCGACCCGGGCGCGCGTGTCATCATCCTAAGTACATACGATACCGAAGAAGATGTCTATCAGGCGATCCGGGCCGGCGCGCGCGGGTATCTACTCAAGGATGCGCGTCGAGGCGAAGTGCTGGATGCGATTCGGCGCGTGCACGCGGGTGACACCCTGCTGCCGCCGCAGCTCACCGCGAAGCTGGCGCAACGCGTGACCGACGAATCTCTCACCGATCGTGAGCGTGAGGTGCTGACGCTGGTCGGCGAGGGCAGAAGTAATCGCGAGATCGGCGCGGAGATCCACATCGAGGAGAGTACGGTGAAGACTCACCTCAAGAGCATCTTCGCCAAGCTGCACGCGGAGAGCCGCACCGAAGCGGTCACGGTCGCGACTCGGCGCGGCCTCCTCCGGCAGTAGTGGAAGATCAGGCTTGATCGCGTGGCTCCAGCGGGCTTAGAGTTGGTAATGGCTCAGATCTCACGCACCGTACCGGAAACAATGAGAGCGATCGCAATCGACCGGTTCGGTGGACCCGACGTGCTGACGATGCACACGTTGCCAGTGCCGGAGGTTGGTGCAAACGAGGTGCTGATCGCCGTGCACACCGCGGAAGTCGGCGGGTGGGACGCCGAGATGCGCGACGGGTCGCTGAGTGATAAGAAACCGCGTTTTCCTCTGGTGCTGGGAGGCGGCGGATCCGGAACGATCGCGGCAGTGGGATCGCGGGTGAAGCGATTCAAAATCGGCGATCCGGTCTACTCATTCCCGTGGGACAATCCCAAGGGTGGGTTCTACGCCGAGTACGTCGCTGCGCCGGCAGAGACGGCCGCGCCGGTGCCGCCGCCACTCGATTTGGCCCAGGCAGGTGCGATTCCAATCGCTGCGTTGACCGCGATCCAAGGGATCGACGATGCGCTGCATCTGAAGAAGGAAGAGCGCGTGATAATACTCGGCGCATCTGGCGGACTCGGGGTCTTCGCGATCCAATTCGCGAAGCTGCGCGGCGCGCGGGTGCTGGCAATCGCGTCCGGTCAGGACGGCGTCGCGCTCGCGCGGAAGTTGGGTGCGGACGCGGCGATCGACGGTCGCAGCGACGATGTTGCCGGTGCCGCGCAGGCGCTCGCGCCCGACGGGATCGACGCTGTTCTTGCGCTCACAGGCGGAAAGACTCTCACGAAATGCCTCGACACTCTCCGACGCGGCGGGCGCCTCGCCTATCCGAACGGCATCGACCCCGTGCCGAGGAAGCGGCGCGGGATCAAGACCAAACCGTATGACGGCATCGCAGGTCGAGCGCAATGGGAGCATCTCTCGCGCGCGATAACAGCGGCGCCGCTCCAGGTTCCGATCGCGGCCGAGTTCCCGCTTGCCGAAGCCGCGCGCGCACACGAAAGGCTCGCCCAAGGACACGTCGTGGGGAAGGTCGTCTTGCGGATTTCCCATTAGGGATCTCTGAATGCTCAGCGCACCTCAGCCCCGATCAATGCTTCCGCCTCCGCGACTGTGAGCAGCCTGCCGTTCAGTCCGAACTCGGAGAGGTCGCCGCCGAACTCGATCCGGATCGACTGGTCAACGCCACCCACCTTGACCGGATCGAAGCCGGCCGCTGTAATCAGCCGCGCAACTGTCTCACCAGCGCCGGCATCCTCGGTGGCGTAGAACAGCACGGCTCGCTTCGGGCTTCGCCGTGCGGCACGCGCGAGTGATTCCGCGGACAACGTCCCGAATGCCTTCACAAACCGCGCG
>QHUA01000108.1 GCA_003221805.1 Gemmatimonadota bacterium
GATGGAGGAGTAGGCCCTCCGCGCACAGCTCACGTCGCTTAATTGAACGGCGACACTTGCCCGGCTAAATTTGACAGCTATGGCTTTTCCCGGCCTGGCTGATCGTGTAGCCGAAGTGCGGGCGAGAATTGCCGCCGCCGCGGCGCGCGGCGGACACGGACAACAGGTCACCATCGTCGCCGTAACCAAGACTCACGGGCCCGACGCAGCGCGCGCTGCGTACGAGTCCGGACTCCACGACGTTGGTGAAAACAAGGTTCAGGAAGCTTTGAAGAAGATAGGTCGGGTCGCGGTACCCGTTCGGTGGCATTTGATCGGGCATCTCCAGCGGAACAAGGTGAAGTCTCTCGAGCATTTCGTGATGCTGCACTCGCTCGACAGCCCTCGCCTGGCCGACGCGGTGTGCGAGTTCGGAATCGCGCGCGGTCGCGCAGTCGACGTGTTGGTAGAGCTGAATCTTTCGGGAGAGGACACCAAAGGCGGCTACCACATCTCCGACGTTTTGCCGGAAGCCGAGCGGCTGTCGGCGCTGTCGGGGATACGCGTCCGCGGAGTGATGACAATGGCTAGCTTTACGGCAAGCGAGCGGGAGCTCCATCGCACCTTCGCGGAGGCCCGCGAGGCGCGCGACGTTCTCGCAGATGCCGGCCATCCCGCCGTAGAGCTGTCGATGGGGATGTCGAACGATTACGAGATCGCAGTAGAGGAAGGCGCGACAATGGTGCGACTGGGAACAACCCTCTTCGGAGCGAGGGCTAAATGATCGACGAAGCGTTTCATCTTACCCCACTGGACGTACGGCGCTATGACTTCGGTCGCGCGCTGCGCGGCTACAACCCCGCGCGCGTCGATCAGTTCAGAGATCAGGTCGCCGAGGAGATGGAGCGTCTCACGCGCATCAACCAGGATCTCGACTCGAAGGCGCGCAGCTTTCACGAGCAGTTGCGGGCATTTCGCGAGCGCGACAAGGCGCTCAACGACGCGCTGATCGCCGCGCAACAACTTCGCGACGATGTTCGAGCACAGGCCGAGCGCGAGGCGCAGCTCATTATTCGCGAAGCGCAAGCCGAGGGTGAGAGAATCATCGAGGCGGCCAAAGCCGATGTGCGCAGAATGGAGGAAGAGCTCGATACCCTGGATCGCTCGCGGCGCACCTATCTGGCGCAGATGCGCACCTTGATCGCAAGGCAGCTCTCCGAGGTCGAGGCGTCCGACTCACAAGTCGTCGCGAGCACGCTGAGGGGCGCCGGCGCCAACTCTTCGGGGCCGACGAAGGAATGACCGCAGTCCGCCCCGTCTCGAGCTCGGCGGGGGGAGCGGAAGACGAGAAGGGCAGACGCTTCCGTCGGCTCCCCACCGACCGCTCGCCGGACGACCTCGAAAATGAGATGCTCACTCGCTGGAAGGAGGAAAAACTCTTCGAGCGGACTCTGTCGCAGGCGGCAGGAAAGCCCGAGTTCGTGTTTTTCGAGGGACCACCGACCGCCAATGGCCAGCCCGGAATTCATCACGTCTTCTCGCGCACCGTAAAGGATCTCTTCTGTCGTTATCGCGCGATGCGAGGCAATCACGTCGCGCGCAAAGCGGGCTGGGACACCCATGGCCTTCCCGTCGAGATCGAGGTGGAGAAGCGCATCGAGACGGACTTCGGCATCCGCACCGCCAAGCAGCAGATCGAAAAAATCGGCGTCGAGCGCTTCAATGAAATGTGCCGCGAAAGCGTGTGGCGGTATCGCGCCGACTGGGAATCGCTCAGCGAACGCATCGGTTACTGGCTCGACTACAGTGATCCTTACATCACCTACTCGAACGATTACATCGAAAGCGTTTGGTGGGCCCTCGCCACCCTTTTCCGTCGGGGGCGACTTTATCGCGGTCACAAGGTTCTGCCCTACTGCGCGCGTTGCGGCACCACGCTCTCCAGCCACGAAGTCGCCCAGGGATACAAGGACGTCAAAGATCCGAGCGCTTTCGTGGCGCTGGATCTCGTCGACGAAAAGTCAGCGAAGACACGTCGACGCATTCTGGTATGGACGACCACGCCGTGGACGCTTGTCTCCAACGTGGCACTCGCCGTCAGCCCCGCGCTCAAGTACGTCGAGCTGCGCAAGAAGAAGGGCGCGGATAACGAGACGATCATCCTGGCGCTGACGCGTGCGCCGGCCGTGCTGGGCGACGACTACACGGCACGGTGGGAAACCGTGCGCACTTTCCCAGGCACTGAGTTGGTCGGCAAGACTTACAAGCGTCCGCTCGATTGGGTCCAGTACAAGGACGGAAAGCATGAGCTGATCATCGGCGAAGAATTCGTTTCGGCCGAGGAAGGCACCGGCGTCGTCCACATGGCACCCGCTTTTGGCGCGGACGACTACGCTGCCGGTCAGAAGCATGGGCTCGCGTTCCTGCAGCCGGTCAACCTCCGCGGTGAGTTTCCGAGTGCGATGCCACTCGTCGGGGGCATGTTCGTCAAGGATGCCGATCCCGTCATCCTCGAGGAGCTGAAACGCCGCGGTGTTCTCTTTAAGTCGGCGCAGTTCGAGCACGCGTATCCACACTGCTGGCGCTGCGAGACTCCGCTCCTCTACTACGCCCGCACGTCCTGGTTCGTGCGCACGACCGAATTCAAGGATGCGATGCTGGTTCGCAACTCGCGCGTCGACTGGCATCCGCCAGAAGTCGGCTCTGGTCGCTTCGGGGAGTGGCTGACTAACAACATCGATTGGGCCGTTTCGAGGGATCGCTACTGGGGTACGCCGCTGCCGATCTGGGTTTGTGAGAAAGATGACTCGCACGTTGAGGCGATTGGGGGCTACGCGGAGCTGGCCGAGCGCGCGGGCGTCAAGCTGGCGGACAATTTCGACCCGCACAAACCGTTCATCGACCGCTACAAGCTCAAATGCAAGTGCGGCGGAATCATGAAGCGCACACCCGAGGTCATCGACGCCTGGTTCGATTCGGGATCGATGCCCTTCGCCCAGTGGCACTTCCCGTTCGAGAACCGCGAAAAGTTCGAGCGCTATTATCCGGCTGACTTCATCGCCGAAGGAATCGATCAGACCCGCGGCTGGTTCTACTCGCTGCTGGCCATCGCCACGGGACTGGGTGACGCCCTGCCGAACAACTTGCTCGCACACGAGGCGCATGGACCCGGCGCAGGTGAAACGGCGCCTTATCGCGCGGTTGTCGTCAACGATTTGGTGCTCGACGCGGAAGGGCAGAAGATGTCGAAGCGGCTCGGCAACATCATCGACCCGAACACGGTCATCCCGCGTTACGGGGCCGATGCGGTGCGACTGTTTCTCACGACCTCGAGCCAGCTATGGACCCCGCGTCGATTCGACGAACCGGGAATCCGCGACACAGCCGGGCGATTTCTGCTCACGTTCAAGAACGTGTACGACGGGATCTTCGCCGAGTACGCGAACTTTGGCTGGGCTCCTTCTGATGAGGATCCTCCGCCGGCGAAGCGTCCTCTGGTGGATCGGTGGATCCTTTCGCGATTGGCGACCGTCGAGGCCGAGGCGGACAAGCTTCTGGAACGATACGAAGCAACCAACGCGGCGAAGTCGGTTATGACCTTCTTCGACGAGGATGTCTCCAGGTGGTACGTGCGACAGAGTCGTCATCGCTTCTACGACGTCGACGGTGAAGACAATCGGGCGGCGTTTGCGACGCTGCACGAGATCATTGCTGTCACGTGCCGGCTGCTAGCGCCCTTCGCGCCCTTCATTACCGACTGGGTGTATCGTGAGCTCACGCGGTCTTCGGTACACCTGGCTGCCTACGCGCGTGAGACGCCGGGCGAGGTGGATGTCGATCTCGAGCGGGCGATGCAACACATTCGGACGCTGGCGACGTTGGGACGCGCCGCGCGGGAAGATGCGGGCGTGAAAGTGCGCCAGCCCCTCTCGCGAATGGTCTGCGTAGTGCCGCTGCACGGCGTCGTTCCAGGCGCGGCCGAAGCACGGGTCGGAGGAGTTCTTGAGGAGCTTAGTCCCCTCCTGGCGGCCGAGCTCAACATTAAGAAAATCGAGTTCATCATAAGCGCCGCCGACCTAGTAACTTTAAAGGCTCGGCCGAATTTCCGTTCGCTGGGTAAGAAGTTCGGCAAGGAAACGCCACTCGCGGCCGGAGCGGTTCAGGCTTTGAGCAGCGACGCGCTGAGAGATTTCGAAGCTGGAAAGCCTTTGTACGTTTCGGTCGGAAATGATTCGCATCAGTTGAGCGCTGAAGATCTGACCGTTATCAGAAGTGCCTCGGGCGACATGGTGGTAAAGGAGGAAGCCGGCTATTTTGCCGCGCTCGATCCGACGGTGTCGCGTGAGCTCAGGCTGGAGGGTTTGGCTCGGGAGCTGGTGAGCCGGATTCAAAGGCTGAGGAAGGAATTGGGTTTCGCCGTCAGTGATCGCATCACGCTTTTCATAGGTGGCGGTGCAGAAATTCAGGAGGCAGTCAAGGCGCTCCAGAAATGGATCGCCGACGAAGTACTCGCCGTGAAAGTGAGCATTGGCGAGAGAATCGAAGGAACACACGCGACAAAAACGTTCGACCTTGATGGGCAGAACGTCGAGGTCGCCTTGGAGAGGGTTGGATAGAAATGGCAACAGCAGCCAGCAGCAAGAAAACGAAGGTCAAGGCGATGCCTAAAAAGAGCCTGCAGCATTTTGAGAAGCGGCTTCTGGAAGAGAGGAAGCGCGTCCTCAAGGAGCTCGGGCACTACGACGAGACATTCGGATCGACGCCGCAGGGCGCCGACGGTGATCTAAGCGCATACTCGTTCCACATGGCAGATCAGGGGACCGACGCCATGGAGCGAGAGAAGGCGTTCCTCTTCGCCAGCCAGGAAGGACGGTTCCTCTGGCACATCGATGAAGCGCTGCGTCGGCTTTATCGAAATCCGGAACAGTTCGGCAAGTGCCACAACTGCGGAAAGGACATCAGCTTCGAGCGTCTCGACGCGCTGCCGCACGCCAGGTATTGCATCGAATGCAAGCAGCGCGAAGAAGATGGAAAGCGCCAAGCCTAATCCTCCCCTTTTCTGGGGGACACTGGCTTTAGTCGTTGCGGTCGATCTGGTCACGAAGCTGATTGCCGCCGCTACTCTCTCGCCGCAACACGTTCCGCACGAGATCATCGGCGACCATTTGCGTCTGACGCTGGTCTACAATCCCGGGGCGGCGTTTGGGCTCAATCTCGGGATCTACTCGCGCTGGATTTTCATGGCCCTTACGGCGGGCGCGCTGATTATCCTCGGCCGTCTCTACAAGGCGACGAGGCAGGGGGATTTCCTCCGCACCGTCGCTCTGGGACTCGTATGCGGCGGAGCGGTCGGAAACCTCATCGATCGCCTCCGCTCCTCGGCAGGAGTCGTCGATTTCATCGACGTCGGGATTCGAGATCTGCGTTGGCCGACGTTCAACGTCGCTGACATGGCGGTTAGCGTGGGAGCGTTCCTGCTGGCCTGGGTACTGTGGGGCGAGGAGAGGTCCTCGGCCACGGTCGTGGCAGGCACACCCGTATCGGATAATCCGGCGGAGAGTTAGCCTCTGAGTGAAATCAGGGAGTTTCCCGTCGAGGCGGACAGCAATGTCCGCCTCGATCTCTTTATTGCCCAGCGCGCTGAGCTTTCGAGGACGCAGGCGGCAACCCTCATCGCGCAGGGACACGTCCTGGTCGATGGCCGCCGCGAGAAGGCGAGTTACCGGCCCGAGGAAGGAGAGCTGGTCCGGGTCGAGATCCCCAAGGTTGAAAAGCGGATCATCACCGGCGAGGCCATACCGATCACCATCGTCTACGAGGATGAATCGCTGCTCGTGGTCGATAAGCCCGCCGGAATGGTGGTCCATCCAGCGCCTGGCAACTGGAGCGGTACGCTGGTCAACGCGCTGATGGGACGCGGCGGCGACCTGTCGAAGGAGGGCGATCCGGAGCGGGCTGGCATGGTTCACCGGCTCGACAAGGAGACTTCGGGCCTCCTGATCGTCGCCAAAACCGATCGAGCGCATCGGGTATTGAGTAGCGCGATTGCCGCTCGCCGGGTGGTCAGGCGCTATGCCGTCATGATCTGGGGTCACCTCTCGTCCGACTCCCTCACAATCGACAAGCCGATAGCCCGCGATCCACGAGACCGGAAGCGCATGGCAATCGTCAATAAGGGTCGGCCGGCCAAGACCGACGTCACACGCCTTGCTCGGTTCGATGCGGGGGACCTTCTTCGTGCCCATCTCCATTCCGGACGGACTCACCAAATCCGCGTTCATCTCGCGTCTATCGGCCATCCTGTCATGGGCGATGACGTGTATGGAGGGGGCGGAGGACGTCGTGTGGCCGGACTTCCTCCCAAGCGCCATTTCCTCCACGCGGCCTGGCTCGCGTTCGATCACCCAGTGACAGGCAAGCCCCTCGATTTCCGCTCACCTCTGCCCGAGGATTTGCGCCGCGCACTTGCCACGATTGCCGGGGAGCACGCGCTTCCGGCCGGCGTGGATCCACTCGTCGCGCTTCGGTTCTATGAGTGACGCCGTAGCGGTGCCGCCAGAGGAGGTGTTAGCCGAGGAGCCACAGGTACCGACCAGGCGACTGCTGGTGTTCGACGTTGGCGGGCACGGCTATGCGTGCGACATGGACGCATTTCGGGAAACGCGGCTGCCAGGTGCTCCGGAAACCATCTGCGGGCTCATCAATCTGCGTGGAACGATTGTGACGGTGATCGACGGCGGCGCGGCGCTGGGCAAGCGGCCATTCAAGAGGGCGGAGGGCTTGATTCTCCTCGCTGAATACCAGGAGCGATGGGTCGGAATAGGGGTCGACGATGTGCGCGACATTCAGGATGTGCCGATAAACCTGTTCGCGTCTCCTGGCGAGACGGGGATTTCTCTGGCGGGTGCGGTAACTGGGGCGGTAGAGATCGATGGAGAGCGGGTGCTCGTTCTCGATATCAAGACGGTGGTTCAGCAAGTAATCGGACAAGGGAGGTAGGGTGAGCAGCACTGTGCTCGTTTGTGATGATGCCGTGTTCATGCGGACAATGGTCAGCGACATCCTGTCCCAGGCCGGGTTCACGGTGGTCGGCGAGGCGGAGAACGGGAAGCAGGCGGTGGAGAAGTACCAGCAGCTGAAACCGGACCTGGTCACGATGGACATTATCATGCCGGAGATGGGTGGCATCGAGGCGGTCAAGCAGATCACGCAGCTGGATCCTGCCGCGCGGATTCTCATGTGCAGCGCCATGGGTCAGCAGGCGCTGGTGCAGGAAGCGTTGCAGGCGGGGGCTCGCGACTTCGTGGTGAAGCCATTCCAGCCAAGCCGCGTTCTCGAAGCGGTACAACGGGTGCTCGCCTAAGTGGACACCGGCCGCTACGCCAAACTCTTTCTCTCGGAGAGTCGCGAAAGTCTCACCGAGATCAACAACGCGCTGCTGGAGCTGGAGCGCGGTGGAGGCGATGCGGCCGTTGCCAGACTCTTTCGCGCCGTCCACACGATGAAGGGGATGGGCGCGGCGATGGGCTACACGTCGGTGGCGGATCTTTCCCACGAGCTCGAGACGTTGCTGGACAAGGTCAGAAACGGAGCCATCGTCGTCGGCCGGCCCGTGATCGACACGCTCTTCGCGGGAGTAGACTCACTGGAGCAAGCGGTGGACTTGGCGACCGCGCCGACTCCCCAGCAGCTGGATGTCACCAAAGTCATCGCTCGGATTCGTGAGACGGCGAGCCCCGAGGAGGTCACGCAGACCTTCACCTCGGAGTTCGCCATCGCTGCCGGTGAGAAGAAAATGCCGGCGCCCGCGTCGGACGTGCCGGCTCCTCTTCCAACCCAAAAAGCACCCCGTCATATACGCATCGAGTCCAAGCGGCTCGACACACTGATGAACGTGGTCGGAGAGCTGGTGATCGCTCGCGATCGCATCGCAAAGGTGGCGGAACGCCTTGGCGACGACGAGCTGGCAGAATCCATTCTGCGGGCCTCGCAGATTCTGGCCAATCTGCAGAACGAGATCATGACCAGCCGGATGGTTCCCGTCTGGCAGGTGTTCGAGCGATTCCCGCGTGTCGTCCGCGATACCGCCAAAGCCTTGGGCAAAGAGGTCGACTTCAAGATCGAAGGCCGCGAGATCGAGCTCGATCGCTCCATGCTCGACGAGATGGGTGAACCCGTGTTGCACCTCCTTCGCAACTCGCTCGATCACGGTATCGAGGCTCCCGCCGAGCGGGAGAAGAAAGGGAAGCCGCGCGTCGCGACGTTGATTCTGACGGCGGAGCGCGATCGCGCCACGGTGTTGATTCGCGTCACCGACGACGGACGCGGCATCGATCAAACGCGGGTGTTGCCGCGGGCGAAGAAGATGGGCCTCGTCGACAAGGAGACGACCAGGCTCACGGAGCAGGAGCTAGTGGCGATCATCTCCCGGCCGGGCTTCTCCACCGCTGAAAAGGTGACGGAGATCTCCGGCCGCGGCGTCGGTTTCGACATCGTCGCGAACCGTGTTCGGGCACTCGGCGGGTCGCTCGAGGTGCACACCGACGCCGGACTCGGCACCAGCGTCAGCATGCGCCTGCCTCTCACACTCGCGATCTCGCGCGCGCTCCTGGCGAAAGTCCAGAAGGAGACGTATGCGATACCCCTTACCCACGTTCTGGAGACGTTCAGTCTTTCCAAGCCGATGTTACTGGAGTCGAAGGGCCGGCTGGTGGTGGCTATTCGCGACGATCTTTTTCCGGCGATCTGGCTTCGTGAGCGTGTCGGCCTGCCACCGACGGAGAGCGCTGCAGCCGGCCAGGTCGTGCTCATCGAGCTGGCCGAGCGCAAAGCGGCGCTGATTGTAGATGAATTCGTTGGGCAGCAGGAAATCGTGGTCAAGCAATTCGATGGCGTGAACGACAGCAAAACTCTCTTCAGCGGCGCGACCATTCTTGGCGATGGCTCGCCCGCGCTCATCGTGGACGCTTCCAGTCTCCTCTGAAATGACCAATCCCCGCGACACACCATCTGGCGACAGCGGCACCACGCTCCTGAGCACAGCACGGCTCGACGCGCTCCGCGAAGTGGCAAACATCGGCGCCGGTCACGCCGCGACGGCTCTTTCAACTCTCACCGGCACCCGCATCATGATCAGCGTGCCGATGGTCAACATCGTGCCACCGGGCGATTTCGTTCCCGAGCTCGAGCCGGGTGTGGAGATTGTCGCCGTCCAGATGGCGATGAACGGGGACATCGCCGGCCAGACGGTCTTTCTGTTGGCGATCCCCGCCGGACTCCGACTCGCCGAGCGCATGCTGCGGCGGAAGCGCGGCACGTCACCGAATCTTGGAAAGCTCGAGCAGTCCGCGCTCAACGAAGCGGGAAATATTCTCGCCGGCGCGTATCTTACAGCGCTCAGCGAGTTCCTCGACATGCGGTTGATGCTTTCGCCGCCACGCCTCATCACCGGAGAGGCTGGTATCGCGCTCAGCACACTCGGTGATCACGCCCCGCGAGTGGAGTCGCCGATTCTGTGCGTTGAGACCGAGTTTTTCCTCGAGGAGCCATCGGAGAGCCTGCATGGCTTCTTCCTGCTCGTCCCCGATCCGAAAGCATTCGACGCCATCTTCCGCGCGGTCCGAGTAGAGTAGTCTCATGAGCCCAGCGGCAACTGCCCGCCCATCGGCAGCCGCGCACGGCGGTGAGATCGACATCCTCCGATCGTTCGCTCGTCGAATCGATCCATCGGACGCGGGCGCCTACAACAATCTCGGAGTCTTCTATTTCAGAAAGGGACTGACCGAGGAAGCGATTGCTGCGTTCTCGCGCGCGCTGGCGCTCGACGAGCGTATGGGCGTGGCCCGCCGGAATCTAGAGATCGCCTATGGTGAAAGCGGGATTCTCGAGCGGCGCCTACAGGACCTGGAAGAGCGCCTGCGCACCAACCCTGATGATCTCGAAGCTCTGGTTCAGAGCGGAATAGCCGAGAAGACAGCCGGACGTCTCGAGCGCGCACACTCGCTCTTCCAGCGGGCCATCGAGAAGGATCCGGACAGCTCGGTGCTCCACTTCCTGCTCGCGGAAACGCTGTACAACCGGGGTCTGCACGAAGAAGCGATGCGCTCGGTGAAGCGCTCGATCGAGCTGAATCCCGAGAACCCGGACGCGCTTTACCTGATCGGATTCATTCTCGGCGATCTCGGCCGCGGTGAGGAGGCAGCGGAGGCGAACCGCCGCGCAGTGATGCTCAATCCGACGCTCGTCCGGGCGCAGGCTAACCTGTCGCTAGAGACGTACCGGCACGAAGTGACGCCGAGTCACCCGCAAAGGACTTCCGCCAGCGCGCACATCACTCTTGGCCGCGCGCTGCGACAGAAGGGCTACTTCCAGGAAGCGCTGCGCGAGTACGAGAAGGCGATGGAGGGCGGCGAAGGAAACGCCGAAGTGCTGATGGCGATGCTGGAGCTGTACCTGCTACAACGCAACACTGGCGCAGCCATCGCCACCGCGGATCGGTTCGCCCGCGAATTCTCGGCGACGGCAAAAACGTGGAACGGACGTGGTGTCGCCCTCCAGCTAGAGAGTCGTCACGCTGAAGCGGAACAGAGTTACACTCGTGCGCTGGAGATCGACTCGAGCTACCCCTTCGCGCACAACAATCTCGGCGTTCTGCTCTGGCACAAGAGCGACACCAAGGGTGCGATCAACTCCTTTCGGCGAGCGTTACACACTCCGAATCCGCCGGTGGAAGCCCGACTCAACCTTGCGCTCGGGCTGTTTCGCCGTAAACACACCGAGCTCGCGCTCGAGGCCTATCGCCAGGTTCTGAGCTCCGCCCCCGAGCATCCAGTTGCGTGGAACGGTATCGGCCTGATCCTGGTCGATCTCGAGAAATACTCGGACGCGCGCAACGCCTTCGCGCGCGCAATCCAGGCCAATCCGGACTTCGCCGAGGCTCATTACAACATGAGCTTCACGCTCTCGAACCTCGGGGACTTTGCGGCCGCTTTACGCGAGACCAAGCGCGCGTTGGCGCTCGACCCGATGTACACGCCGCAGAAGCTGGAGCTGGCGATCGAGCTGCCGCACGAGGAGATCCGCCTCACCGTTGCTCCGCCAATCACCGAAAAAGACGAGAGCGTCGATCACGTCGAGGATTTCCACTTCGATCCTGCCATCATCGAGGCGCTCTTCGCCGAGAAGCCGGCGCGTCTGACGCCGACTGGACAGAGCGCCATGACGGGTTACACACTCGCCCGCGATCTGATCACCAAAGGATTGTACGATCGGGCCCAGGGTGAGATCGCGCGCGTTCTCGCGCGCGGCGGCGACAAGGTTCTCGGACTGGTGCTTGCCGGTGACGGCTTCGCCGCGCAGGGCCTGCACGGAGAAGCGCTGGAGCGCTACCGGCGCGCGCTCGACATGGAGGACTCGAATCCTTATGCGCGGCAGGGGATCGCTCGCTCGCTGCTGGCGCTTGGCCGCGCCGACGAGGCGCGCCCACACGCGGAAGCGCTGGTAGAGGTCGGAAGCACGGACGTCAACCTTCTCCTTCTTGCCACCGAAGCGCGGGTGGCGTCCCTGGACAAACCTGGTGCGCGCGAGATCCTGATAACGCTGCAGAAAAGCGAGGCGCGCAACGCCAACGTCCTCAAGCGAGTGGGTGACTTGTACGCCGCCCTTGGCGACACGGACGAAGCGATCGGCGCGTACCGCAGCAGCCTCGGCATCGACGAGCGGCAGACCGAGACGAGAGTCTCACTGGGGCGGCTGCTCGCCAAAGCGGGGGACGACACTGCGGCAATCAGGGAGCTCGAGAGTGTCCTTGTCACGGCGCCCAATCACGACATTGCAGTGGTGGAGCTCGTCGGGCCGTATCGTCGCACGGGTCGCTCGCGCAGCGCACTGCCGCGCATCGTTGCGCTCATTCGCCGTGACGTCTACCACTTCGCTGCACTGATCGCATTGGGCGAGATCCTGATCGATCTGGCGCGGGAGAATGACGCGCTGAAGGCATTCGAGCGAGTACTGCGCTTCGACCCGAATCACTCGGAAGCGCTCCGGTATCGCCGGCTGCTTCTGCGAGGGCGCATCTGATGGCGATCGAAGGCCCGCTGCGCGAGCTCGGCATCCACGACGTCTTCCAGCTGCTCGACCTGAGCCGGAAGACGGGTGTCCTGCGCGTGCATTCCCCGGAGCGAAACAACGAGGGAAGCGTGTTCTTCGATGCCGGCACCATCGTCGCGGCGACAATGAAGAGCAACCCGCATCTGCTCGGGACGATCCTCGAGCGCTCGGGAAAAGCGACCGCAGCGGATCTCGCGCGCGCCACGGCGATGCAGCGAGCCGGCGACAAACGAAGGGTCGGCGAGATCCTCGTCGCGCACGGCATCGTTACGCCGAGAGACATCGACCGGTTCATGCGGCAACAGATCGAGACGGTGGTATTCGATCTGATGTCGTGGTCTGAAGGATTCTTTTCGTTCACCGAGGAGCCGCCGCGACCAATCCGCAAGGACATCGCCGTCAGGGTCAGCACCGAGTCGCTGCTGATGGAGGGCGCGCGACGCATTGACGAGTGGTCTCGCATGGCGGACAAGATCCCGGACGCCCGGGTCACGCCTCGCCTCGCGCCGCTCGATGACGGGCCGGAGTCGTTCATAGACCTGCTGCCCCGCGAGTGGGAAGTGCTGTCGGTGATCGATGGCGAGAGGAATCTGCACGAGATAGCGAAAAGGCTGGTCCTACCCGAATTCGAGGTCGCGAAGATCATCTACGGAATGTTGAGCACCGGGCTGATCGAGATCGCGCCGCAGGAACATGACGCCGCCAGTGTCTGAGTCCGCACGGACGCTCTTCGCCACGGCGATCGGCGAGGCCGAGCAGACGGCGTTGCTCCTCGACTCGTCGGGGGCGCCGCTGGCGGGCAGCTACATCGACCACCGCGGTCGCGACATCTCGGACGAGATCGGCGCAGCGCTGAGCGGCGTGAGCACGGAAGTCTCCCGGTCGATGCGGCTGCTTTCGATCGGTCGCTGGACGGCAGTCGTCGTCGAGACTGACGCCGCAACGATCGCGCTTGCACCTGCCGCCGAGGATGCGGTCGTTCTGCTGGCATCGTCATCGACGGTGCCGCTCGGACTCGTGCGCCGGGTGCTGACGCGGTCGGTCGCGCTGGCGATCAATTGGATGCGGGGTCGCGTATGAAGGTGAGTCAGGTGGTCGCCACGCTATCGCACGTTCCCGGAGTCGTGGCGGCGATGGTTGTCGGCGCAGCCGATGGGCTGATTGTCGAGACGAGCGCGATGCTCGGCGCGACCGACGGCGGCAGCGATCCGAGGAAGCATACCGCGGCGCTGGCGGCCTATCTTTATGCGAAAGTAACCCGCGCTTCCGACGCAGCGCGTCTGGGCAAGCCCGCGTTCATGCGGTTGGAGGCGGAGATGGGTCACATCTGCGTCGTGGGGGCGCGCGACGTGGTACTCGTTACGATCGTCACTCCTGACGCCAACCTCGGACGAGTGAGACTCGACATGATGACGGCAGCCAAGGGAGACCTGTGACCGATCCGACAGTAGCCGAAGCCTGGGTTGCAGCGCCGCTCAGACGGCTGAAGGAAGATGCGCGTCTGATCTCGGGGGTTCTGCTCTATCCAACGGGCCGCGCCGTCGGTCAGTTCGGCTTTTCGAATGCCGCCGACGTAATGTCGATCTGCGCGCTCACCTCCGCGATCAATGCATCCTCGCGCGAGCTGGGGCGCCAGCTCGATGGCAAGCCGTTCTACGAGCTGCATCACGCTGGCGCGGATCGCCAGGTATTCATGGCGCGCGCTACTTCGGGCGGCCAGGAATTTCTCTTCGTCGGTGTCTTCGATCGTGAGAGCTCGCTCGGTGTCGTCGAGATCTATTTCGCCGAATTCCAGAAGGCTCTCGAGAAATTGCGCCCGGAGAAACAGGTACCGGTGCCCGGGCCATCGGGCGATTTCGAGGGCGAGCTCAATCGGAGTCTCGACGCGCTCTTTGGTCCGATAGGAAAGCGCTAGGATGTCGGTCGTCAATTACGGCACGCGCGAGATCACGTGCAAGATCGTTTACTATGGGCCGGGGAGATCGGGGAAGACGACGAATCTCCAGCACGTCTACTCGAAATTGCCGGAGGAGCGTAAGGGGAAGATGGTCTCGCTGGCGACGGAGACCGATCGCACGCTGTTCTTCGACTTTCTTCCCCTCGACCTCGGTACGATCTCCGGCTTCGCGACGCGCTTCCAGCTGTACACGGTTCCCGGGCAAGTCTATTACGCCGCCACGCGGAAGCTCGTGCTGCAGGGGGTCGACGGCGTCGTTTTCGTCGCCGACAGCCAGTCGCGTCAGTTGGCGGAAAACATCGAGAGCCTGCAGGACCTCCACGCCAATCTCGCCGACGAGGGACTGGATCCGCGGACCATCCCGCTGGTGATGCAGTACAACAAACGCGATTTGCCCGCCGGCGAGATCAGCGCCATCGCAGACCTGGATGGGACGCTCAATTTTCGCGGCGTGCCCCATTTCTCGGCGACGGCGATCACTGGCAGCGGCGTGTTTGAGACCCTACGCAGCATCTCCAGCCTGGTGCTGTCGCGCCTGAGCGCGCCGGCTACCAAAGGCTCCTGAGAGTGGCGAAGGAAGCCGAGCAGAAAGCGGAAGAAGAGGGCGGCGAGTTCGCCGATTTCCTTGCCGATGTCAGCAAGGAGATCGCGCAGCGCGTCGAGTCGCTCGACAAGCGCGCCACACCGGCGGCAACGGAAAAAAAGAAGACGCCGGTCGTCGCCGATGCTGGAGTCATCGTCGAGTGGCCGAACGTCGCCGATCGGATGATCGAGGAGATGCGCTAAATGGCTATCAAAGGTAGCCTCAAGGAAGCGAGCCTCCCCGACGTCTTGCAGCTCCTGTCGATGGGAAAGAAAACCGGCTGCCTCGGCCTTTCCTTCCACGACAGCTTCGGCTCTATCTACTTCGACAATGGGCGCATCTGTCACGCAGCGATCGTAAACCGCCCTCTCGACACAGAGAACGCCGTTTATACGCTGTTCACGTGGACGAGCGGCACTTTCAACTTCGAGCAGGGCGTCGAGCCGGAAGACGGCGCGGAGCGAGTTTCTGTCGATCCCCAATCGCTGCTGCTCGAGGGCGCGCGTCGCGTCGACGAGTGGTCATTGATCGAGAAGAAGATTCCAAGCTTCGATGTGGTCTTCAGCCTCGATCGACCCCGCCTGATGATGAATCGCGATCCGCTGTCACCGGAGCAGGAAGCGCTGCTGCCCCTGATAGATGGCCACCGCGACATCAACGGTCTGATTCGCGATTCCGGGCTCGGCGAGTTCGAGGTTGGTAAAGCGCTGTACGGACTATTTAACACCAACTTCCTGCTCCCGGTCGGTCGTAAGCGTACAACCCCGACACTTCCCAGAAATGCCAGTCCTCTGGAGCGCCGCGAGCTGGCGAGTGCGTTGTACAGAGCGGGGATGCACGAGGAAGCGCAGCGCGAATTCCGGGCTCTGGTCGAGGAGGCTGCCGATCCCGTCGCGTCCTTTCACGTCGGACTGATCGCGCTGCGGCAGAAGGAATTGACCGGGGCAGTGAACGCATTTATGACAGCGGCGCCAAACGCTCCCAACAAGACAGCTTTGCTCCATAACCTCGCGCTGGCATACGAACAACTTGGCCAGTTGGAGAAGGCGCGATTGGTGATCGAGCGCGCGCTCACCTCGGGCGGCAGCGGGGACCCGGTCATCCAGCTGGAGGCAGCCGTCATCGCGCTGCGACTGGCCGACTATCAGTCGGCGAAGGTTCGTTTGAGCGAGGCGCGCAGCCTTTGGACATCAAGTCCTCCGCCGGCCGTCTGGTTCCATTATGCGGCGCAGGTGGCGTCGGTAACGGACGATCCGGATCGCGAGATGCTGCTGCTCGCTGCGGCTACGGAAACTCATCCCGAGTCGCCAGTGCTCCTCAACAACCTCGCGGCTGGATATCTCAAGCGTGAGGACTTCGCGAATGCGCGCGAGGCCGCCGAGAAGGGCCTGGCGCTGGCCCCCGAGCTGCCGCAACTGCGGCGCAACCTTTCCGCCGCGCTGGAGGGAATAGCGCGCGTCGAGCGGAAGGGTAGCGAACCCTCAGCTCGTTCCTGAGCCCACCACATGGTTTACGGCGATGACGCGGGATTCCGCATGCTGACGGAGAAGATCACGCGCGATCGAGGATTCCGCTGCTCCAGTTACAAGGACAAATGCCTGCGCAGGCGCGTAGCAGTGCGGATGCGCGCGAAGCAGACCACGAGTCACGCGGAGTATGCCAGCATTCTTGACCACGATCCGCGAGAGTACGATCGGCTGATCCGGTCCCTCACGGTCAATGTGACGAAGTTCTTCCGCAACTGGGACACTTACTCGGTCATCGAGAAGAAAGTGATTCCTGCCTTGTGGGAACGCAGCGACGAGGAACTGCGCGTCTGGAGCGCCGGGTGTGCGTCCGGAGAGGAGCCTTACTCGCTTGGCATCCTCATGCACAAGCACGCAAAGGAGACCAGGTCAACCTCCCATCTCGACAGCGTGTCCATTCTCGGCACCGACATCGACGGTGAATGCCTCGGCGAGGCGCAACGTGCGTTTTACGCGGAATCGGCGCTCGGGGACACACCGGCTTCGTTGCGCACGGAATACTTTCCCGAAATGGCAGGCCTGCACACGATGCTGCCGGAAGTCCGTCGTCTGGTGACGTTCGAGTGCAACGATTTGCTCAGCTACCAGGCACCGACGCAAAACGTTCACCTGTTGGTGTGCCGGAACGTCATCATCTACTTCGAGCGCGAAGCGCAGGACGCGCTATTCGCGGAATTTCATCGCCTGCTGGCGCCTGGCGGGTTCCTGGTGCTGGGAAAGGTCGAGTCGCTGCTCGGTGATGCGCGGAGCCTCTTCACGCCCGTCAATGCGCGCGAGCGCGTCTTCCAAAAGGCGTAGGGCTGGCGATGGCTGACGCGACCGAAAAAAGCACGACCGTCCTCGTCGTCGACGACAGCGCCTTCATGCGCCGGCTGATCGCCGAGCTGGTGGAATCTAGCGGAACATTTCGCGTGGTCGGTACGGCGGGGGACGGAATCGAGGCGCTGCAGAAAATCCGCGAGCTCAAACCAGATGTCGTTACTCTCGACATCGAGATGCCACGTCTGAACGGGCTCCAGGCCCTTGAGCAGATCATGGCGGAGATGCCGCGTCCAGTAGTAATGCTGAGCGCGGCCGGTTCCGAGCTGGGGAACGAGATGACGCTGCGCGCGCTCGAGCGCGGCGCGCTCGAGTTCGTGCGCAAGCCATCGGGTCCGGTGAGCATCGATCTCGCGTCGGTGCGCGAGCAGCTGATGTCGGCGCTCGACGCGGCGCGGGCCGTGAACATGAAAGGGATTCGCGCGCCGGCGCCGCCTCCGCAACCACCGCATGCGGAACCTGCGCCGCGGAAATCGGCCGACGCGGCGACGAGGGTGGTGGCAATCGCGTCCTCCACGGGCGGCCCGCGCGCGCTGGCGGAAATCATTCCTCACCTGCCCGAAGACCTGGGCGCGGCGGTCGTGATCGTCCAGCACATGCCTCGCGAGTTCACCAGGTTGCTGGCGCAACGTCTCGATGCCATGGGTCAGCTGTCGTCTATGTGGCGCCCGGTGGATATCACATTACGCTGGGCGGCGGCGCCGGAAACGCTTCGATTCAGCTCGACACCTCGGCGCCGATGTGGGGAGTGAGGCCGGCAGCAGATCCGCTTTTCTTCTCTGTTGCCGACACTTTCGGTCGTGCGGCGATTGGTGTTGTGCTGACAGGTATGGGAAGGGACGGCGCAGAAGGGCTACGCAAGATCAGGCAAGCCGGTGGCGCGGGAATCGTGCAGGACCGGGAAAGCTCGATCATTTACGGAATGCCGCAGGCCGCGCTGGCGGTGGCCGGGGCGGACCGCGTGGCGACCGTGAACGAGATCGCGCCGCTTATCACCGAGCTGTGCGTCGACAGGACGCGAGGTATTGGCGTGTGATTATGAAGTCAACGAACGAGGGATGCACCCACGATGCGTAGGATCCTTGTAACAGGCGCCGCCGGATTCATTGGCAGCAATTTCGTCCAGTTCTGGGCGGAGCATCACCCAGCCGACAAGATCATCGGACTGGATGCGCTGACGTACGCCGGCAACCTGGCGAGTCTTGAACCGGTCGCGAAGCACGAGCGGTTCACTTTCGTCAAGGGTGACATCCGCGATGGCGACGCAGTGCGCGACATCCTCAAGCGCGAGGGCATCGACACCATCGTGCACTTCGCGGCGGAATCGCACGTCGACAGATCGATCCACGGCCCCGATCCGTTCATCGACACCAACGTCAGAGGCACCCACGAGCTGCTGAAAGCGGCGCGCGCGGTATGGACGGAAGACTGGTCAGGAGGAGCGCGACGATTCCATCACATCTCGACCGATGAGGTCTACGGAACCCTCAGCCCGACCGCGCCGGCGTTCACGGAAGAGAACGCGTATGCCCCAAATTCTCCGTATGCGGCGAGTAAGGCGGGGTCAGACCATCTCGTCCGCGCATACCATCACACGTATGGCCTGCCGGTCACGACCACGAACTGCTCCAACAACTACGGTCCCTATCACTTTCCGGAAAAGCTGATACCGCTCACGATCGTGAACGCGCTCGATGGGAAGCAGTTGCCGGTCTATGGCGACGGACTTCAGATTCGCGACTGGCTATACGTGCGCGACCATTGTCGCGGCATCGAGAGAGTGCTGGAAAAGGGGCGCGTCGGAGAGACCTACAATCTCGGGGGAAGCGCCGAGCGAAAGAATCTCGACGTCGTCAAAGCGATCTGTGCTGACATCAACAAGATTTTTGCGGCGGACGAGAAGACGCGCGAGCGGTTTCCGAAATGTCCCGCCGCTCTTGGCGGCGACACTGCGGAGCTCATCCAGTTCGTGAAGGATCGCCCGGGGCATGACCGACGCTACGCGATCGACGCGATGAAGGCCACGCTGGAGACCGGCTATGGGCCGTCGGAGTCATTCGAGACCGGGCTCTTGAAAACGGTCAAATGGTACGTCGCAAACGAGGGCTGGTGGCGCGCAGTCATGGATGGCAGTTACCGCGATTGGGTCGAACTCAACTACGCCAGTCCGAAGAAATCCAAGAGGTAGGACTGCAGATTGCGCATTGCGGACCAAGTGCATTGCGGACTGCTGACTGACTACGCATTGGGGGACTAACTGCGGATTGGTGGACTGTGCGGATTGCGAGTTTCGGACTAAGTCATCAATCCGAAGTAGGTCTCCCAATCCGCAATTAGTCAGCAGTCCGCAATGCCGTTGGTCCGCACCCCGCAGCAGTTAGTCCGCAGTCCTCAGTCCCTCAGCAGTTGGGTTGACAGGCATTTGGGCGCACCCTAGACTCCCTCGCTTATGGCCAAAACTGATCTCGCAAGTGGGCCACGCACCGGACGCGAAACTGGCACGCGCCGCTCCTGGCTTTATTGGACTATCGCAACAATAGTGTTGCTCGCCGGCTTCGCCGACCTCGCGCGAGGCGGTGAGACGCTTGCCCCGATTCTCCTGGTTATCGGGTATTGCGTGCTGGTCCCGCTGGCCATTCTTTTAGAGCGCCTGCCTTACACGCAGGATGTCGGGGGTTCGAGTCCCTCCTCGCCCACTTAAGGAAAGGGACCCACGGATTGGGAGGTGGGGTAAGAATGTTTACTGATTTGGAGGTTAAACCATTGCAGGTAAGTCTACGTCATTCAGGTCTCATCCTCGCCGCCGTCGCGACGATGGGATCTGCCCCGTTGGTGGCGCAGAGTACCAAAACCGGCGACCGAGTCATGATCCCGACGCTTCAGAGCTCGGACAAAGACCTCGGGGTCCAGGCAGCTGAGGCCATCAGGAGTCAGCTGTCGAAGCAGACCAACATTCGCGACCTGGTAGTCGTCCCGAAGGCCGACATCAACAACAGTCTTCAGTCGTCGGGCTACTCTACCACTGAGGCGCTTGCACCGGGCGATGCCAAAGCGTTGGCGACGCTCGTCCGCGCGCCGCAGTATCTCGAAGGGGCCGTCACGCGGACGCCCACCGGATACAAGATTGATTCGCGTCTCATCATCTCGCGCGACATGAACAAAGGCCAGGTTTTGCCTCCCGCTCAAGCGTCCAAGCTTGACGACGCGGCGGGCCAGGTAGCCAAGTCAATCAGAGACGCGCGGCGCCAGTTGGGCGCCGAAGAGGAGTGCCACAACGACGTGGCGCAGGGCAAGTATCAGGAGGCGGTCGCCGCCGCTCGCAAAGGGCTTGCTGGTTATCCCAACGCGAACATCGTCGCTGCTTGCCTCGCCGAGGCGTATAACGCGCTCAAGATGCCGGATTCGGTAATCGCGGTTGCCGAGCGGATCCGCGCCAACGATACGCGCAACATTCCTGCGCTGAAGATGCTCGCCGAGACTTACGGCACCAAGAACGATACTACCAAGCGGTTGCAGGTTCTCAGCCTTCTCGCTGCGGCCGATCCGACCAACATTCGACTGATCCAGGATGTCGTCGCCGACATGGCGAGACTGGGTCACCCGGAATTGGCGGTGCCCCTCATGCGCGATTTGCTCCAGAACAATCCGGGCGATCCGCAGCTGCTCAACCTGGCGTGGCTGGTCTACCTGAACGCGAAGGACTACGGGGGAGCGATCAACGTCGGCACCGAGATGGTTCGCGTCGACACCGCTCAGGCCACCGCCGACTACTATTCACGACTCGCCGCGGCTTATCTGGCCATCAACCAGCCGCAGAAGGCTTCTGAAGTAGCGGCTCTCGCGGCGAGGAAGTACCCGGGGGACGCGAGCATCCAGCTTTTCAATGCCCAGGCACTTTACAAGGCCGGCCAGTTGCAACAGGCCGAGGACGCCGCGAAGAAGGCTGTCGCGGCTAACCCGAAGAATGCGCAGGGCTATTTCCTCCTCGCGACGATACAGGGCGCGTTGAACAAGGGCGACGACCTGGCGAATACGCTTCAGACCGCGAGGACCAACGGCGCCGATCCGGGTTCGCTCTCGCAGTTAGCGTTGAAGGCGGGCAGCGATGCATATAAGGCGGCCACCGCCTCGAAGGAAATCGCCGATTACCAAAAGGCGATCAAGTTCCTCCAGCTCTCTGATCAGTTGCAGTCTTCTGCCGACGCCAAGTTCCTGATCGGCGCCAGCGCTTTCTCCGTCGGCCAGACGGCGACGATCTCGGCGAACGAGAAGCGCAGCTGCGACCTGGCAAGAACGGCTCGCGATGCGTTCAACCTCGCGTCGATGAATCTGCCCGCTGGCGGACAGAAGTACCCGAACGAGGCTGCTCAGCTCATGACGGCGATCCCGCAGTTCACGCCCGCTGTCGACAATGAGGTGAAGCGCTTCTGTAAGTGATCGACTCCGACACCGTGACCGGCCGGTGGGACAGCTCCTACCATGCGCCGGTCCTGGTCGAAGAGGTGGTGGGGCTGTTTGAAGGCGCAAAGGAAATATTGGATTGCACGCTGGGCGGGGGTGGTCACGCCGAGGCCCTGCTGGCGTCCGGCTCATCGGTCGTCGCGATAGATCGCGACGAGGCAGCAATAAACGAAGCTCGAGAGCGGCTGGCGTCCTACGAGACGTCCGGCCGCTTTCGAGCTTTACGGGGCAATTTCGGTGAGATCGACCACTTCCCGGAACTCATTGGCCGGTCGTTCGACGGCATCCTGGCCGACCTCGGTGTGTCCTCACACCAGATCGACGCCGACGATCGAGGTTTCTCTTTTCGCCCTGGCGCGTTACTCGACATGAGGATGGACCGTCGTGCTCCGGGCACCGCAGCTGATTTGCTCAACACCCTCGATGAAGCCGATTTGTCCCACATTTTTCACGACTACGGAGACGAGCCGCGCGCCGGCCGCCTTGCCCGCGAGATCGTACGTCGCCGCGCGAGAAAACCGATGCGCCTGAGCGACGATCTCGTCGACGCAATTCGCGGGGCTTATGGCGCGCGAACTGGTCCCGCGGACTTCGCGCGACTCTTTCAGGCGGTGCGCATCGCGGTGAACGACGAGCTCACCACACTGGAGAAAGCATTGCCGCTTCTGCGGGAGAAGCTTCAGCCCGGAGGATTGCTGGTCGTGATCGCTTATCACTCGGGCGAGGATCGCCTCGTGAAGCACACCATGCGGGAGTGGAGTCTGGACTGCATCTGCCCACCAAGGCAGCTGACCTGTACTTGTCGGGGGAAAGCACTCGGCGGACTGGTCAACAAGCGCCCCATCAAGGCCAGTCAAGTTGAGATGGCTATCAACCCGCGCTCGCGGAGCGCCAGGTTAAGGGCATGGCGAAAGGCGGCGTAGCGCTTCGAGGGCGGAGTCTCGTCGGGCTGATACTCGGCGCGTTCGTCCTGATCGCGCTGGCGATCGTGTGGCGCAGAACGATCGGCATCAGCCAGTCGGAACAGCTCGCGGTGATCGACGCGAAGCGCGTCAATCTGGAAAGCGAGCGCGCGCGACTGGACGCGGAAATCCGCGACGCATCGAGCAGGCAGAATCTCGGAACCGCCGTAGAGCGGCGACTCGGGATGCACGTTCCGACGGACAAGCAGGTTGTCATCCTCCCCAGAGTGCGGCCGGATGAAGCGCCCTAGTCGAGCCGCGATCGTCCATGGGTTCTTTGTGCTTTTTGCGGCGACGCTGGTGGCGCGCGCCGCGAAGGTGCAGGTGGTCGAAGGAAAGCAGTGGTCCGCGCGGGCCAAGCGTCAACACTTCTTCGCATCGGCGCTGGCAGGGCCGCGTGGCGAGATTCTGGACGCCGGCGGCAACACCCTCGTTGAAAGCAGAGAGATGACACGCGTCGCGGTAGCCCTTCCGGAAGTGCGCGACACTGCTTTCGTCATCAGGGCACTGCATCGGGCACGGGTCGACGCCGACGCAGTACACGCAGCGATTGCGCGTCGCCGCCGCTGGATCGAGTTGCCGGGAGTTTACTCGACCGCCGATGTTGCTTCGATCTCCAAGCTCAACGGCATTCACCTGACGCCCGTTCTGCAGCGCGTCTACGCCAATTCCACCGGCATCAAGCGCATCATCGGCAGCGTCGACGGACAAGGAAACCCGCTCGATGGACTCGAGTTGGCACTCGACACTCTGCTGCGAGGCGATTCGGGGAAAGTAAAGCTGGCGCGAGACAGAGATGGACGGGCGCTCGATTCGCCGGACGGTTGGACCGATCAGCCCAAGCAGGGCGCGACGGTGGTGCTCACGATCAACCACGCGCTCCAGGATATTTGCGAGCGCGAGCTGGCCATCGCAGTCGATAGCCTGCGGGCGGATGGTGGTGACGTCGTCGTCATGAATCCGCACACCGGCGAGATTCTGGCGATGGCAAGCAACAGGGTAGGTCGGAGCGCCTTTGCGAACACTGCTGTCACTGAGCCGTTCGAGCCAGGCTCGACGCTCAAGCCCTTCGTCGCTGCGTCGCTACTGGAGAGGGGAAAAGCGCGCCCGACCGACGTCGTCAACACCCACAACGGTCAGCTCGAGCTCGATGGCCGCGTCATCAACGACATGCACAAGGCGACTGCACTTTCTCTCGCTGATGTCATCCGCTACTCGAGCAACGTGGGGATCGTCGAGTTTGGTCAGCGTCTCACTCCGCGTCAGAAATACGAAACCTTCCGCGATCTCGGCTTCGGTATGCCGCTCGGCGTGCCACTTCCGGCTGAAGCCGCCGGCACGCTGCGCGACCCGCGACAATGGTCGAAGCAGTCGAGTGCCTCGATCCTGATGGGTTACGAGATCGCCGTCACTCCCTTGCAACTTGTCACGGCGTATGCGGCGATCGCCAATGGTGGTGAGCTGCTCGAGCCGCATCTGGTGAAAGAAGTACGTTCGGCGGAGGGCAAGACGGTCTACACTGCCGAGCCGCGCGTGATACGTCGAGTGATGTCGTTCGACGTCGCGCGAACAGTGCAGCAAATGCTTCTCGCTGTAGTTCAGGAAGGAACAGCGACTAAAGCCGATCTTGCAACTTTCGATGTCGCCGGCAAGAGTGGCACCGCGCGCCGCACATCTCAGAACGTCGGTTACACGGCCGGCAATTACACCGCGTCGTTTGTCGGGCTATTCCCCGGCAATGATCCGCAGTACGTGGTGCTCGTCAAGCTCGATTCGCCGAAGGGTGGCCATTACGCCGGCGGAGACATCGCCGCGCCGGTGACGCAGATCGTGTTGAGAGCGGCGCTCGCCGCCCGCGACGCGGCTCTCAATCGCGAAGACCTGGCGGCGTCGGAGAAACAAGCCACCTCGCAATCTCCGAAAGGTGACGCATCCACCACGAACAAGCTTGCCTTGCGCACCGCAAACGAAGGTCCGAGGACGAACCCGGAGTCTTACGATCCGAATGGCAACCTCTCCCGCCGCGAGGCCGCAGAGGCGCCCAAGCCGTACGTCGTCGACTTGCCGGCAGCGCCGCGGCCGGCACCCGCCGTCGTTACTCCACGCCCGGTTCCGGACGTGCGCGGACTGTCGGTCCGAGAGGCGGTGCGCGCGCTGCACAACGCCGGCTTCCGAGTGCGACTGCTGACTGCCGCATCGAGCGGAACTTCACCCGCCGCGGGAACGATAGCGGCACCAGGCACCATCGTTCAGCTAGTCCGTCCCCTCGAATGAATGTGAACGTCCAGGCAATAAAGAGCGCTCTCGCCGAGCGTGGCCTGCTGGTCGGCGTACGCGGAGAAATCCCCGCCGCGGCAAGCGGGATTTCCGACGACAGCCGCAAGCTCGCGGCCGGTGAAATGTTCATTGCCGTTCGCGGCTGGAATAGCGATGGCCATGACTATCTGGATGCCGCCGCCAAGCGCGGCGCAGTCCTGGCGATCGTCGAAGATCCTTCGCGAACGTCGCTGCCAACTCTCCAGGTGCGAGAAGGCAGACGCGCTGCCGCGTTTGCCGCTGCCGCCGCCTACGGCGACCCCGCTCGCAAACTCCGGCTTCTGGGAGTCACTGGAACGAATGGCAAGACGACTACGACGTCGATCATGCGGCACCTTTTCGACGACGGCAAAGAATCAAGCGCATCCATCGGAACGCTCGGCGTTCTGGTTGGAAGCGACGGCGAGGTTCTCCCCGGCGGCAGTGGACTGACGACCCCTGGTCCCGTCGAGCTGCAACGCGTTCTGCGCACACTCGCTGATCGGGGCGTCCGAACCGTCGCCATGGAAGTGTCGTCCCACAGTCTCGACCAGCGGCGGGTCGATGGGCTCGAATTCGACGTAGTGGTGTTCACCAATCTCACCCGCGATCATCTCGATTATCACGGCACCATGGAGAGCTACCTCAAGGCAAAGGCTCTCCTTTTGGGTTACCTCAAACGCGACGGCACAGCAGTGATAAACGCTGACGCGGATGAATGGCGAGCGCTGCATCCCCGCTCGCGCCCGCTGACGTTCGGGCTGCACGAAACCGCTGACGTTCGCGCCGAACGCGTCCGCTTCACATCGCGGGGCAGTGAATGGCGACTCGTCACGCCGCGCGGCGCGGCCGACGTCGCTCTGCCGTTAATTGGAGATGTCAACGTCGAGAACGCGTTAGCTGCCGCGGCGAGTGCGTTTGCGCTCGGCGTTTCGGCCGACGTGATCGCCCGTCGCCTCGCAACCGTTCCTCAAGTGGCGGGAAGGCTGGAAATAATTTCTACCAGTCCGACCGTGCTGCGAGATTATGCGCACACTCCGGACGCTCTTGAGCGCAGTCTGAAAACGGCGCGCGCCTTTACGCGTGGAAAGCTGATCGTCGTCTTCGGTTGTGGCGGTGACCGCGATAAAGGGAAGCGTCCGCTGATGGGGCAGATTGCCGAACGCGATGCCGACTGCACTATAGTTACTAGCGACAATCCGCGTACCGAGGATCCTGACGCCATCATCGACGACATCGAAGCCGGAATGCGCGGCTCACAACACGAGCGCCTCACTGATCGGCTCAGCGCTATCCGCCGCGCGATGAATCTCGCGGGCGATGACGACATCGTGCTGCTGGCCGGGAAGGGACATGAGACGTATCAGGTCCGTGGCACTACTTCATATCCATTCGACGAAAAGGAAATCGTGAAAGAAATAACTGGGAGCCACGCTTGAGCGCCGGTTTCTGGACGCTCGATCGGCTCGCTGCGGCTCTGAAGGACAGCGCGGTCGGCAAGCTGCCGCGCGGTAGCGCCTCGGTGACGGCAATCACCACCGACACGCGCAAGATCGCCAAGGGGAACGTGTTCGTGGCGCTGCGGGGCGAAAGATTCGACGGCCACGACTATTTGAATGATGCCGTTCGTGATGGAGCAGCGGCGGTGGTGGTATCTAAAGCTCCCAAGCTCAGCACGCTCGACGTGCCGGTCTACGAGGTTCGCGACACACTTGTTGCGCTGGGCGCACTGGCTCACTACTGGCGGCGCGCCTGGGGTAAAACCGTCATCGGCGTCGCCGGCAGCAACGGCAAAACGAGCACGAAGGATCTGATCAAGGCAGCGCTCAGTCGGTCCTTCGCCATTCACGCTACCACTGGGAATCTGAACAACCGCGTCGGCGTTCCGCTGTCGCTCCTCTGCTTGCCGCCGGAAGCGGAGCTGGCTGTGATCGAGCTCGGCACCAGTCTTCCGGGCGAGGTTGCAATACTGCGGGACGTCGCTGAACCCGACATCGCACTGGTCACCTCGATCGCCGAGGAACATCTGGAAGGACTCGGCGACCTTGCCGGCGTGCTGCGTGAGGAAGCGGCGGCCTATGAAGGCGTTGCCGTCGGCATCGCGCCTTCAGCGCAAAAGGAGATCGCCGAGTCGGCTCGCGGCAAAGCAAAGCGGGTTGTAGTGGCCGGCCTCGATCAGGATGCTGATCTCAGACCAGACCGCTGGGAAATCGGAGCTGACGGACTCGGGACGATCGAGATCGACGGCGTAGTCGTCCGACCTCCCGTTCGTGGCCTGCATAACCTGCGCAACGCGATGCTCGCTCTCGCGGTCGCGCGGGAGTGCGGAGTGAGCTATGCCGACGTCGCGGAAGGAATCGCGGCAATGCCGCAGCCGAAGATGCGCTCGGCGTGGGAACAAGTGGGTGACGTGACGCTCATCAACGACGCCTACAACGCGAATCCGGGATCTACACGCGCCGCCATCGAGCTGCTCAAAGGAACTGGTAGCGGACGGCAGAGGGTAATCGTCCTTGGTACGATGCGTGAGCTCGGTGCGGCGTCGGAGCAGTGTCACGCCGACATTGCGGGTCTCGCGTTGGCGTCCGGCGCCGATATCGTCGCCGGAATCGGTGAGTTCGCATCCGCGCTCGAGAAGCAGAATCAGCGCGAGCGCGTTATCACCGCGCCCGACGTCGATGACCTCTGGCCTCAGCTCGAGGCCAGGCTGAAGCGCAACGCCATCATTCTGCTCAAAGCCTCGCGGGGTGTGCAGCTAGAGCGTCTCGTTCCACATCTAACTACCTGGGCCACTGCATAGTGCTGAACTATCTACTAGTCCCATTCGTAGGATTGCCGCACTTCGGGTTTCTGCGACTGTTTCAGTGGATAACCTTTCGCGCCGCTGGCGCGGCGGTCAGCGCGATTCTTTTGACATGGATCGTCGGTCCCGGAATCATGCGCCGGCTGCGCCGGATGCGGCTTCATCAAGTGATCCGCGAGGGAACGCCCGATGCGCATCAGCAGAAGGGAAGAACTCCGACGATGGGTGGACTCATCATTCTCGGAGCGACGCTCACCAGCACCTTCCTCTGGGCGCGTCTCGACAATCGTTACGTGCTGATCGCCATGATCTCGATGGCGTGGATGGGCGCAATCGGCTTCTGGGACGATTATCTCAAGCTCAAACAGAAGCTGGCCGGGAAAAAGAACACTGGATTGGTCGAGAGCTATAAACTCGCCGGACAAGTCACGCTTGGTTTCGCTGTCGGGTACTACCTCTGGAAGCATCCGCTGTCGAACCTGCCCGGAGCATCGACGACGCTTCCGTTCTACAAATACATCCTCATCGTCCCTCTCACTGCGGGCCTCGGCTGGCTGTACGTGTTGTTCGTCACGTTCGTGATGACGGGTGCCAGCAACGCCGTCAACATCACCGATGGACTGGACGGCCTGGCCGCTGGACTCACAGCGATTGCCGCACTGACCTTTGCGTTCTACTCCTACGTCGTCGGTCGCGTCGACGCCAGCCAGTACCTGCACGTCTACTTTCTGCGCGGCTCGGGCGAGCTGACCGTTTTCTGTGCCGCATTGATGGGGGCTTGTATCGGCTTCCTTTGGTACAACACCCATCCCGCCGAAGTCTTCATGGGCGATACAGGCGCGCTCGCGCTGGGCGGGGCGCTGGCCGCTGTTTCAATCCTGCTCAAGTCCGAATTTCTGCTGTTGATCGTAGGCGCCGTATTCGTGGCCGAGATGTTTTCGGTCATCCTGCAACGCTTCGTGTTCAAGTATCGCAAGCGACGATATGGAATCGAGTACGCCCGCGAGCACCGAGTATTCAAGCGAGCGCCTCTGCATCATCACTTCGAGGTGAAGGGGTGGGATGAGGCTCAGGTCGTCGTTCGTTTCTGGATCCTCGGAGTGCTGGCAGCTTTCATCGGACTGAGCACGCTGAAGTTGCGATGACACCGCGCGAGCTCGTATCGCGCGAGAGCGAGATTGCAGTAATCGGTCTCGCCCGCAGCGGTCGCGCCGTGGCGATGCTCCTCAGAAAGCACGGCTACAACGTTTATGCGTCGGATGTAGCGTCGTCGCCGGATACCGGTCACTGCGCCGAGGAGCTGCGCGCTCAGGGAGTTACGGTCGACGTCGGCCGCCACGATCTAGAGCGCGTGGCTCGGGCCGGATTGGTAGTGACGAGTCCCGGCGTTCCTCCCTCGGCCAAGCCGCTCGCTTTCGCCAGAGAAAATGGAATTACGATTGCCAGCGAGGTCGAGGTTGCGCTCAACTTCCTCGAAGGTCCGCGTATAATCGCGATTACCGGCACCAACGGGAAAACGACGACGACGGCTCTCATCGCGCACCTGTTGCGAGGCATTGACCTGGAGGCGGTGGAAGCGGGCAACATCGGGACTCCCCTCTCAGAAATTGCGATGCGCGATCCGCAGCCGAAATGGATCTCGCTGGAGATGTCTTCGTTCCAGCTGCACGACACTCCGAGCCTAAAGCCCGTAGTCGGAGTCCTGACCAACCTGAGTCCGGATCACCTCGACCGCTACGCCACTGCCGACGAATACTACGCCGACAAGGCGCGCCTGTTCAAAAACGCCGACGGGGAGTCAGCGTGGGTCGTGAACGACGACGACAAGACCGTCGTGCGGATGGTGCGCGATGTTGCCGGGCACAAGTTCGAATTCTCACTGACGAAGAAAGCAGACGGTTACGCCGATGCGCGATCGGGGCAGCTCATCGTGCTTGGCGCGCCGCTCCTTGAACGCACGGAACTCCCTCTCCTTGGACAACACAACGTCGCCAACACGCTCGCTGCGACACTGGCGGTAATGGCTGCAGATCGATCGCACCAGACTCAGAAAGCACGAAAGGGAATTGCGAAGGCGATCAAATCCTTCCGCTCGCTCCCACACCGGTTGGAGCTGGTCGGCGAGTTTGGCGGCGTGCAATGGATCAACGACTCCAAGGCGACCAACGTCAGCTCGACCGCGGTCGCAATTGACGGTATGGAGCGTCCGACCGTCCTATTGCTCGGAGGGCGGCACAAGGGTGAAGCATACACGCCCCTCGCTGATTCGGTGAAGAGAAAGGTGAAGCGCGTGATCGCTTATGGAGAGGCAGCATCAATCATCGCCCGCGATCTGCGACCTGTCGTGGACGTCGTGCGTCTCGGATCCGATTTCGACGAGGTGATGCGCGCGGCGCGGGCGGCAGCCCAGGCAGGTGAAGCTGTGCTCCTTTCGCCGGCCTGCTCGAGCTACGACATGTTCTCGAATTACGAGGAGAGAGGAGAGCGGTTCCGTGCTCTCGCGGTAAAAGAAGGCTGATGGAATCAACAATCGACATTTCACACCGATGGCAGATGGGCTCGGAGGCGCGCGCGCTGGTCATATTGACCGGCGTGCTGCTGGCTTTCGGCTTGGCGACGGTCTACAGCGCCAGCGCGATCGTGGAGATGCAGGCCGGCTACGGACACGCCCACCTGCTCGTCCGACAACTTATCGGAATGGCGGTCGGGGTCGCTCTCTTTGCCATCGTCGCCAAAATCGATGCTGAGCTCTGGGAGAAGTGGGCGTGGCCACTCATGATCCTGTCGCTGGTGCTGCTGCTGGTCGTCATCCTGCCATTCACCGCCACCATCGCTCCGCGCGTGCATGGCTCGCGACGCTACCTCTTCGGGAGCTCGCTCCAACCGTCCGAGCTAGCCAAGCTCGGTGTCGTTATCTGGGGGTCGATGCTGGTCATCAAGAAAGGTGACCAGCTGCGCCGTCTGACGAAGGGACTGCTGCCATTTCTGGTGGTGATTGGCGCTCTGGACATCCTGGTGATGATCGAGCCTGACCTGTCGACGGCGATGATGTTCACGCTGGTTCTCGGAATCATTCTGTTCGCCGGTGGTGTCCGAATCGGGCACTTCGTCGCCCTCGGCGTGCTGCTGATTCCGCTCCTCTACGTCAAGATCGAGAGGCTGAATTACGTCCTGTTGCGCATGTCGGCGTTTCTCGACCCCGGTGCCGCCCCCGAGGTCAACTATCAGTTGCGACAATCGCTCATCGCCGTCGGATCAGGTCAGATCTTCGGCGTAGGGTTCGGTAGGGGAAGGCAACAATACGGCTTCCTGCCGTTCGGATACGACGATTTCATCGCCGGGCACATCGGTGAGGAATGGGGGTTCATTGGGCTCATGCTGCTCATCGTCGCGTTTGCGCTTTACGCGGCGCTGGGCTTCAGGATCGCGCGCAAGGCGCGCACACCGTTCTTACAGCTGGTGGCCGTAGGACTCACGGTGACAATGGTGGTCACTGCGTATCTTCATATCGGGGTGGCAACCGGCTTGCTTCCAACGACCGGGCTGACGCTTCCATTTATTTCCTACGGCCGCTCAAATCTGGTTCTCTCTCTCGTCATGACCGGAATCCTCGTCAACATTGGCAGCTCCCGTGAGAGAGTATTTCGCGGAGCGAAGGCAGACCCGCTTGCATTCCTCGCGCTTTCTGCGCCGCGATGAGAGTGATTTTCGCAGCTGGCGGCACGGGTGGACACCTCTACCCGGGCCTGGCGATTGCCCGGGCGCTAAAACGGGCTGATCCGCGCATCGAGCCGTTCTTCATCGGCGCTCGCCGCGGCATCGAGCGTGACGTGCTGCCGCAGGTCGGCTTCGCCTTCGAACTGCTAGATCTTCATCCGCTGTACCGCTCGAAGCCGTGGGAAAATTGGAAGACGCTTCGTGGCGGCATGACGGCGTGGCGGATGATCGGGGCTGAGGTGCGCAGTGAGCCGCCCGCCTGCGTCGTCGGCACCGGTGGCTACGCTTCCGGTCTCGCGCTCGCTTACGCGACCGCGCATAGAATCCCGTTCGTGTTGCAGGAGTCGAACACCTATCCGGGAATCACCGCGCGCTTCTTCAGCCGATTCGCCGCGCAAGTCCACCTCGGATTTCCGGAAGCACGCCGCTACATCTCGCCGGGGAAGTCGACCGAGGTGTTCGATACCGGAAATCCCGTCGAGCCTCCGCCGCCAGACGCGTCAGTCAAAGCGCCCGGGCGCACGAAGTGGGGATTTCCCTCCGCGCAGGGTCGCGTGCTCCTCGTCTACGGGGGAAGTCAGGGCTCACAGGCAATGAACGGCGTCGTCGCGAACTGGATCGACCGCGGGCTGCCGCGCGACCTATTCGTGATCTGGGCGACCGGCAAAGCGAATTATGCGAAGCTCGCGCACTACGAGAGCGCGCAGGTGAAAGTGCGAGCCTATATCTCTCCAATCTCAGAGGCGTACCGCGCCGCTGATTTCGCCCTGTCTCGTGGCGGAGCAATGGCAACCGCGGAGCTGTGCGCGTGGGGGATTCCGGCCATCGTCGTTCCTTTGCCGACCGCAGCTGCCGATCACCAGACGGCCAACGCAAAGGCGCTCGCCGCCGCCGGTGCCGCCGAGATGATCAGACAGTCAGAGCTCAACGTCGATCGTCTCTCGAGCACGGCGGTGTCGCTCCTCTCGAACCCGGCAAAGTTGTCGACCATGCGTGAGAAGGCGCTCCTGCGCGCGCGACCCACTGCGGCGGCCGACATCGCTGCTCACATCATCGATCTGATCGGGCGTCAACTACCGCACCGCTAACCAACAGTCACCGATGTCTTCGATCGATAGCCCCGATCCGCGACCGATTCACTTCGTCGGAATTGCAGGCGCGGGAATGCGAGCTCTCGCTGAGTTGCTCGCCCGTCGGGGAATTGCTGTCAGCGGCTGCGACGCCCATCCCGGCTCCATTGACGATCTCGAAGCACTCGGCATCAAGGTCCTGAAAGGGCACAGCCCCGACCACGTCAGCGACGCGCGCGAATTGATCGTGACGTCGGCGATGCCCAAGAATCATCCGGAGCTGCAGCGCGCGCGCGAGCTGGGAGTCCCCATCACACGGCGCGCCGAAGCCCTGGGGCGTGCCGTCGCCGGTGGCCGGCTCGTTGGCATCGCCGGCACGCACGGAAAGACAACGACCACAGTCATGACTACAGCGGTCCTCGCCGCCGCCGGTCTCAAGCCAACGGGAATCGCGGGCGGACGCGTCGCTGTGTGGAAGGGAAATCTCCGCTACGAGGGTGATGATCTCTTCGTCGTCGAGGCCGACGAATACGATCGCTCGTTCCTGACGCTGTCGCCGAGCATCGCGGTCGTGACCAACATCGAAGCAGATCATTTGGACATCTACCGTGATCTGGAAGACATTCGTTCGACTTTTGCGCATTTCGTTCACGACGCCGCGACGATCGTACTCTGCGACGACGACCCCGGCGCACGCTCTCTCGATGTGCCGCCCAGCGCCGAAGTGATCCGATATGGACTCAGATCGCCGGACGCGAGGCTCGTTGCCACCAACGTTGGGTCGAACGGCCAGCAGACGTCGTTTGCAGTCAGCTACGATGGCGACGCGCTCGGTGAGGTAACCCTGCGCGTCCCCGGCCATCACAACGTGCAGAATGCGCTGGCCGCTATCGGCGTTGGCCTCTCGCTCGGCCTCGAGCTCGAAGTAATGCGTGCGGGCCTGCTGCAGTTCGGGGGCGTCGACCGCCGATTTCAGCTCCTCTGCGATGTCGCGGGCGTCATCATCGTCGATGATTACGCACACCACCCCACTGAAATCGCCGCGACGCTGCAGGCTGCCCGCGCATCATATCCGGGTCGCCGCATTGTAGCAGCCTTCCAGCCCCACCTCTTCTCGCGCACGCGCGACTTTTCCAGGGAATTCGCCATCGCGCTCGCCGGGGCCGATGGTGTCTTCCTCGCCGAGATCTATCCGGCCCGCGAGCAGCCGATTCCAGGCGTCACATCGGATCTGGTCGCGTCCTCGCTGAAGGAGGCTGGCCGTCCGGTTGCCTGGCTGGGATCGCGCACCGATCTCGCCGCCGCGCTCAATGAATTCGTTCGCGATGGAGATGTCGTCATTACCATCGGGGCTGGAGATATCACCCAGACCGGACCTGAGCTCAGGCGTCACCTGGAGTCACGGCGGTGATCTCGCGTGAGAGGCTGAGAAAGCCCGGCTGGAAAATACTCGGCGCGCTGTTTCTGGTGGCTGTGATCATGGCCGCTGCCTGGGGAACACGCGCCGTCGCGCGGGAAATGGCGTTCTTTCGTATCAGGTCGGTAGAGGTGCGGGGCGCGCGGTATCTACAGGCGAGCGAGATCATTTCGCGACTGAAGGTGGACACCCTCGCATCGCTCTGGGACGATCTTGCGCCATACAGGGACAGAATCCGCGGACATCCCCAGGTCTCCGATGTCAGCATCGGCCGCAAAATGCCCGGGACTCTGGTCGTCACGATCAAAGAGAATCTTCCGGTCGCGCTGATTCAGACTCCGAGCGGACTTCTGCCGTACGACTCGCTAGGCAAGCAGCTGCCAATCGATCCAGCCCGAACCAGTCTCGACCTGCCAATTGTTGCGACTGACGATCCCGTTCTTCTTAAGCTCGTCGGCGCGATTCGCGCGACCGAGCCGCGGGTGTTCGCGCGAATCGAAGAAGTGAGGAGAACGGGCAGGGATGAAATTCTTTTGACCCTATCGAGGAGCACGAATTCCGCCGAGACCGACGGACGCGTGCGACAGCTTCTCGTTCGCGTTCCGGTAGGACTGTCAGTAGAGCGGTTGGCCGATATCTTTCCCGTTGAAACCGATCTCGTTCGCCGGCAGGCACACGTCAGTGAGCTCGATTTACGCTATCGCGATCAGGTCATCGCAAGGCTTCAATGAATCCTGAAACTATCATCACCGGACTGGACATCGGTTCGTCGAAGACGACGGCGGTAATTGGCCAGGCGATACCGGCCGACGCCAAGAGCGCGCCGTATCTCAAAATTCTCGGCGTCGGTCAGGCTCGCACGACCGGGTTGCGGAAGGGGATCGTCTCCGACATCGAGGAGACCACACGGTCGATCAGGAAAGCGGTCGAAGACGCCGAGCGGATGGCGGGAACGAAGATCGATACTCTCTATGCGGGAATTGCCGGAGAGCACGTGCGCGCGATGATCAGCAAGGGAATCGTCGCCGTGAATGGCGACGAGATCTCCAAAGCCGATGTCGACCGCGCAAACGAGGTGGCGAGAGCGCAACCCGTCCCACAGGACAGAGAGCTGCTGCACGCGATCCCGCAGGAGTACTCCGTCGACAAGAATCAGGGTATCCGGGATCCGATTGGAATGATCGGCACCCGACTGGAAACCGAGATGTACCTCGTCACCATCGGCGCCTCGCCGGCGATGAACCTGCGCAAGTCGGTCGAGCGCGCTGGTTATCACGTGCGCGAGCTCGTGCTCGAGCCGCTGGCCAGTGCGTTGAGTGTTCTGACTGAAGACGAGAAGGAGCTGGGAGTCGCGCTCGTCGAGGTGGGAGCCGGCACGACGGACATCGCCGTTTTTCACGAGGGCAAGATCCGGTATCTCGGGACCGTCAACTACGGCGGCAACAACGTCACCAGCGACATCGTGCAGGGAATCGGTGTTACGCAGGCGGACGCCGAACGATTGAAGGAGAGGTACGGCTGCGCCTACGAGCCGCTCGTAGATCCCCAGGACGTCCTCCAGCTGCCAAGCACAGTCGCCCAGGGCGAGCGTCACCTACCGCGCCAGGTGCTCGCGCACATCATCCACCAGCGGATGGACGAGATCTTCAATCTCGCGCTCGCCGAGATACAGCGCGCCGGTTTCTCGCAGCGGCTAAATGGCGGAGTCGTGATTACGGGTGGCGCGGCGGCGATGCAAGGCGTTGGCGAGCTGGCGGCGGACGTGTTCGGAACAGGCGTCAGGATCGGGTCGCCCTCCGAGAATATCGGCGGGTTAGCCGATTCGGTCGAAGCCCCGCGGTTCTCGACGGTGGTGGGTCTGGCGCTGTACGGCGCCCATCGCTCGGCGGCCGGATTTGCCCCCAGTGGGAGGCACCGCGCGCTTGCCGGGGCGGGGGTCGACCGCTTCACGAAGCGGATCAGGACCTGGCTGGAAGATTTCTTCTAGTAGGCTTGTCATTCGCTGCATACACAAAAAGACAACTACCTGCTGCGCGCTGACCGCTGCTGTCGCTGAGCGCTGACCGCTGCCTACGACGGGACAGATCTCAGGGGCGGGAGACGAACAGCACTGCTTTTCCTACGACTCCACGAGAATCTGTCTGGTCGTTTGCAGCGGTTAGCAGTCAGCGACAAAAGCGGTCAGCGCCTGGCAGGCCGTTGTCTTATCACATGATCGCGTCCCACTCTTTCCTCCGAAAAAATCATAATTCTTCGGGCGTTTCCTCAATGTGGATAACTCGCTTGACAGGGGTTGTACTTTTTTTGACCTCCGTTCGTCTTTGCCTATGGTACTTATCGACTAACGGTCTTATACTAGCCCGAGATTTTTTCCACAAAGCCCCGTCGTTGCGGAGTTTCCGACCTGATGATATTCGAATTCGAGGAAAGCCAGTCACAGAACGCCCGCATGAAGGTCGTGGGCGTGGGTGGCGGGGGTGGAAACGCCGTCAACAGGATGATCGAGGAGCACCTCGAAGGGGTCGAGTTCATATCGGTTAACACCGACGCCCAAGCCCTCCTGAACTCGAAGTCAGACATCAAAATCCAGATAGGTAAGAAGCTAACCCGCGGCCTCGGAGCTGGTGCGCGACCCGAGATCGGCAAGCAGGCTATCGACGAAAACCGTGAGGACGTTGCGCGGGCGATGTACAATGCCGACCTGGTCTTCGTGACCTGCGGAATGGGCGGTGGGACGGGAACCGGAGCCGCTCCGGTTCTTTGCGAGCTCGCTCGCGAAGCGGGTGCGTTGACCGTTGGAATCGTTACCAAGCCGTTCCTCTTTGAAGGCCGCAAGCGGAT
>QHUA01000092.1 GCA_003221805.1 Gemmatimonadota bacterium
GCCGGACTGTCACCGAGCCCTGGAACGCCGACTGCCCTTGGCTCGGTCGTGGCCAGTAAACTCCAAGAGAACCGGGAGCTCGCCCGAATCGTCGGTCCAATCTGGCATTGAACCCAGTGGATCGGCAGGCGTCGGGCGATGGCCCGACACGTACCTGGACCTCGTTCATAAGCGAGGGGGAATCGGTCGCTGCTCTGCGCTACGAGCCGCACGAGATGAGCTGGCTTGCGGAGCGGCTCGCTGCGTCGGGCTACACCGTCTTGGTGCAAGGCTACCGCCCACGCGCCGTACGCTACCAGATGCGCGACGTGGCAGACGTTCGAAATGCTGTGTCACATCTGTTGGAAAGCGGCAAGGGCGACCCAAACCGAATCGCAGTCGTTGGCCACTCGCGTGGCGGGAGTGCCAGCCTGCGGGCAGCGGCTGAAGACGCGCGGATCAAATCGACGATTGCACTCAGTCCTCCCATCGACATTGCGAGATATATGAATGCGCTGCGCGAGCACTCTCCGACCCGCTTCGCGATGCTTTCCGAGGCATACGGGGCGCGGCCGGAGGACGATCCAGACTATTACCGACAGATCTCGCCCATTTTCTATGCAACCAGGATCACGATGCCGGTACTGCTGATCCATGGAACCGAGGACATGGTCGCGCCGAAGGAAAACAGCGAATGGATGTACGCAGCGTTAACGCGAAATAGCAACTCGAACGCACGTCTCGAGCTGATCCCAGGAGCGGGCCACTTCTTCGAGCATCGATTCCGCGGCTATCTATTCGCGCCGGTTTCGAATCTCGTTCGCCAATGGTTGGAGAGAACGCTTGCCAGAGAAGCTCCGCTCGGCGACGCAAGTGGATAAGCGTCGCGTTGCACGTAGGCTTCGGCGTCGAAGCCAGCCCGAAGTATTTGCAACCACACCTGCCTGACTAGGTGATACGTGTAGCCTCCACGTTGGCGCGCTCCACGAGGCCGGTAATATTCATAAAGCTCGCCGATTCTCCACGGGAGAAAAGTCGGCAAACCGGGCGGAAATATTACCGGCCGTTTTGGTCAAGATTGTTGACTGGCGCGGCTTTCTTCCTATGGATGATACTGTTGGCTGTAAGTTGACCGACGCGGCATCCACAGCAATGCCGGAAGACAAGTCCCGGGCATCGACGGCGCGCCTGACAACCACGCCGTCGCAACGGACGGCTACGACCAAGGGATTTCTAATCCGCAGGTCTTAGCGAACCCTGAATGACCGGCATCCAGTTTGTGAAGCTCCGCCATCGCGACTCATTCGGACGGTGGTCGAGAGCCCATTGACAAGGCCGCTCATATTAGATATCTTTGAGATATCTAGCCAGGACGCGAATCCACCATGACGACCCGCAGCGCTAAAATTCAGATCGCTTTTCGCTACCGCACGGTTGATAGCCCGTCCGGGGTCACGCGCAAGACGGCTAAGCGTTTGGCCGAGCGTCTGGGTGTCGACGAAACGCAGGCCATCCACCTTGCTCTGCACGAACTCGCCGCGAAGGTTCTGCCCCAATACGAGCCAGACGAAGGCCCCCTGTCAGCGGCGCAAATGCGCCAGATCAAGAAGCGAGTGCCGCAAGGGACCAAGCGCTCGGTCCGATCGAGCCTGGTCGAGAGGCAATCGTTGTCCAAATGACGCAATGGTGGCGCGAGCCCACGGCGGGGGACATCGTCTGGTGCCATTTCCCGGACAACATCAGCCCCCGCCCCAAACCGCGCCCGGCCCTCATCCTGGTCGTCTTCGATGATGACGCGCCCCAATTCGAGGTCCGAGTCGCTTATGGTACGAGCCAGCGTACGACAACGCTGCATCGGGGCGAGTTTTCGATCCTGCGCAGCCAAAACCCCGCCGCGTACCAGGCAGCGGGCCTCAGTTACGACACTAAATTCGATTTGAAACAAACAGTCGATCTGCCTTACACAACGGAGTGGTTCTCAGTGCCGCCGGCAGCGCCGCACGGACAATCACCCAAGCTAGGAATGCTGCATCCCTCCTTAGTACGCGCGCTGGAAGCTGCATACCGCGCCACTGCAAAGTAAGCAAGCAGCCGTTGTATCGTTGGATCGCTGAGTCGGCCATTGACGACTTACCCGGTCCCGAGACGTCGATGATCCTGCATTTCGTTCCCACCGAAGTCATCGTCACCGTCGCCGCCGCCACGCTTGCCACTGACACGACCCAGCTTGTTCTCGTCGTTGCGGTGAGCACCTTAGGTGCAACGGCGGGCAGCCTCATGCTCTACGCGTTCGCGCGCTACGGGGGCGCCGATTCCTGGATCGGCACCCCCACTTCTTCGGCCTGACCGCGAAGCGCCGCGCCCGCTCGAGTCGTGGTTCCAGCATCCCGCAAGCGAAAGCCTGGTGTTCTTTTTTCGCCTGCTGCCATTTCTCCCCGCGGCCGTCAGCATTCCCGCAGGCCTCGGTGAGATGAGCGTGCGCAAATTCACGCTGTACAGCGCAGAGGAAGCCTTATTTTCAATTTTCCCTTCGAGCTTACCCATATGTCACTTTGTCCGCTCAGCCGGCAACGGTCTGGGCAGGGGTCCAGTTTCCGGCCCAGTTGCCGTCGCGGAGGATCTCTTCCCCCGGATGCGATGTGAACTCGATCATGACCGTGCGGCGAGGTACGCCGAGCAGCTCGACGCAGATATCGACGATCGCTCGATCCAACGCGAGTCGCGTCTCCGCCGGTCGACCGCGACGAAACTCGATCATGACCATGGTGATGGGCTCGAGGCCTTCGGAGCCCAGGCGATAAAGATTATCCTTGCCAAGCTCGGCGATCCCGACATTGGGTCGCCACAGCTGCGTCTCCATCAGCTCCGCGTACAGCTTGCAAAGCCGTGTCGCCAATTCGCGCTTTATCTCGACAGGGTAGGTGCCGGTAGATCGAGATGGAGGTAGGGCATCGTGGTCTTCCTTGCTAGGGTGCGGCGCGAGTCGATGGGCGACGGTTCTTGTCGGCGTCGAGCCACGTTCCCAGGTCGCTCGAGACGAGGGCCCGCAGTTCATCGCGTAGCTTCGCGGCGCGCTCGCCGCCGAACGCCGCCTCGAACTGTGTCTGCGCCTCGCTCCACAGCCTTCCCGCGGCACGAAGCCGGTCGGCACCCTCCTTGGTCAAGTGCAGCTCCTTGCTGCGGCGATCCGCTTTCCCGTCCTCGATGCTGATGAGGCCGTCACGCTCCAGCGGCAGCATGGTCCGTCCCAGCGTCGTGCGATCCATGACGAGCTCGCGCGCGAGCGCGTTGATCGTCATCGGTCCCAGCCGTTTGAGCTTCGCCAGGATCGAGAACTGGGTCGTGCGCAGTCCCGTCGGCGCCAGGCATTGGTCATAGAACTGGGTCACATGGCGGGCCGCCTGGCGCAATGCCAGGCAATTGCAAACTTGGAGCGTCTTTGCGGGGTCGGACGGCATCGTGGCCTATCGTCGTGCTTGACAATATGCGTATATGCGCGCATATTACGCGTATATACGCTCATGTCAACTGCCCGTGAACCTTGAGAACCTGGAGACTGTGCTATGACGCCTGACCATCGCTCGCTCGCCACGCTGTCGGATAGTCGATCGCACTGGCTCCAGGGCTATCCGGCACACCTGTCTCGAACCTGGACGCTACCGTCGGGTCAGTCGCTGCGTGTGCGCCCGATCCGCCACGACGACGGTGAGCTCGAGGAAGCGTTTGTCCGCGGGCTTTCGCTCGAATCGCGCTACCAGCGCATGCTGAGCGGCGGCACCAAGGTGACGCCCGAGTGGATCGACTCCATGACGCACATCGACTATCAGCGCCACATGGCCTTCGCCGTTAGCACAGCGCTCGACGGCGTCGAGCAATTCGTCGGCGTCGGGCGCTATGTCGTGGATCCGCCGACGAACATTGCCGATATAGCGCTCGTGCTCGCCGACGCGTGGCAGGGCCAGGGTCTCGGTCGCCGGCTGCTCGCGACGCTGCTCGAGCACGCGCGAACTGCGGGCGTACGCGAGGCGGTGGGCGTTGTTCTCGCCACCAACAAGGCGATGCTTCGGCTTGCCCGTTCCATGGGTTTCTCCGTGACCGCTGAGCCGGGAGACGCCACTGTGATGCGCATTCGGCGGGATCTGAGCAACGTGAACGCTCAGCCACACTGAACCGAAGGAGTTTTCCAATGCCATCGCGAGAGGTAGTTTTGTCTCACCCCGTTCGCACCGCGATCGGAATCTTTAACGGCAGCTATGAAGAGGAGAACATCACCTCGCCGTCGCGCTCAATCGTGGTAAAGCAAGGAGCGTGAATCATGATTGAATCCGCGGCGCACGTGCGAGTCATCGAGGAAACGTCTGCATACTGGCGAGCGGTGTTCGACTATCCACCTTTCAACATTGTAGACGCCACCATCTTCGAAGGCCTGCAGAATCTGCTCGCTCGAATGGATGCCAGCCCGAGCCTGCGGGTCGTAGTATTCGAAAGTGCGAACCCTGAGTTCTACCTTGCCCACTTTGATTTGACCGGCAACACAGGGAACATCACCACCGCGGTCGGGCCTTCCGGCCTCCCTATCCTGATGGATACGTTCGTCCGTCTCACCAAGTCCCCGGTGGTCAGCATCGCGAAGATCCGAGGCTGCGTCCGTGGTGTGAGCAGCGAGTTCGTCCTCGCCTGCGACATGCGCTTCGCGTCGCGCGAGAACACGCGACTCGGCCAACCGGAAGTCGGGGTGGGACTGCATCCCGGCGGCGGCGGGACGGAACGCCTCCCACATCTGGTCGGCCGTGGCCGCGCGCTCGAGATCGTTCTCGGCGCGAACGACTTCGACGGCGACACCGCGGAACGATATGGATACGTCAACCGGGCTCTTCCGGACGCGGAGCTGGACGGCTTCGTCGACGCGCTCGCGCGCCGGATCGCCTCCTTCGATCGGCGTGCTATCGCGGCGGCGAAGAATCTGGTTAACCAAGTATCGTTGCCATCCGCCGACCGGCTCCTCGAGGCCCTCAACTCCTTTACGACCGCGCTGACATGGCCTGAAACGCAGCAGCGCATCCAAGCTCTCTTAAAGCTCGGACTCCAACGAGACGCCGACTTCGAGAAACGGTGGCCTGCGCTGCTCGGCACGCTTGAAATCGGTCCCGGCGTACGCTGGCGCCTCACCAGGGCGGCCCGATACCCATTGGATCCGCCCGCCATTGCCCAATTCCTCGGGCCCGGCAATCGGCTGATACCGAAAGTCAGCGTGAGTAGCCTTGATCGCGCCCGCGACGCGATCGATCTCGTCCCGGCCTCGGTAGACGCCCTTGGGCTCGTAAAACACGCAATCTTCGGTGAAGATCTCGTCGATGGCCGCGCGCCGACGCGCAGGGTCGTTTTCACCGAAGACGTCGTGAAGATTGCGGGTCAGCAAGGTTGATATGCTGTATGACATGGCTCTTGTTTCTCCTCTCGGCACCGAGTGCGGCTTGCGATAAGAGTATCAGGCAGCCTGAAAATCATGCTCTGTTTGGCCCTGCTGCCTCGTCCGCGGGAAATTTGTGGGCCTGCACCATCCGAGCATCTTTTCAATGGTTACGTCCCGGTCCTGAGGCGCCTGTTCCTGAAATCGAGCGAAAAGCCAGTCGGACGGTTTTCCCCGTTCGATCGGCGCTCGTTATCAGTCACGTCAACATCCGAGAGCATAGCGTCCTAGGAGCTAAGAGGCGACGTACTTAGGCAGGTGGCGCGCGAGATAATCGACGAAAGTTCTGACGGTGGGCAATAGTCCTCGCCGATACGGCAGCAACGCGCTGAAGGTCGATTCGTCAGCGAACCATCCCGGCAGAACTTGCGTCAGCTCGCCAGTGCGCAGCTCGCTCTTGCAAACGTAGGCGGGCAGAGCGACGATTCCGACTCCCTCGATCGCTGCTCGCTTTAGGCTGGACATGTCGTTGCTGACCAGTCGGGGCGCCGGCGGCTGAATCAGTTCGCTGCGACCTCCCCGCCGCGAAGTTGAGTGCCGGCGTAAGTGCCACGCGGCGGTCCTGTTCGCTCTCCATACCAAAACGCAAGGGAATCGCTTCAGGTCTTGAGGCGTCTCCGGTGATCCAGCGCGCTTGAGATACTCGCTGCCCGCAACGAGAATCCACGGGGCGACGGCCAGCGTGCGGCGGACAAGCGTGGAGTCCGGCAGCTCACCCGAGTGCGCACGGATGGCGACATCGAAATTCTCGGCTAGCAAATCGACCTGTCGGCTTGTCACGTACTCGACGAGGTCGACCCTTGGGTATTCCTGCATGAAGCGCATGACGACGTCGCGAAGCGCGAATTGTGCCGTACCCATCGCTGCTGTGAATCGTACGACGCCGGCGAGTTCCGTGACCCTCTGCCGCGCATGCGACTCGGCCTCCTCGGCCGCTCGCACCATGAGCACGGCGTGCCGGTAGAACTCCTCGCCTGCCTGTGTGGGGCCGAAATGCCGCGAGGTGCGATTGAGCAGGCGAACGCCGAGCGCCGCTTCCAGCTGTTGCATGCGGTAACTCAGGGTGGACTTGGGCATGCCGAGACTTCGACCTGCTGCTGTGAAGCCGCCCCGCTCGACGATCTGCACGAAGTAGAAAAGGTCATTTAGGTCGAGCATCGGTCCCAACCTCGTTGGCGGCGCTGCATAGCTGTCCAATGCATTGGACGATAGGTCCGAAATCTGCAGTCTTCTGCCGAGCAGGTCAAGCCGATATTCTTTGCCCGAGGGTTGCGAGGGAACAGGACGTCTCTGCAGACGTATTTTCAGACGGTCGGTGGCGAACGCTGTGCATACGCGCGATTTCATTCAATCCGGACGCACTCGCGGTAATTGCGCCGACGGTAGCTGCAGCATCTGTTGTTTCTGGCCCGCAGCCTCACCTCGTCATCATTAGGGGCCACCCATGGACGCACAAAACACCCCATACATTCCTCTCAGTTCCGATAATGCAGCGCTGGTCCTCGTCGACCACCAGGTCGGCCTGCTCACGGGAGTGCGTGACATCCCAGTCGCAGAACTGAAGAACAACGTCGTGTCGCTTGCCAAGGCGATGCAGATTCTGAAGGTGCCGATCATTGTCACGACGACCGGCCGCGATAGCATGTGGGGGCCCACCTTTCCGGAGCTCGTGCAGGTGCTCCCTGAAATCGAGATCATCGATCGCGCCTCAGTCAATGCATGGGACGACCCGAAGGTGAGTAAAGCGATCGAGGCGACCGGGCGAAAGAAGCTCATCTTCGCGGGAGTGTCTCTGGAGGTGTGCGCAGCCTTTCCTGCGATCACTGCGATCGGGCGGGGCTATGACGCCTACGTCGCCGTCGATGCCTGCGGCACGTTCAGCCAGACCAAGCGTGAGGCCGGACTCATGCGGATGCAGCAGGCCGGAGTCATCCTGTCCGACTATGCCACCTTGACCGTCGAGGTGCTCAAAGACAACCGCCGGCCCGATGCCGGTGCGGTCTACGGAGCGCTTGCTATGCCGTTTGCGGTGCTCGTGGGACAAATCGCCAAGGCTTACGGGAAATAGCTACGAACCAGGGGGTCGTGGGTTCAAATCCTGGCGGGCGCGCCAGAGAAAAAGGGTCCATTCCGGACACATAGGTAACGGTTTATACCGGAGACATAGGTAACACTTTTGCCGCGAATGGGTTCTCGGCCGTGCCGAGACGACCGATCTCATGGTCGAAGAACCCCAAGTCGTAGTCCATAAAGCTCACCCGCCAGATTTTATCGCTGACCTCCTTCACTCCGACGTTCTGTCCGGCGAAGACGGTGCTCAAGTTGATCTTGCGGCGACCGAAGCAGATGCGGCCGCATTGAGTGACGGTAATGGTTTGGTCGTGGAACGGATAGTGCAGCTCGTCGAGTCCGTGATAGGGGCGCGGTGAGGGCCGGTAGAGCTCCGCGGGATACTTCATGTCGAGCGCCTGGTGCGGGCGCTCATGGTTGTAACACTCGAGGAAGTCATCGAACTTGGCCTGCTGCTGGAGGAAGTTCTGAGCCGCGGGCTTAGTGGCCTCCTTCTTCAGGGTCAAGTGCATGCGCTCGTGGCGGCCGTTCTGCTGCGGATGGCCGGGCTGGATGCGCTCGATGTGGATGCCGAGGCGTAGCCACCACACGGCGAGCTTGCTCAAGCCGAAGAGCGCATGTGGACTGGCGAAGGGCACGCCGTTGTCGGTGCGGATGGCTTGGGGCAGGCCGAAGTCCTTGAACACACGCTCGAACACCGTGAAGGCGTAGGTCTCTTTGGTGGTCGATAAGGCCTCACAGCTCAAAAGGTAGCGGCTGGCAAAGTCGCTGATGGTGAGCGGATAGCAATAGCGCCGATCGGCGAGCATGAACTCGCCTTTGTAGTCGGCGCACCACAGGTCATTGGGGAGCCGGGGCTTGGACAAGGTCGTGCCCTGAGCTCGATAGCGCCGCTTCCGGTCACGGCTGACCAGACCGTGGCGATCGAGCACCGCGTGCACGGTGCTGATGGCCGGGATGGGGACATTACTATGCAGCCGTCGGAGCTTCTCCCGGATCTTCGGTGCGCCCCAGCTGGGTCGCTCGCGCTTGAGCTGCACGATCAGCTTCTCGATCTGAAAGGGCAGCTGGTTCGCCGGGCGGTAGGGCCGGCGACTGCGATCGGTCAGTCCTTCGAGCCCGCAATCCTTATAGCGCTGGAAGATCTTGTAGCCGGTCTTGCGCGAGACGTCGAACTCGCGGCACAGCGCCGCCATCTTCTCGCCGTCGAGCAATCGCGCTACGAATCGAAGCCGCTCATCCATTTTGTAACACTCCTGCCAAGGCACTTTGCGCTCCCGCAAAGTGCAGAAGTGTTACCTATGTGTCCGGAATGAAGTGTTACCCTTCTCTCAGGAAGGGCACACTGCCTTTCATCGATAGCATCCATCCACTAACTTGGGTCTATTTTTTTGGGTCTATTAAGTGCGTCTTTCGCCGTCGCCGCACAATCTTTGGTATTAGGCGCTTCAAAGCGACTCCCGCTCGTCTGCGCACCGTTTTTTTGGGTTTATCGGTTCGTCTCTCGCTGTCGCCGCCACGTTTCGTGAAACAATTTTTCATGTGGGTATCCAACCGCTTTAGAAGCGCGTTCGCGACTGTCAGACGAAGCATCTGTGGCTGCTATTGCGCGTCTGGCGAAGTTGTCATGTCCGATAGCACGCTGGATGTAGCC
>QHUA01000093.1:0-4800 GCA_003221805.1 Gemmatimonadota bacterium
CGCGCACAGGGTGCGAATGACATCCGCGCCAGGCTGACGGTTCCCGACAGCGCGCACCTTCAGGTACTCACGCTGAAGGACGGCTCGACGATATTCGGCCGCATCATGGCGGTGAACGCCGACACCGTGGTCTTTCAGACCAGCGGAGCAGGAACGATCCAGCTCCAGGTCGGATCGATTCGGGAAATCAAGGAGATCGCCCTCACCGATGTGCACGAAGGCTCGTACTGGTTTCCCAATCCAAATTCCACACGCCTCTTCTTCGCACCGACCGGACAGATGCTGAAGAAAGGCGAGGGATACGTATCCGACTACGAGCTCTTTTTTCCAGGAGTGGCGTACGGTCTCACCGATAACATCACCATCGGTGGCGGAGTTTCCCTGCTACCAGCCGCGGCGGACGAGCAGGCGTATTACCTGACGCCGAAAATCGGCTTCAGCATCGCCGAAAAGGTTCATTTGGCGACGGGCGTACTCTTCGTCGGGGCGAAAGGTGGAACTGGTGGCGTCTACTACGGTGTCGGAACCTTAGGCGACGGGAACGCCAGCGTCTCGCTCGGCGGCGGCTACGGATTCGCCGGCGGCAAGATCGAGAGCAAGCCGGTGGGAATGCTCGGCGGGGAGCTGAGACTGTCGAAGCGGATCGGGTTCGTGACGGAGAATTATCTGCTGCCAGTCTCCGACAACAACTTCCTCTACTCTTTCGGGCTTCGGTTCATGGGCGAGAAGCTGACAACGGATCTGGCGTTGTTCAACGTCTCCGGCAGCGATGTGATTGGCTTTCCGTTCGTCGATTTCGTGTTTCGTTTCTAGCCGACTCAACTGACGGCCTAGACGACATTTGCAAAACTGGTTCAACTTTTCGTCGAAAATTGATCCAATTCTGAACCCATCTAGGAGGAACCATGACGAGCTGCTGCGAACGCGCGCTGAATTATCTCCTGCGCCTCGGCCTGAATTCCTCTCAGGTGCTGGACGCCTCCAAAACTCTCCGCGTACAGCTTGTAGACATCTTCCGTGCCTGAAGGGCGGGCGGCGAACCAGCCGCCCTCGCTCAGCACCTTAATTCCGCCGATTGGATCCTTGGTCCTGGGCGCGGTCGTCAGAATGCCGGTGATTTTCTCACCCGCCAATTCTGATTCTTTGATATCCTTCGCCGTGAGTCCCGCCAGGATCTTCTTCTGTTCTGGCGAAGCTGGTGCATCGATTCGCTCGTAGAAAAACTCGCCGTATTGCCGCGTCAGATCACGATAGAGCTCGCCTGGATCTTTGCCGGTGACGGCCGTCATCTCGGCGGCGAGAAGCCCCATGATGATTCCGTCCTTGTCGGTCGTCCACGCGGTTCCGTCGCGACGAAGGAACGAAGCGCCCGCACTTTCTTCACCACCAAAGCCCAGTGACCCGTCAAGGAGTCCGTCGACGAACCACTTGAAGCCGACGGGAACTTCCTTGAGCACGCGGCCGATGCCCGCCGTCACGCGATCGATCATGCTGCTGCTCACCACTGTCTTCCCGACTGCAGCTTTTGCGGACCAATCGGGTCGATGGGTGAACAGGTAGGAAATCGCGACGGCGAGATAATGATTTGGATTCAATAGGCCCACGCTCTTGGCGACGATGCCGTGCCGGTCGTGATCGGTGTCGCATGCCCACGCGACATCGAAGCGATCCTTGAGGCCAATCAGCCGCTGCATCGCGTAAGGCGACGAGCAATCCATCCTGATTTTTCCGTCCCAATCGACGGTCATGAATCGGAAGGTCGCGTCGACGACTTCGCTCACCACCGTCAACGGAATCCGGTAGCGGTCGGCGATCATGTCCCAATAAAAAACGCCGGCGCCGCCGAGTGGATCGACGCCGAGCCTGAGGCCGCCTGTCCGAATTCCATCGAAGTCGATGACAGCGCCGAGGTCGTTGATGTAGCCGTTCATGTAATCGTGGCGATGCGTGGTCGCGGCCGATTTCGCTCTGGCGAACGGAAGGCGCCGGACTTCTTTCAGACCGCCGGCGATCAGCTCGTTGGCCTTGTCCTGGATCCATTTCGTGGTGGCGGAGTCAGCGGGTCCGCCGCTGGGAGGATCGTACTTGAAGCCGCCATCCTCGGGCGGATTGTGCGAAGGGGTGATGACGATGCCGTCGGCGAGGCCTTTCGTCCTGCCACGGTTGTACTTGAGGATCGCATGCGAGACGACTGGCGTTGGCGTGAAACCGTCGCGATCGTCGATCATCACTTCGACGTCGTTGGCAGCCAGCACCTCGAGCGCGGAAGCGAATGCCGGCTCGGATAGGGCGTGGGTGTCGATGCCGATGAAAAGCGGGCCGTCGATTCCCTGCTGCCGGCGGTGGATGCAGGTCGCCTGGGTGATGGCGAGGATGTGCTCTTCGTTGAACGAACACTCGAGCGATGTGCCGCGGTGGCCCGACGTTCCGAACGCGACGCGCTGCGTCGTGCTGGCGGGATCGGGCTCCAGCGCGTAGTAGTCCGTCACCAGCCGGGGAATGTTGGCTAGTATGGATTCGGGCGCAGGTTTTCCGGCGAGTGGGCTGACCTTCACTTTTCTTTCAAAGGCTTGAGCTCAAACCATGTACGCGATATCCGAACCACTTGTCGGATAAGCGTAGATCATGTGCGCGAGATCGGAAGCAGTGAGATTATTTCGGACAGCGATAGCAAAGAGATTTATCACTTCGTCGGCGTGCGGGCCGAGCAGGTGAGCACCGAGAATTCGGTTGGTACCCTCCTCAACTATCGTCTTGTACATAGCGGCGGTCTCGCGGACTCTGCGATTCGAGAACCAGCTCCGCGTGTCCTCTGACTTGACACGCACTTTGAGACCTTGCGCCTTGGCCGCTTCCTCGGTCAGTCCGACGGCAGCGAGGGGCGGCGTGGTGAAGACTACGCTCGAGACTCCTCTATAATCGGGTTTTCTATGATTGCCGTGCAAAAGGTTTGACGCGACGATCACACTCTGGTGGCCACCAACCGGAGTCAGCGGCAACGCGCCCGGTGACGCCACCGCATCGCCCGCCGCGTAGACCTTGGGGTTCGATACGCTCTGCAGCCACTCGTTCACCTCGATCGCGCCGCGCTTATCGGTCTCGACATTTGCTCGGCCGAGGTCCAGCTCGCTCGTCCTCGGAATTCGTCCGGCTCCGTGAATGACGAGGTCGGCTGCCTCAAAATCAGCGCCCGGCGGCGTGGCGTTGCCAGATTTGACGTGGAATTCAGAACCGGTTCGTTCCACGGCAGCGACCGGAGCGTCGAGTCTGACATCGATATTCAGGCCGCGGGTGTGCTCCACAAGGCGATTCACCAGATCCGCATCGAATTGTTTGAGGGGACGGCCCCGCCCGAACATCGTCACACTGGCGCCGGCGCGCGCCGCGATGTGGGCGAACTCGAAAGCTATATAACCCGCACCGATCAACGCGATGCGACGAGGGATCGCATCAAGCTCCAGAAAGTCGGTGCTGGTTTTGACGTGCTCCTCACCGGGAATTCCCAGGGGAGCCGGGCGAGCGCCGCTGGCAACGACGAAGAATTTCGACTCCAGCTCCTTACCATCGGCGAGGAATCGGTCGGGTCCGGTGAAACGGCCGCCACCATGATATGTCGCGATGCCCAGCTTCTGATACGACGTCTCCTGTTGGCGCGGGACCGGCTCCGTAAAAGTGCGCTTGAAGCGCATGAGTGCCGGCCAATCCAGTCTCGCGTTGTCAGCCGTTAGGCCCTCACGACTCATTCGGCGATAACCGTCAACGAGCTCAGAAACACCGACCAGAACTTTTTTTGGATCGCATCCGCGCAGCAGGCAGGTTCCGCCGTACGGCTCGTCATCGATGATGGCAACCCGCCACCCCGCCTTCGCGCAACGGGTGGCGGCCCCGCCGCCTCCAGCGCCGGTACCGACGACGACTAAATCGTAGCGTTCCATTTACATAACGGTCACGGCTGGGGAGCGCCTCTTTCTCGACGCAAGTTCGATTCCTGACCTTGCTATTGAAATAGATCTAGAAACTAGACATATTTAGGCATGACGACCCGCCAATTCGCTGTCGCCGCCAGGGCTGACGTCAAATGGATCCTCAACTCCGCAGCGCTGTTGGGTCGGCGGCTTCGCTACACAGACACCGATGCCAGGTGGTGGGGGTTGCTGCGACTGTTAACGGCAAATCTGGCGCTGCCGCTCGAAGCAGCGGCCGATGCAGTGACGCGCTCCCTTGCGGCCAGGAAAGATGGTGGGAGGGTCACCGCCAGGGCGGATGCTTCAGAATCTGCCTCCCTCGTCATCGACCTCCTCCGCTACGACTCGATCTTTCTGGCCAACCTGTCGCGTGCCCTCGTACTCGAGACGCCCAGACGCAGGGGGCGGTCCTCGCACGTCCGCGGTGGTGAGGCGGCGATCGAGGCGGCGCGTGGTTACGGCGTCGATATCGGACTCATTCAGGCGGCGCTCAAGCGTACACCCGCGGCACGTCTCGACATGCTCGAGGCCAACGCCGGGTTCATCAGCGCCATGGGGAAGAAAAGAACGTGAGCTTCGCGTCGATGTTGACGGGGCTCACCCGCAAGAAAGTGAGATTCGTCGTGGTGGGTGGCGTCGCCGCCGCCGCTCACGGGTCGACGCGCGTGACGAACGACCTCGATATCTGCTACGACGCCTCCGACAAGGGCAATCCTGTCGCGCTCGCATCGCTGCTGTCGGGTTGGGAAGCTTATCCGCGCGGAGTTGAGCCGAATCTGCCGTTCATTCTCGACGACAAGACGTTATTCGGCGCCCCAATCCTCACGCTCACGAC
>QHUA01000093.1:4817-8994 GCA_003221805.1 Gemmatimonadota bacterium
CCAGGTTTTCCTTCATTCGGAAAGGATTTCGGCGCTCGGCGTCCGGTTCCGTGTCCTTGACCTTCCATCCCTCATCAAGGCCAAGCGCGCGGCGGGGCGGCCGCGCGACTACGAGCACTTGCCCGAGCTCGAAGCGTTGCTGGCGCTCAGCAATCGCGGGCGGTGACATTGACCGGTATCTTCTCACCCGCCACGCGGGGGACTGAGATCGCGAGCCAGTCTGCGTTCTCATCGTCCCGATGCCTGCTATAGGGGAGGGCAGATGGAACGCAGACAGTTCGTTCAGCACGGCGCGACGCTCGCCGGCGCGGCCACTTTGTTTCGCTTCGATTCGATCAAGGTAGACCCCGCCGCCAAGCTGGCGCGGATCGATGCGCCAGCGCCGATCACCGAGGACGAGCGCGTCCAGCGACGCGACAAGGCGCAGCGCCTGATGAAACAGCTCGGTTTCTCCGCGCTGCTGATAGAGCCGGGCGCTAACATGATCTATTTCAGCGGCATCGAGTGGGGACGCAGCGAACGGCTGTTCGCCTTTCTTCTCCCGGTAACCGGAAAGCCGATCGTCATCTCGCCGGCATTCGAGCAGCAGCGCGCCGAGGATCAGGTGAAGGGCAGATTCGACATCCGGGTATGGCAGGAAGATCAGAATCCCGAAGTACTGGTGGCCGATACGCTCAATGATCTCGGCCTTGCCACAGGTCGCCTCGCCATCGACAGCAGCGCGCGCACGTTCGTCTTCACCGAGCTGGCACAGGCGCGGCCGGGGATGCAGTTCGGCAGCGCGGCTATCATCACCAACCAATGCCGCGGCGTGAAGTCGGCGCATGAAATCGAGATCATGCGCTTCGCCAACCAGATCACGGTCGAAGCTTATCGCGTCGGCTTCAGAGTGCTGCGTGCTGGGATGACGCAGGCAGAGATGGTGAAAACCATCGGCGATGCGATGAGCAAGATGGGCTATCCGGGTGGAGTGTTTGCGCTATTCGGCGAGTCGTCCGCCTATCCGCACGGACTGCCGAAGCCGCGATCACTGGAGGAGAATCAGGTAGTGCTCGTCGACGGCGGTTTGAGTGTCCACGGCTATCAATCGGATATAACGCGCACTGCCGTGTTCGGCACGCCATCGCCCGAAGCGCAAAAAGTGTTCGAGATTTTGCAGGAGGCGCAGGCGCGCGCGCTCGCCTTTGCCGGACCGGGAAAGAAGTGCGGTGATGTCGACGCCGTCGCGCGCAAAGTCGTCACCGATGCCGGTTACGGCCCAGACTATAGAACTTTCACCCACAGGTTAGGCCATGGCATCGGACTCGAGGGGCACGAGTGGCCGTACTTCGTGCGGGGCAGCCAGATAATCATCGAGCCGGGAATGACCTTCAGCGACGAGCCGGGCATTTACCAGTACGGGAAGTTCGGAATTCGCGTCGAGGACATCATGGCGATCACCGAGAATGGAGCGGAGATGCTGACGCCGCCCCAGACATCGTTGTCACCCGCGCTGACCTGAGGGAGAAGGCCGGTTCCGCTCCTGGTTCTTTGTGTTGCCCTCGCCCCAAACAGATGGTAGGTTTTAAATAGCCGAAAGGCGTTCCACGGGACTTAAGTCACCAGCCCGTGGCTCCACTTCCGAAGAGGAAGGGTCGGGCGCTCCTGGCGACGCCGCTTATGTTGCAAGGACCGACTTTGTTCGAGATGCAAGCCGCCCGGGAGACAGTTGCCTCTCATCTTTCGCAGGAGACGACGCGGCACTTCGACGTCGCGCTTCACAGCGCCGCGCGATCCAGCCTCGAATCGATGACCGAGCTGCGCCAGGCCGTTTGCGACTGCGTAGACTCGCTGAGGATTGCCGACCTGGGTCCGGTGCAAATGATTCTGGCAATGAAAGCGTGTGCCCTGGACAGCGCCAAACGGTACAGTCCTGAAGGCGATGAATACCCTGCAACCAACGTCGACGTGCTTCTCGATCAGATCGTAAAGTGGGCGATTATCGAATACTATAGCACGATATCTTAACTGTTCGCGCGCTGCTCGTCACCGCGGTCAGCCACCAGCTCGCGGTGCTCACGCGATAACACAACCGATCCGGCGCTACTGGCGACGCCTTCCTTTTTCCGGCGCGCCAATGACAAACTCAAGCGATGGACTTCCCAATCCACTTCCGGACGAGCTTGTATTAGCCCTCCGACGAGCTACGGATCGCACGATCAGCGCACTTCATTCTCTGCGCATTGCAGTCCGGCAACACGTTCACGACGGGCGCTCGCGCGGAGCGAGTCAGGACGAGATCGATGACGAGCTGCGATTGATGATCGGTACCGCCGGCGCACATTCCGATGGTGTTCATTCCCATGGTGATCATTCGGACGGTGATCATTCCGATGGTGTTCATTCGGACGGTGATCATTCGGACGGTAATCATTCCGATGGTGATCATTCGTCGGACAGAGTCGAAGAGCTCACCAGGCAAGTGCTGAAGTGGAGCGAATCCTTCTACTCGCGGAGAAGCGAGTCGAATTGAAGGCGTGGCGTGCTTTCGTTGCAGACTCGATCTCGATCGCAGCGCCTCCAACGGTGGCTCTTCCACTCATGAGCTGATAGAAAATCGACAGTGCAGTGATATAAAAACGGCATGTGCCACGACCAGGGGAACGGATAATTTCCGTTCCCCTTCGTGAATTCCATCCCACCGTCGGAGGCACTATGCGCACGACCTTCGCACTGCCGGCTACCGCCGCGCTCCTTCTCCTCGCTGCATGCACCGATCACACTGCGTCGAGTATCGCCGGTCCCCGCGCGCCGTCTGAAGTCGCACTGGCTGCCAATTCCAACTCGAACTCGGGCTTCGCCATCCATCCCAACGGGTTTGGACAGGATTCCTACGCAGCGTGGAAGGCGCATGAAGGTCTGCCCGATTCGAGGGGCAACGCCGATATGGCGCTCTACTTCCAGAAGATGACGACGACCGAGACTTTTGCTGCGGGAGTTGCGAAAGTCACCGGTCTCGAGGGACAGCCACTCTCCGCGCTCGTAGGATTGTCGTGGGAGCATCGCACCGATGGCTGGTGCGGAGCTGGTGCGCCGCGCTGGGACGTGATCGTCTCCGATGAATCCGGCGATCGCGGCGTCATCTTCCTCGGGTGCGCCGCCGCGGTGCACACGCCGGGAAGCGCGGCGAATTGGATCAGAGACTCATATCCGGCGGGGACGCCGATCGCGTCACTGCCGGCGACCGGATTTACTGCCGATTTCAATCCGTCTGACGCGCTGACGATCAGCGAGCTGTTGATCGTGTTCGACGAAGGCACCGATATCCCCCTCAATCCGGGCTTCGTCTTCCTCGACAACATCACCGTCAACGGTCACGTCTTCACGGGACCGGGAGACAACGGCAGCAATTGATTCGAAATTGGGGCTGGCGGAAAAGCCAGCCCTTACATCTGGATGGTGTGTCCTTGACTCTCGAGGGTGTGTCAAGGTTCGCCGCGGATTTCACTGGTCGATCCGGCTCATTTTTGTAAGCGCTTCAGCTCCTTCAACAGAAGCACATCGTCTTCGTCCTTGGCGCGGCCCGTCGATTCCTTGGAGCGGATGATGTCGTCGACCGAAGCGACGAGAAAGTGCACACCGAACTGCGAAACGCGTCGGATCCCTGGCAAGATCGTCGTAGCCCGCGGTGCCCGCTGGCTCAAACGCGATGTCGAGGCGACCGGCGTTGGTCAGGTACCAGTAAGCTGGCACCGCTAGATTAGCCGCGATGCCGGAAGAGATCGAAATCGACACGGATTCTCTGCGCGACAAAATCGACGAGCAGAGAGAAAAACGCGGAGGATCGCTGCTACGGTGGATCTCCCTGACCACGGCGATACTCGCCGCTCTTGCCGCGATTGCATCACTCAAGGCCGGTTCGACGGTGAATGAGGCGCTGGTGTTGAAGACGGACGCGACTCGGCTGCAGGCGCAGGCGTCGGATCAGTGGGCGTACTATCAGGCGAAGGGAATCAAAGGCGCTGTCGCCCAGGCCGAGGTGAATACGTGGCAGGCAGCTGGGAAGTCGGCGCCTGGGGCATTGTCGGACGAATCCAAACGCTACGCCGCGCAGCAGGATTCCATCAGCAGGAAAGCGACGGAGCTCGAACGGCAGCGGGACGAGAAGTCGGGCGAAGCCGAGCGGCTTTTGTCACAG
>QHUA01000109.1:0-16906 GCA_003221805.1 Gemmatimonadota bacterium
CCAACGTTTTGGCCGGCCAATATAACTGCAAGGCAGTAGCGCGCGCTTGATATTCTCTCCATTGCATATAATATCCTCCTATTGTAGGATAATTATGTGCCACGCGCCTATACCGTTGCCACTGCTGCACTTGCACTTGGCGTTTCAGCCAAGTGGATCGATAACGCTCTCTCGCACCACACCGTGAAAGGCGTCGTCCAGCAAAGGCAAGGCATTCCACGTCGCATCACAATCGATGGATTGTTGATTCTTTCCATAGCCCTTCAGCTCACGGCAGAGCTCGGAAGCACCCTCGCAAATGCACTTTACCTGTCGCATCAACTCGTGGCCAACGGCGGTAGGTTGCAGCCGCTCCATGGACTAAAGATCGAGCTCGATCTCGAAACGTTCAGAAACCAACTGCTCTCCAGACTCGAGCATGCCGTCGAAGTCGCGCCGCTCCCCAAGCGCGGACGCCCATCCAAAAACACAACGGGGCGCCTCGAGTGAGACGCCCCGCCAGATTGTGCCAGTGAAGCAGACGCGACCTTAGGCAGTCTTCGTCACGTTCTCGGCAGCTGGACCTTTCTGACCTTCGACAATGTCGAATTCCACCGCATCACCCTCGGCAAGGGACTTGAATCCCGAGCCGGAGATCGCGCTGTAGTGAACGAAGCAATCCTTCTGCCCGTTGTCAGGTGTGATGAATCCAAAGCCCTTCGCGTCGTTGAACCACTTCACTTTGCCGGTCGTACGCATTCCCAACTCCTGAAAAAATTGTGTCTTGGGGAGCGGAGAAACGCCCGACCCTCGACAATCTGAGACGCGGGTCTCGTGCAACCCCGCGCTGGAAAAAGCCAAATGCACAGGCTATCGCCCATACCCTGGCTCGACTTGGCGGAAAAAATAGCAAGGACCGGCTGAGCAGACAATAGAGAGATTTAAGGTCCTACCCTGTGTACCTTCGTCACGAAATACTCGGTTTCCCCGAAGCACGAGCTTGGGACTCCGCGGTGCTGTTCGTACGTCAGCGACACTTGTTTCCCGGCGTACTCCTCGAGAACGTGCGCAATCGAGTCATTCCTCACCGTGAATGCGAATATCTGCGGTGTCGCTCCGGGCAAGGGTGTCATTGCAATCTCACCCTCCCATGTCTTACAGATCCAGCCTTTCTTGGAAATCTTCTGGATGTATCCTGCGCGCTCTCCGGTGGAATACGTGTATCCCAGCGAGACCCAGATCCAGAGGGCGATAATTACCACTGGAATCAACAGAATCGAGAGTAGAATGATCAACAGCTTGTTGTGCTTTTTCCTCACCGGAGCTGGAGCAGCTGCAGCCGGCGGTGCCTCTGAATTTTCTGGGGTATCAGCCATCTAAGCTCCGCGGAGAACCGGGAAGGGAACGTTGCGCGCCGTTCTTGTGCACTGCTCGCGCCACGGAATTAGCTTTCGAATTGTTCACACGCAAGCACAACTTGGCCGCCATCGCCCGCAGAAATACAACCACTACCCTCGTAGGCGGCGTACCCGTCGGCTCGGCACATCCGATCGTCGTGCAGTCGATGACGAATACAGACACCGCCGACGCTTCCGGTACAGCCCTCCAGGTCGCTGAGTTGGTCAACGCCGGCAGTCGCTTGGTGAGAGTCACCGTCAACAACGACGAAGCGGCACGGACCGTTTCCGAGATCGCCAGTCGGCTCGCCGACATGGGCGTCACCGTTCCAATCATCGGAGATTTTCATTACAACGGTCATCTTCTGCTGACCAAGTATCCCGATGCGGCGAAGACTCTCGCCAAGTACCGCATTAATCCGGGCAACGTCGGCGGAAAACGGCGCGACGAAAATTTTCGCACCATCATCCAGGTAGCGCTCGACAACGACAAACCGGTGAGGATCGGAGTGAACTGGGGCTCGCTTGATCAGGATCTCCTCACCGCGATGATGGACGACAACGCGCTGCGGCCCGAGCCACTCGATGCAAAGGAGGTCTATATCGAGGCGATGATCCAGAGCGCATTACGCTCGGCATCTATCGCTGAAGAAATGGGCCTTCGCCACGACCACATCATCATTTCTGCTAAGGTGTCGGGCGTACAAGACCTACTCGAGGTCTACCGGCGTCTGGCAGGACGCTGCGACTATCCACTTCACCTTGGACTCACTGAAGCAGGTCTCGGCTCCAAGGGCATCATCGCCAGCACTGCCGCGCTTTCAATTCTGCTTACCGAGGGAATTGGCGACACCATTCGCGTCTCGCTCACGCCGCGTCCTGGTGGTGACCGCACAGAAGAAGTTCACGTCGCCCAGCAGATTCTCCAGTCGCTCGAGTTGCAAAGCTTCAATCCTCAAGTCACCGCGTGTCCCGGTTGCGGGCGAACGACTTCAACTTTTTTTCAGCACATGGCAGAAGACATTCAGACCTACTTACGCGAGCAGATGCCAACCTGGCGCGATCGCTACCCTCGTGTCGTAGACATGAAGGTCGCCGTGATGGGATGCGTAGTTAACGGTCCGGGCGAGTCAAAGCACGCCAATATCGGAATCTCGCTGCCGGGTACCTTCGAGGAACCGAAAGCACCGGTGTATATCGACGGAAAGCTATCCGTGACGCTGAAAGGCGAGACCATTGTCCCGGAATTCCTGAAGATTCTCGAGGATTACGTCGAAAGAACGTACGGGGCAGGGAGCGCCCCGGCGCTCAGGTAGAGACGCTCAGCCCGCCAGCTTCTCGAGCTCCCGCGAGACCTGTTCAAGCTCAGTCATGATCGGAGCTTTGAATCCCACCTCATCCAGGCGCTCATAGACCCCACGATACCATCGGGCAGTGCTCGCTCTGCCGCCACCAAACCGTGCCCATATGGTCTCCGGATCGACGGTTCTGCGTAAATCCGAGATGATGGACCAAGCGTTATGGATCTTGTCTGCCGCACACACCCAGCGCGCGTCGTCGCTCGCGTCAGCGAGGCGCTCCAGGTAATCAGCCCGGCGCTCGTCGCCTGACAGCTCTACTCCATCGTCATCGTGCCTCCTGTACGTAACAGCGAGCACGGTGTCGAGAACCTTTGCGCCGAATTTGTCTCCTATGCGCTGTTCAAGCATCTCCCTGGTGTAGCCGTCTCTGATAGAATCCTCGATTACGTCGTGGAGGATTCCTGCGACGACGGTGTCATTGTCGCGCCCGTAGCGCGTAAGTATGACTGCTACGTTCGCCGGATGCGTGAGGTAGGGAAGCTTGGTCCCCTTCCGCACCTGACGGTCGTGATGCTTCGCGGCGAAAGCGAGAGCATGATTGATGACGTCGGAATAGCCCGTGACTGTCATTGCTTGATCGTTGCGAACCAGGAAACTAGACGTTCGAGCCCCTGCTGATCCTCCGGCTTGAACGCATCAAGCCGCTCGGAATCTACGTCGAGGACAGCGATCAGATCACCCCGCGCGTCAATGACCGGAACTACAATCTCGGAACGAGATCTCGAGTCGCATGTGATATGACCTGGAAACTTGTCGACGTCGGGCACTATCACCGTCTTCATCTCGGCGGCTGCAGCTCCACAAACTCCCTGTCCGAATGCGATGTCGAGGCAGCCAAGGCTTCCCTGATAGGGTCCCACACGCAGCAGCTGACCGGGAACCACGACGCGATAGAACCCCGTCCAGAGATGACCGAACGCGTGATGAACGAGCGCGGCGATCGTGGCCATGCCTGTAATCTCGTCGTCGACGCCCTCCAGAATCGCATCAGCGTGTCCCTTTAGCTCTGCATACGCGCGGGCCCTGGGAACGCCGCGCAGATCGGGAATTGTTTCGGCCATTCCAGTTAGTGCGCGGTCGCGAGCTCCGGCTGGAAGGAACCGGACTCCCGGGTTGCACCGAGCATCTCTTCGCGCGTCTCCAGCTGCGGCATCTCAGCATCCCAGAGGACGAGCCCGTGAATCCGCATGTCGGCGCCCCGCAGACTCTCAACCGCTGACGTTAGCCCTCCGACCGTCGTGTGCGCGATCCGCGCACAGAGTATTACGTCCGGTGCCGGGATGATGCTGTTTGCGCTGCGTTGGACGTAGCTCGTGGGGGCGGCGATGATGATGAAGTCATAGCGCCGCTGCATCCTCGCCAGCTCCTTTCGCACCTCTTCGACCACACTCGGCTCCGGCAGTCCTGACCGGCGAGTCCCGCTTGGCAACACGTCGAGTGGACGATCCCGGCCAATCGTCGTCGGGACAATCGCCTCCGGCCAGGTCGCGTTACCAAGAATTATCCCCGACAGACCCGGATCAGGCCGGATTCTCAACACGCTGGCGACACTGCAGGTCGTCGGATCGACATCCACCAGCAGCGTGCTGCGAGCCTCGTACGCAGCAGACGCTGCCAGATTTGCTGCAACCGTCGCAATGATTCCAGGGTCATCTCCAGTGATCGTCACGATCGGCACGCTAGCTTCAACCGAGGCGATATGTAGGTAAAGAGTTCTGTAACTCTCGGAGACAACATCGATCAGTGGAGGTGCTTCGACATCCGCCTGACGACGACTCCGCTCGACGACGATCTCCGGGGGCTTGATCACGGTCAGCACGCGGGCACCGCTGATCTGCTCGGCTTCGCGTGGGTCGGCGATGTGGGGTCGCTTCAACTCGGTGCCAAAGGACGCCGCGAATCCAACAGCCAGCGCCAGGACAACCGCCGCGGCAAGCATTGCCCACGGTGGCGCACCGACATTGGCTAGCTCACGCGCTCGCGCTGTCTCACGATCGATCCGCACATTTTTCTGGTTGATTTGGTCGAGCTGCCGCACTGCCGCAACGTAGTTCTGCTGCGCGGCATTGCGTTGGGCGAGAACCTGGGTCGTGTCGACGTTGATGACCGGTTTTACAACCGGAGCGGGCGTCGGGCGAATCAACGCGAGTTTGCCTCTAACCTCTCCGCGTTTGACGTCAGCAATTCCCTTTATCTCGCGACCGATAGCTGTCGCCCTCGATGTCAGCGCCAGGTAAACCGGATCGACTGCGCCTACCGCACCGTATGCGTCGCGGTTTCGCTCCACTTCAGCCAGAGAATCGAGTAGCACCCGGACTCGCGGATCTGCGGCAACTGTGGGTGACGCGGCGAGCGCGCGGTACGAAGTCGGAAGGGGAGCGTTTTCCGCTCTGTCGATCAGGCGATTGAGCGTGGCCAGCTCGGCGCTGAGTGAGTCACGTTGCGCTCTCACGGCCGGCGGAAAAGTATCGATCACGGCTGCCGGGACCGGTATTAACGCCTGATGCACGGCATTCATGACGGAATCGGCCGAATTGACCTGCGCGAGATAGCGATCTCTCGCCTGTGCCGTCGGTGCGGAATCTGTTCTGGCCTCGATTCTCGACGCGACTGCCAGCGCCTTACGCGACGCGCTCCTCGGCACGATCACGAACGCAATCAAAGCAGCAACGAACACGACGCCCCCGACGATGCCAAAAACCAGGACTCGCCGCAGTGCGTTCCGGGCTCTGGCTGCCATCCAGAGGTAGGCAGAGCCCCCGCTCATTCGCGCAATGCTACGAACGTTCATAGGTCAAAGATTCACCGAGTGAGACGCATGCGCAACAAAAACGGCGGGAGCTTTCGCGCCCGCCGTGAGTTGCCGTTAATCCGCTACTGAACCGTGATGACGCCCTTCATGTTCAGCGCAAGATGCGGAACACAGTGAAATGGATACTGGCCTGGCTTGATCTTGCCGAAAGAGACGGTGACTGACTCTCCGTTGTTCGTCTTCATGTTGCTGGAGAGCTCACCCATCTTGTCGGTGCCCATATTCGCATCGAGCTGAGGCTTCACATCGGGCGGAATCGTCGCCGGGTCGAAGGCGACGTTGTGCGGTCCACCACTCACGACGACGAACTTGATCCCATCACCCTGCTTGACGGTGATGTTGGCTGGCTCAAAGCGATAGCCCTTGGCATCACCGACCATGTTGACCGTCTTGGTCGTGCCGGTGATTGGCGCCATCGCTACAGCGCCGCCGGTCGAGCCCGCGGTGGTCGAAGCCGCACCGCCGGTGGTCGTTGTTGTCGTTGTTGCCGCGGTGCTCGTATCGACGGCGACATGCGTAGTATCGCCAGGCTGTTTTTCTCCGCCTGCGCAGGCGCCCAGTGTCATTGCCCCAACTGCAACCGCGAATCCGTAGAACCGCATCTTTTGTCTCCTCCCAGAGCCGTACAGTAATGCACTTGCAAGAGTAGTTTCAAACTTCCGAGATTGTGAATTTATTCACAAGCTCGCCAAGACGCAATCAGCACGGCAGTTTCGCTGTCATGATTCGTGCCCTGATCCTTCAGCGCGCCAGATGATTGCGATCCCCGCGTTGGACCTTCGCGGCGGAGCGTGTGTTCAGCTCGCGCCCGGCTCGTACGACGAAGAAGTCATTCGCATTCCGGATCCAGTTGGCGTTGCGATCGCGTGGCGCCAGTACGGGTTTCGACATCTGCATGTGGTCGATTTGGATGGAGTAGCAGGACGAGGAGACAACACCGCCGCAATCCAGGCAATTCTGGATGCCACCGATGTAGAAGTACAGGTTGGCGGCGGCATTCGCAGCCAGGAGCTTATTCAACGCACCCTGAATGATGGTGCACAACGCGTCGTCATCGGTACTCGCGCCCTCGAGGATCCCGATTGGCTGGCAGAGATGAGCGATCTCTTTCCGGGTTGCATCGTCGTTGCTGCTGACGTTCGCGATCGGAAAGTTCTATCTCATGGCTGGACGCGGACCCAACCCAAGCTCGTACTCGACCTGGTCCAGGATCTGAATGGCCTCCCCCTCGCCGGAGTTTTGGTCACAGCGGTCCACCGCGAAGAGGCGATGCGCGGCACTGACCTGCCACTGATGGAGGACGTCGCCGAAGCCGCTGACTTTCCGGTTTTCGCTTCTGGTGGTCTCGGTAGCATGAGCGACCTTCGTGCGCTCGCCGATCGCGGCGTTGCTGCCGCGATCATTGGAATAGCGCTGTATAGCGGCGCGATAGATCCGTGGGTCGTAGCCGAGGAGTTCGCGGAATGATCAGAAGAGAGCGATCGTCCGGGGGTCGAGCTTGGATGGATCTCCGACGTACGCGAAGCGAAATCCCTTCATGTACCTTCTGGCAACCCGTTGCACAGCTTCCGGAGTGACGTTCTTCAACTGGTCGACGAACCGATCCGCCTCCCGATAGTCACCCTCGTACAACTGCGATCGCGCCAGAAAGTCGGCCTGCGCTGCATTCGTTTCGTTGTCGAGAAAATATTCGGTGATGAATTGCTGCTCGAGCTGCCTGAGACCGACCGGATCCAGCATGCCCTGTTGCAGATCGAGAATTGCCGCGCGCATGAGTTTTAGCGTTGTATCCGGCAAGACGGTCGACACATAAAGTCCGCCAGTGGTCGCTGCCCGATCCACGAACGGCGCGTGCACATCGTACGTCAGGTTCTGGCGAGTTCGAATCTCGGCAAACATGCGCCCGGTCAACACTGAGGTCGCAACTCTGAGCGCCTGGTAGTCTGCGCCATTCGCCAGCGGCCCGCTGTAGTAACCCAGGATGTAATTCGTCGGGAGCTGTCGGCGTTCAATTACAACTGCCGTCTGCGATTCAGGCACCCGCGGCGGCTCGGTCCACTTGTAGCTGCCGCGCGGAAGTTGCCCAATCGACTGGTTGACAAGGCGTTCGATGTGAGCACGATCGATGTTGCCTACCACCACCAGCAGCATCCGCGAAGTAACGAATTGGGTACGGTGGTACTCACGCAGTGTCGTTGAGTCGAGCGCCTGAATGGACTTCTCGTTCCCCGCCACTGACACTTCATAGGGATGGCCCACATACGCGATGCTGTCTGCGAGGTAATCCGCCAGCGCATCGGGATCGTCTCGACGCTGCCTGATTCCTGACAGGTACTGCGCTTTCACGAGCGCGATTTCAGGCTTGGCCAGTACCGGATGCATCACGCGGTCTGCGAAGATCGACCACGTCGAGTCGAACACCTCAGTGCTAGACCGGATTCCGAGCATCGTCCAGTCCGCGCTGGGCGCAACCACTATCTCGCTGCCTAGCCTCGACATCGCCCGACGCAGTGCATTCTTTGGATACTTCGCTGTTCCGCGCTCGGACACATCAAGCAGAATGGGCTCGATGCCCGCATTGGCGTCGGTAACCTGTCTCGCGCCACCCAGCAGGTAGAGATTCGCGGCCACGACGTTGTTGGCGTCGTTCTGACGCAGAATGACGCGGACGCCTGATACGTCGAAACTCGTCGTCGCTGACGTGAGTGCCAGTGCAATTGCCAACAGCATTAGCGTGTCCCCGCCATTACCAGATCGCTCGGAGCTAGGTTCAGTGATTGCCGCGCGTCCGGCGCGATGAGAACACCGGTGATGTGCGGCTTCCCAACGATATAGCGGCGGGCGTAAGCGCGAAGATCTCCAATTGTCTGCTGTGCCATGTAATCAACGTATCCCATGTAGTACTCCAGACTCGCCACGCTCCACCAGAAACCGAGCGTGTGTGCAAACCCGGAGGCGCGCTCACGATCGAACGCGGAAGTGACCGCCCGATGCGCTTTTACCGCTTCCAGCTCCTCGGTCGTGAAATAATTCGGAGTGTCGAACTTCGCGATCTCCTCGTACAGCGCCGTAAGCGCGGGACGAAGCTGCTCGGGCGATGTCTGTCCACTGATGGTAATCGGACCGGTGTGGTTCAGCGTGTAGTAATTCACGCCAAGCGCTTGCCAGAGGCCGCTATCGACCAGTCGCTGCTGAAATTGCGAGCGCTGGTCGTTCAACACATCTGAGAACACGTCGGCCGCGTAGGTCGATTTGGGATCCTGGCCGACGCTCGGGCCCTGCCACTGGATCTGCACCGTCACTGCGCCGACTGGCGCTTCCACCACCACTCCTTCGCTTTTCTGCAGTAGTGGAATTGCAGGGACAGGATCAGCCACGAAAGGATCAGCGCCCCGAGCCCACTGGCCGAGCTCGCGCTCGGCGAGGCTAAAGACCGTCGCCGGATTCACGTCACCGGCGACGATGAGTGCCGAATTATTCGGGATGTAATACCTGCCCTGGATCGTGCGCATCTTTTCCGGCGTAGTCGTCGACACGATCTGTCGATCGCCGATCACATCCTTCCTGCTGAAGTTGCCCGGGTAGAGTTTTGCGTCCATCTGGCGCGTGAGTGCGAAGAACGGACTCGACTCGTTGCGATCGTACTCGCCAATCACGACCTGACGCTCCCGCTCCAGCTCGTCGCGACGGAAGAGCGGTCCGCGTAGCGCGGTCGCTAGTAGGTGGAGACCGTCGGCGAGCTTCTCCGCCGGCACGGTCATGTAGTAGTTGACCCGCTCTTCCTGGGTCGTCCCATTGAATACCGCGCCAAGATCCGACGCCTTGTCCCAGAACTGATTCGGCTCGGGGTACTCTGCATTCGCCCTGAAGAACATGTGCTCATACATGTGCGCCAGCCCCTCGTATTCAGGGCTTTGGGTGAACGAGCCGTTCTTTACATCGATCTCAATCGTCGCTAAGGGGACGCCGTGGTTCTCGACGACGATCACTTCGAGACCGTTTGCCAGAACCTTGCGTTGAATGATTTTCTCCAGCTCGGCGCGTTGGCCCCACGCGTGCACTGGAGCGAGCGCCAACAAGAGGATCGCCAGAGTGGCGCAGTAACTCAGTACACCTTTTCTTTCGGACATGTCAGAATCTGTTAAAGCTCGGCCGGATACTTACCGGCTATTGACGACTCGGTTAGACGCCAAGAGGCTCAAGCGCAATGAGCCTCTTGCTCAATACACCACCTTCAAGATCGGCGGTCCCGCCGATCTCTTTTACGATGCAACATCGGCAGATGATCTGGCAGGGGCTGTCACCGCCGCACGTGATTTCGACATCGAATACTTCGTCCTCGGCCTGGGAGCCAACGTCCTGATCGGAGACAAGGGATTTCGCGGCCTCGTTATCCGTAACACATCGAGCCACCTGAGGTTCTTCGACGACGGCCGGCTCTGGGTAGAGACCGGAGCTGTTATGGCGAAACTCATACCGCAGGCCGTGGAACGCAGCTTGTCGGGCCTCGAGCACTACGTCGGAATCCCAAGCACAGTTGGCGGCGCGGTTTGGCAGAACTTGCACTTTCTATCTCCTGCCCCTGCTCGTGAACGGACGATGTTCATCGCCGAGGTGTTCGAGTCAGCCGAGCTGCTCACGCACGACGGCAAGCGAATGACCGTCGATCGCGATTACATGAACTTCGGCTACGACACGAGCACGCTCCACAAACAACGAGATGTTGCGCTTGCCGTCACGTTCAAACTGGAGCGCGGCGATCAGGCAACCATGCACCGCATCATGCAGGAAAACCTGAGCTGGCGCGGAGGCAAGCATCCCTGGCTCGAGTATCATCCGAGCGCCGGCTCGATCTTCAAGAAAATCGAGGGCGTCGGTGCTGGTCGGCTGATCGATCAGGTCGGATTGAAGGGATTCCGGAATGGCGACGCCCAGATATCGCACATCCACGCCAATATCATGGTCAATCTCGGAAAGGCTACCGCCAGAGATGTGCGTGAGCTGATCGAGATCGCTCAGGCCAAGGTAGAGGAGCGTTTTGGCCAGCACCTCGAGCCAGAGATCGGATTTATCGGCGAGTTTTGATTCGTCAGGTCGCTGATAGCTGTTCAGCCTCTTCGGTCGCCCTTGTCCATTTTGCAAAGACCGCATCCAGCTTCCGTTTGGCTTCCTCGAGGTCTCTGCCAGCTGCAAGAGACTGCTGCGTTCCGTCACGCGTTGTGTATAGCTGCGGATCCTCGAGCAATACCGTCAGCCGCGCAATTTCCTGCTCCAGCAACGCGATCTCCTTCTCCGCCGCCTCAACCCGGCGCCTAACCTCACGGAGCGTGGCTCGGCTTTCCTCCATCTCGCTCTCGCGGCGTCTCGTTGCCTTGTGCTCTTTGACCCTCCGCAGCGACTCCTGCTCCGCGGCAGTGACAGCTGCAGCGTGCTCTCGCTCGCGGCTCCGTTCCGCCCATTCCCCAAACGATCCGGAAAAATCAGTTATGCGGCGCTCATGGAGCACCCACACCCGGGATGTCAGCGCTTCGAGCATGGCTCGATCGTGGCTCACCAGCAGGATTGTTCCCTCGTACTCCTCCAGCGCGTCTTCCAGCGCTTCCACCGATTCAATGTCGAGATGATTGGTGGGCTCGTCTAGCAAAAGGAAGTTCGCTCGACTCAATACCATCATCGCCAACGCAACACGAGCTTGCTCGCCACCAGAGAGAGATTCCGCACGACGCTGGGCTTCGTCACCAGAGAACCCGAACTTCGCGAGATGACCCTGGATCTGGCGGCGCTCCCATCTCGGTCTTAGCTCGCTGATCACGTCATATAGCGTTCTCTCGCGTGGCACCTGCGCCATATCCTGCCGGTAATAACTCGGCCGAATGGAACCACCGAGCTTGAGCTCGCCGTCTACAACAGGATGCTCACCCATCAATGCGCGCAGGAAGGTAGACTTGCCGCTTCCGTTGGGCCCAACGAAGCCGATGATGTCCCCACGCTGAACGGTGGCGGTGAAATCCTCGATCAGGATTCTATCATCGACAGCAACCATTGCATGACGTGCGACTGCTACCTGGTCTCCACCTCGCTCGGACAGATCGAGCGTCAATCCGATCGCGCTGCCGTCCTCTGACAATGGACCACTAAGCCGCGGCAATCTGCTCAGGCGTTTTCGCCGACCCTTCGCTTGCTTCGAGTTCTGACCGGCGATGTTCCGCCTGATGTAGTCCTCTTCGTTCGCAATGACCTTCCGCTGTTTCTCGAACGCCCGCTGTCGGGAGAGGCGTCTTTCTTCTCGCTGGGTAACGAAGGACTCATACCCTCCCGTGTAGGCGACAGCAGTACCGCCTTCCAGGTGAAGGATGTGATCTGCGACGTTAGCGATGAATGTTCGATCGTGGCTGATCAGCAAAACGGTCTTGTTAGAACCGCGGAGATACTCCTCGAGCCAACGTGTCGTCTCGAGATCTAAATGATTGGTTGGCTCGTCCAGCAGCAGGACGTCGGCCGCACTCACTAGCTGACGCGCGAGCCCGAGTCTTCCGCGCTCTCCACCACTCAGCTGATCCAGCGGCTGGGTGCGGGCACGCTCAGCGTCAAAGCCGAGGCCCTGGAGTACGGCATCGACACGCGGGGCGAGGGTATAGCCACCTTCGCGCTCGAATCTCTCCAGATCGCGATCGTATTTCGCCAACATTTGCGGAGTTACCGCTTCACGTGCCTGCGCCAGTGCTTCCGCCTGGCTGGCAAGCGCTTGCTCGAGTGTGAGCAGGTCGGCGAGCTCCCCAGCTCCGGCTTCCCAGACCGTGGTTGCGTTTCCGAAATCGCGATGTTGTTCGAGAAGTGTGAAGCGAAGCCCCGGCTGTCGGGAGACGGTTCCTTCTGTTGGTTGCTGTGCTCCAGTTATCAGCCGGAACAGCGTCGTCTTCCCGCTGCCGTTTCTGCCGACGATTCCCCACCGCTCGCCGCGCGCAACGGTTAAGGTTATGTCCTGAAAGACCCTCGTTGCGCCGAACTCGACAGCAGCATTCGAGATCGAGATCTGCGTCAAGAACGAAGCACGCTCGAGCAGGCCGCGAGACAGCGCTCGATTGTCTCGACTGTATGGTCACCCATGTGGCCGATGCGAAACGTCGCACTCTTCAACTTTCCGTACCCGTTTCCTACTACGATCCCGCGTTTGCCCACTTCTGCAGTGAAAGTTTCGGCCGGGAGATCCGAGGGAAGTCTGATCGTCGAGACCGTCGGCGACTGCGAACCAAGGGGTGCTATGTTCGCCAGTTTTTTCCCCGTTTCATCACTGATTTTCGCCAGCCAGTCCTGCGTGCGCGCCGCCATTGCCGTGTGGCGCGCCCAGCGTGCCTCGAGGCCTTCGGCTGCGATCGACTTGGCCTGTTCCTCCATCGCGTAAAACAGCGTCAGAGCTGGAGTGCTCGGCGTTTGGTTACGACGTGCATAAGCGTCCATCTCGACGAGATCGAAATAGCCCCCCCGCCCCGAAGTGCCGTTTGCCCGACCGACAAAGCTTGCAGATGCAACGGCGAAGGAGAGACCCGGCGGAATGGCGAGGGCCTTCTGTGACCCAGTCAGGACGTAGTCGAGGTTCCATTCGTCAAAGCGAAGCTCCGCCCCGCCCAATCCACTTACGCTATCGATCAGACAGAGAACCCCGTGGCGGTGTGCGCAATCTGATATCGCGCGTACGTTGTTCAAAGCTCCCGTCGACGTTTCCGAATGCACTACGGTAATAGCCACGTACTTCCGCATCGCGAGACGCTCCTCGAGCTGAGGTATCGCGTGCACCTGGCCCCACGCGACCTCATAACGATCGACGTCGCGTGCGCACGTCGACGCGATATGCGCAAACCGCTCCGAGAATGCTCCATTCACCAGGCAAAGGATTCTGCCCGGCGGCGCAGCACGGATTGCCGCTTCCATCATCCCAGTGGCAGAGGAGGAGCTGACGTACACCGGCCGCTCGGTCTTGAACAGCGGCCGCAAACCCTGCTGGAGCCGCTCAAATAGTTTCTCGAATTGGGGCCCGCGATGCGGGATCATTGGCTGAAGCATCGCCGCCATTATTTCTTCCCGAACTTCAGTCGGCCCCGGCAGGAAAAAAGTGCCAAAGGTTTTCGCAGGGCTCATTGCAATACCAGGTCTCTCAGTTGGTCGAAGCTTTCGATGACGAAATCAGCACTCGCAATTACCGGTTCGCGCCGGGTAAAACCGGTGAACGCTGCAAAGCTATCCACTACCGATTTCATTTCGCAGTCCGTCATGCCGTCGCCGACTGCCAGTATCGGGCCTTTTAGCCCCATGTTGAGGACCGTCGCCTTCTTACCCGTCTGCCGGGTGAGGGGCGAAGCTTCATCAAACCCTTTGTAGTTACCGCCGTCGTCAAAGAACACGGAGACAGCGTAGACGGAAGCTTCATCCACCACCAGGGTTTTTGCCAGCGGTAGTATCGCTTCGCGAAGTCCACCGCTGACCATTGCAATCCGAATGTTGGCTGCTTTGAGTGCGGCCAGCGTCTCCCGTGCGCCTGGCGCAATGCGATCGATGTATTCCCGCCCGAGCTCTTGGATCTCAGTCAGCGTCGGGCTCACTGCCCGCATCCTTTCACCGTAGACTGCTTCAATAGGGATTTCGCCGCGCATCGCCCTTTCCGTCAACGCGGCACTCCACGCTGCCACTTCACTTCCCCTTTGCATCGCCAGCCAATCGATTCCCTCGATGCCGCTTAGCGTCGAATCGACGTCAAAGACAACAGAATTGAAGCGGGTCACAGGATATTGCCGGGCGCGAGCAAACCGTTTGGATCGAGCTCTCTTTTCACGGCCCCCATCATCGCGATCTGGAGCGCGTTCATCTGCAACGGAAGCCATCGACGTTTGATCTTTCCAATGCCGTGCTCTGCAGCAACCGTCCCGCCAAGGGCAATGACGTGCTGGAGGGTCTCTTCCACGGCGGTTTCTATGGTAGCAAGCTCATCCCTGTCTCGGGCCACAAAATTCTGGTGGGGATGTCCATTTCCAGCATGGCCGTAAATCACTGGCTCTGTAATCCTGTAGGTCTTGGCGATCAAGCGCGCAGTTTGAATCGCCTCGGCAAGCTTGGCATACGGCACCGCCCAATCGGTCGAAACCTTGCGGCCGCCGGCATTCTGGTACCTACCGCCTCGCTCATTCATGGTTGATGGAATGCTGTGGCGCATTCTTCTCGCTTCGCGCAGCCGTGCCTCACCATCGAACACGATGGGCTCGAATTGGGAAGCAACGGAGTCGATGAGAACACTCCAGTTCTCGAGTGTAGAGTCCAGGTCGCGGCTTATCTCCTCTTCGAGGTAGACCATTGTGGCTGAATCACGCAGGATCGCCGCGCCTGATGCTTCGCTTCGTGCAATGGCGATCGCCTGCTGGTCGAAGTACTCGATGCATCGTGGAGCAACCGTTCGTGATTCACGCGCCGCGACGACGAATTTGAGAGCTTCCTCCTCGGTTTCAAAGAACACCGCAAGACCAACGACGTGCGTCGGAAGCGGCAGCAGTGATAGCTCTGCCTCCACAATGACGCCTAGTGTACCTTCGCTGCCGATGAACCAGTCGATGGGATCGTGCGCAAACGCGTAGCCGACTGTGTTCTTCTCCAGGTTTGATCTGCGGAACTCTCTGAGATCCCCGTTGGCCATTACGACCTTGAGACTTTGCACGTGCTGCCGCGTTGCACCGTACTTGAGGGTGCGCGCGCCAGACGCATTGCAGGCAATCGCTCCGCCAATTGTCGACTCCTCCTCGCTGGTTGGATCGGGCGCGAATAAAAGGCCTGCCGCTGCAGCGGTGCGTTTGATATCGCCCACCAGCGCCCCGGGCCCAACTTTCATCGTTTTCGCCTTTGCGTCTACAGCCGAAACGCTGTCGAGCGAGCGGAGCGAGAGAAGAATCCCGCTGTCCGTGATCGAAGCGCCGGTGGTGCTGGTCTGCGCACCGGCACAGGTGACAGCAATACGGTCGGCAGTGGCTCGTTGCATTAGGTCGACGACTTCCTCGATCGACTCTGGTCGTGCCACGAACTCCGGAATCAGATGAAGGCCCGATGCGTCGGCTTCATAAGCTTTCCGCACACTTCTGTCGTCGATTAAGGCGATGCTCACCCTTGATGGAAGCAGACGACAGCTGCCGAGGATACATCGGGAAGCCGGAGCAAAGATTCGCGGATCGCCTCGCTGACATCCCCATCGACCGAAACCGCTGCCAGAGCCTGCCCGCCCTGTGCCAGACGCGCCTGATGATACTCGGCAATGTTGACACCTGCCTCACCGAGCAGGGTGCCAACGCGACCGATCACACCTGGCACGTCGTTGTTGGTAAGAATCAGGAGCGTGTCGCGTGGTTGGACATCAACGTGAAACGCACCGATCCGTGTAAGGCGCGCCGAGGCGCCGGGCTGCGCCGTTCCGGCAATTGCTATCTCCTGCATGCCGCCGCTCAATCTAACTTCAACAGAATAAGGATTGTCGTGCGCGGGAGTCTCAGTCGTCGAAAGATCGATGCCCCGATTTTCAGCGACCGCCCTGGCATTGATCAAATTGAGGCGTTCCTGCTCCACAGTTCCCTCGAGCAGTCCCCGGGCAGCCGAGGCAAGCAATGCGCTCTTTGCCGCGGTGAGGGCCGATCCGGAGCGTACGTCGATGCGCTGTACCACCCGCATTCCCTGAGTTGCGAGTATCGCCCTCCCCACAGCTGCCGCGCGCCGGGCCAGTGTCAGCGCAGGCTCCACGTCGGCCCATTGACCTCCAACGTCAGCGACATTGATGGAGCGCGAGAGCTCTCCACTGAGCAACGCGTCACGCACGGCGATGCAGACGTCGACGGCAACGTTGCGCTGCGCCTCCATCGTCGACGCACCTATGTGCGGCGTCAGCAGCACGTTGGGCGTTGTCCGCAACGGATGATCCGCCACCAGCGGCTCCTTCTCGTAGGCATCGATGACAGCCCCCAGTAGATGCTTGCTGTTCAACGCATCGAGTAGAGCTTTCTCGTCCACAATTCCACCGCGGGCCATGTTCACCACGATCGCCTGTTGCGGCAAGCGCGCGATCTCACGCTTACTGATCATACCAGTGGTCTCGTCCGTAAGCGGCGTGTGCAGCGTCAGGATGTTGGATTGCTCGAGCAAGCTTTCCAGCGATGTTATTTCCTGAACGCGCAATGCTTCGAACCGAGATTGCGCAATGTAAGGATCATAGGCGATCACGTTCATCCCGAATGCACGAGCACGCGCTGCGACCTCGCCTCCAATCCGGCCCAGCCCAACGATACCGAGTGTTCGACCTTTCAGCTCGGAGCCAAGCAGCGCCGAGCGATCCC
>QHUA01000109.1:16920-18284 GCA_003221805.1 Gemmatimonadota bacterium
GGCCGGAGCGTTGATGACCGCAACTCCGAGCGATGTCGCAGTATCCAGCGCAATGTTGTCGACCCCAACTCCAGCGCGCCCGACGACTTTTAGTTTTCTGCCCTTCTCCAGCAGATCGGCGGAGATGCGCGTCGCGCTACGACCTACGATGGCGTCGTAATCAGCAATCCGGATGAGTAGATCTTCCTTTGGCAGCGTCGGTACTTCGTCCACCGCGATCCTTGGTTCGGCGACGAGCAGGGCCACGCCCTCGGGGTCGATTTCATCGGTGACCAGAACACGATACATCACTGCTTCACCATCCAGCTTTTCCAGGTTGTCTCGTCGGCGCCAATTAGCAGCAGGTTTGCGTTGCGCACCAGCGGCAGGCGCAACAGCAATGGCTCCTCAGCGAGCTTTTCCAGCCAGCGATCGTCCGAAAGTTGCGCATAGCGGAGACCGAGCTCGTCGAACCGCTTCGAGTCTCGATCGACAAGTGCACCCACACCAAATTTCTGTGCAAAGCGCCGAAGCTCACCAAGCGAAGCCGGACGCTCCATCAGATCGACGAAATGGGTTTTCACTCTGCGCTCGGAAAAGAAACGAAGTGCTTTGCGTGTATCCGCGCTTTTCCTGACTCCGAAGATCTGCACTTCCAATGCGCTGCCTCTGAGCGAAGAAGAAAATATGAAGCCTGACCGAGCCCAATGAGCGATGACATAATCTATTCGCCCGCCTGGTGGATACCCGGCGGGCACTTGCAGACCCTCTGGGGAAAGCTGTTCCGGCGCCAGAAGCCGGCTCAGACAGTTGTCGAGCGCTGGGATACGCCCGACGGAGATTTCCTCGAAGTCCACCGTCTAGCTGCGGCAGACGGTCGGCCACGAGTGCTGCTACTCCACGGTCTCGAGGGCACCATCCGCTCTCACTACGCCCAGGGTCTTCTCCACGAGGCCGCGAGACGGGACTGGGGCGCCGATCTTCTAATATTTCGGTCCTGTGGGTCTGAGCCAAACCGGGCGAGGCGCTTCTACCACTCGGGCGAGACAACCGATGCAGCGTTTGCGCTCGAAAAGATCGTGGAAGCGTTTCCGACCTCACCTTTGGCAATCGCCGGCGTCTCACTGGGCGGCAATGTGCTGTTGAAGATGCTCGGCGAGAAGGGCAATAACCTGCCAACACAGCTGCGTGCTGCGGCTGCTATCTCAGTTCCGTTCGATCTCGAGCGCTCCTCCAAGAGAATCGACCGCGGATTCTCCCGATTCTATCAACGATTCTTTCTCAACACTCTCCGCAAGAAGGCGGAGGAAAAAGCGATCCGGTTTCCAGACCTCGCGCCAGCCGAGAAGATCTCAGCTCTCCGCACGCTCGAGGAATTTGACAAC
>QHUA01000061.1 GCA_003221805.1 Gemmatimonadota bacterium
TGTTCGGTATGGGCAAGCTCTTTTCTTTCCTCGGCGCTACGATCCTGGGATACGTTGGCTGGTTTATCGGCGCAAAGATCGGAATCACGACGGCGTTCGTGGTGAGCATGGTCGGAACTGGCCTAGGTATGTACTACGGCCGGCGGATCGCGCAGTATTACGGCGCGTGAGCCGTCGCTCACACGAATAAAAAAAGGCGCGCTCACCCGAGCGCGCCTTTCTCTTTTCAGATTACTGCCGATCAGACCGACTGCTGAACGGTCATCGGCTGATTGAGCCTGAGGGAGATGCGGCCACCGTTTGGAACGCATCCGTCGTACTTGCCGGTCGCGCCGGCTACTACTGCGCCAGCTGCGGCACCGGTCGCGGCACCGATCACGGTTGACTTCGTGTGGTGGCCAAAGATCTGGCCGGCGATCGCACCGATGATTGCACCGGTCGCAACTTTCTTCCCGTCGTTGCTGGCGTCACCGTTGCGCACCTTCTCCACTTGCGCGGCAGTGATCGTGGAGCTGACGGAATAGGTCTTTCCGTTGAACGCAATCGAGCGGACAGCGAATTCCATGTCGATGTTGTCGTTGGCGTTCTCGCTGCGCTTGAGAGCAGTGATCTCGATCACGGCAGTTGCGCCAGCCGGAATCGACACGCCATTCGAGCCCTGCACCGATTCAGCGACACTTGCCGTGAACTTGTCGCCCACCTGATAGTTGTTGGTGCAGACACGCTGACCGGAGTAGAGCGAGATCTCCGAGCCGCTGGCGATGGTCCCAACCGCGTGCTCACTGGATCCGCTGGTCGTGTTCTCAGTGACGGTGTTTCCGTTCGACGTCATCACCGGTGTACGCTCGACAGGCTCCGGATTTGAGCGGGGCGTTGTCGCTACGCGACGAGGATTTCTGCTCGGCGTCAGGATTTCGGACGGGGTTTGGCGCTTTGCTCTCGGTGCAGTCGTGGTCGGATTGTTGGCCGTTTCGACTGTCGCCGGAACGTCCTTCAACTGTGGCTGCGCCGCCGTGTCGCCGTTCGCGAGCTGCAGATCGTGCGCGAGCGAAGTATCGGACGCCAGTGCGTCTTCAGGTTTGTCGCCCTGCTTGCAGGCGCCAAGCGCCAGAGTAACGGCAAAGAGGACCGGAGTGCCGATCCTCGAGAAGGTTATCTTGGTCATTGTCATCTCGGAGAACAAAAGGGGATGCGATCTTGACGACCGCATCCCCTTTCAGCTTAGCGCGGGAAGCGGCCTGGGAAACCGCCGATGGGCACACCCGACCTGGTGACGCCACCGATGCGACCCGGCATGCGCGTATTGATCAGGATTCCACCGCGGCGATGAGTTCCTTCAGTGCGTGGATCGCAGTTGTCGACGTCGCCGACGACACCACCACGAATCACCGCGCCGAGGATCGTGCCGAGGACAGCGCCAACACCCGAACCACCGCTGCTCACGCGTCCATCGTCACCACCAGACGACGCACCGCTGGGATAGGATACCGGGACAGGCTGAGGCCGTGGCGACACCGGAGTCGGATCATTCGAGACAGGCGACTGAGCGACCGTCTGCTCCTCGGGCTGAGTAATGGTCGCCGGCGCCTTGGCCTGAACGAACTGCGGCGGCGACTTCGGAGCTGGCTTGTGGTGTCTTACGCGATTGGACGGAGCCTGCTGCTTGGTCGGCGGAGTTGTCTGCTCGATCGCAGAGACTATCTGCTGGCCCGCGTTCGGTGAGCTGTTGGCAAGCGTGATCCCGTCGGACGAGGAGGCAAGCTCCAGGCTCTTTTTGAGATCATCATCCATCGACGTCTTTTTATCGCTACTGCAAGCGGCCAAAAGGACGGCGCCAGCTCCTGCAAGCAACAGATAACTCTTCCGCATAAAAACTCCTTCAAAACGACAGGGAAACGACATTCTTGCGTCGTGGTACACCGGTTCAAGACACTTGATTCGGTCCGGCGCCATCTATAAAGGCAACTCCGAAGCCCTCAGTTAGGCCTCGCAGGACCGGGCTAACTCCGTTTTCTCGGAGTGCGTGTCACCCGTTAGTGACACGCTCTGTCTCCGGCGCGAGACTGACTTTTTTAGTCGGGAATCGACAGCCGCTGATTGGTTGCAGAGCAATCACTTACGCCGAGGTAAAACTTGCACCGGCAGACTAGCTGCCTGGCGCGAGAGTCGCTCTATTCCGTCCCCAGCATGACACACTCTGAGAGCACGAGCTTTTCCCAATTCGTACCCCGTCTGGTGTTAGTCGTTGCGTCGACGTCTTTGTTAATCGGCAGCCTCGCCTGTGGTGCGCGGTCCGCGAGCGACATGTCGGCGTCGGAGAAGAAGGCGATCGCTGACTCGCTGAAACGGCTCGTCGTCAGCACCTACGATTTGTCGAAACCGGATCCGGTGAAAAGGCTGATGAGTCTTTACCCGGACAGCGGGCGTGTGATCTCAGCGAGCGGTGGTGTTATCACGACGACGCGCCCGCAGCTCGAGCAAGGAATCAAGGCGTTCTGGACGTACGTCGGCCAGAACATGCGGAATCCCAAGTGGGAATGGACATCGATGACGGTGGATGTGCTCGCCCCCAACGCGGCTGTGATGACGAGCACGTATCGCGTCCCGCATCTGACGCCGACCGGAATGAACCACGTCATCGGCGGGGCGTGGACGGCCGTATTTCAGAAGCGAAGTGGTCGCTGGGTCATCATCCAGGAGCACCTGTCGGACGTTCAGAGCAATCTGAACTTGCAGATGGGTCAGATGAACATGACCCCACAGGGGGGTCAAGGCGGCCACTGAACCAGATTTACTCCTCCGAGCCGCCCCCGGTCGCGCTAACGGATGATTTGAGCTGCTGGCCCATCTCGGCTTCGCCGCTGATGATGGAGCGCCAGGTAAGCTCGGGACCACGGCGGAAGCCCTTCTGGGTGACCTTAACTCCTTCCGGCGAGATTGCCACCATATAGGCCTTGCCGTCGATGTCGATCTCGCGCTTCAGAGTCTTTTCGAGTTTTGTCGCCATGCCCCCTCCGGGGAGTTAGTTGTGGGTTGGCGGTATTATATGCGTATAGGGTGCCGCCAACGAGTCCCCCCGCCGGTTTTCGGCGCTCATAGAGGGGCTTAATGTAGCCTGACCAGCTCATCATTCGTCTTTAAAACACGGAGATCGAATGGCATTCATGGCTCTACAGGCCCCGGGCGACGACAGCGCCCACCTCATATACGAGTTCGAACGCCGCGCCTACCCCGTCAGGAACTCACTGCTGACAATTGGCCGCGATGCGGCGAGCCATATCCTCATTCGCGAGCCCGCTGTCTCCCGCAATCACGCCGAATTGAGGGCTGAGGATGGCAAATTCGTCCTCCACCCGTGTGGCGTTAATCCCACCACCGTCAACGGAACTACGCTGACTGAGCCAAAGTCCCTGTCAGAGGGGGACAAGGTGGAAGTCGGATCGGCGATTCTGACGTTCACCACCAAGCGACTGCCCCTCGGCGTTGCCGTGATCGAACCGGCGACGGCGTCAAAGCGGGAGAAGGACATCGGCACCCGTCGCAACACCATCAAGCACCCGATTCTCGCCGGTGATCTTGATCCCGATTCGCCGCGCAAGGTGCCGACGAATATCATCATCGGGGCGATTACAGTGATCGTGGTCATTCTCTACTTGCTTGGCAGGTAGTCTAGTCTAAGACACCTGCTGGGTGCTAACCGCTCCTGTCGCTGAGCGCTGACCGCTGCAAGCGACTAGACAGATCGCGGCGGATTCCTCACTGCTCTGATAATCTGTCTATCAATCCGTGCAACATTCGCTTGATGTCGACGACCTGTCGCATTAAAGCGTCGAAATCCGGTTCCGGAATTGCACCGACATCGTGTGCGACTATGATGTGGTACTCGAGCTCGCAGGCTGATCCGAGCGCGTAACCGAGGTACCGAGCGAAATCACGATCAGTCCTTTTGCCTCTTCCTTCAACGATGTTTGTCGGAATCGACATCGCAGCCCGGTTCAACTGGCTTCGCAGCGGCTTGTGCGCAGCATTCCGGATTGATGCCGCTACGCGATCCGCGTTCAATGCCAGGGCGTGAGCTTTTTTCCAGACGCGCAGCTTCTTGAAGTCGGCCATGCCGCACGATGGTCCTGTGTGGCAACGGCAGCATCATCGTTTGGTTAGAGGGGTGGCCTTTTCTTTACGACTTCCCGATCTGTCCCGTCGCTTGCAGCGCGCAGCGCTCAGCGACAGCAGCGGTCAGCGCCCAGCAGGTAGTTGTCTTCGTGTTTAACCCGCTGGCGAATCGGTAAACCGAGCCAAAACCATCTTCTCGAGCTCTTTCTTCAGCGGCTCAAGCTCGATCGTCTCCAGAACATCAGCCGCAAACGCGTAGGTAAGCAGCGTTCGCGCCGTCTCGCGGCCGATTCCGCGGCTGTTCAGATAAAACATCGCCAGCTCGTCGAGACGACCGACAGTCGCTCCGTGCGTGCACTTCACATCATCGGCGAATATCTCGAGTTGGGGCTTGGTGTCCACGCGCGCGGTGGGCGAGAGCAGGAGATTGTTGTTGCTCTGCTTCCCGTCGGTCTTCTGCGCCTCGGGATGCACGTAGACTTTCCCGTTGAACACGCCGTGTGATCGCCCGTCGAGCACTCCCTTGTACACCTCGTGGCTCGGACAATTGGGAGCGATGTGCTCGATGCTCGTCTGGTTGTCGATGTGCTGCGTTCCGTCGGTGAGGTAGAGGCCGTTCAGCGTGCACGTCGCGGCATCGCCATCGAGCGACGTGTAGACGTTGGTGCGCGCCAGCGCGCCGCCGACTGTGAATGAAAACGAGTGCAGCTACGTGGAACGCCGACTCACTCTCCCGCTGCAGCTTGTAGTGATCGATGTGGGCACCCTCGCCAACGACGATCTCCGTCACCGGGTTGGTGAAATACTCGCTGTCGCGCAGCGAAACGTAGCTCTCGATGATTGCGGCGCGTGAATGACGCCCGGCGACGATCAGATTCCGTGGGTGAGAAACGCCTTCGCCACCGGAAATGAAAACCAGGTGGATCGGCTGGTCTACGACGGCATCCCTGGCAAGCTCGATGAACGCCCCGTCGGATATGAACGCTGTGTTGAGCGCGGTGAAAGTGTGCTGCTCGAACTTGGCGACCGTCCCAAGGTGCTGCTGGACGGCGGGCTCGCCGGATTTTATCGCGTCTGCCAGACTGTCAACGCGTACGGCGCCGCCGCCATCCTCGAAGGACGAGAGGCTCTCATCGAAAACGCCGTTGATGAAGACCAGGCGATGCCACTCGGCTTGCCCGAAGCCGAACCGCTCGAGATCCGCGGCCTTCACTCCAAGAGCGCCGGCCGAATGGAGCGTCGACAGGCGGAATGTGTGCTCCGCGATCGGCGCCACACTCGTGAAATGCCAATCCTCATTCTTGGTGGTGGGGTACCCGAGCGTCTCGAAGCGGGTGATCGCCTTCGCCCGCAAATCGTCGAGCCACGCTGGACCGGACTCCTGCCTCTCAAAATCCTCGCGATAGGCTTCGATCGAGCTGGGCGCGCGGGTGCTGGACACTCTGCCGCTCCCCTTCCCGGCTTCTCTCGTCACTACGTCCCTAGCGATAGGAATCTCCCGCACGACTTCCTTTGTGGCGACGTCGCTCACGAGGCACCGGCGCCCACGCCTGCCGAGTTTTGCACCCAGTCGTACCCGTGCTCCTCGAGCTCGAGCGCCAGCTCTTTGCCGCCTGACTTGACGATTCTGCCATTCGCCAGCACGTGCACGAAATCGGGAATGATGTAATTGAGCAAACGCTGGTAGTGCGTGACGACGATCGTCGCATTCTCTGGCGAGCGAAGCTTGTTCACGCCTTCGGCGACGATGCGCAGCGCGTCGATGTCGAGACCCGAATCGGTCTCGTCGAGTATCGCCAGACGTGGCGAGAGGACTGCCATTTGAAAGATCTCATTCCGCTTTTTCTCGCCGCCCGAGAATCCTTGGTTCACCGAGCGGGACAACATCGACTCGTCCACGTCGACGAGTCTCAATCTGTCCTGCACGAGATCCAGGAATTCCAGCGGATCGACTTCTTCCTGGCCGTTTGCTTTGCGAATCTCGTTGTACGCCGAGCGCAGGAAGTACGCGATGGAGACGCCAGGTATTTCGACGGGATACTGGAAGGCGAGGAAGATTCCGTTCTGCGCTCTGACTTCGGGATCCATTTCCAGCAGATCCAGACCGTTGTAGCGCACGGTTCCCTTCGTGACTTGGTACGACGGATTCCCGGCCAGCACCTGCGCCAGCGTCGATTTCCCAGAGCCGTTGGGGCCCATGACCGCGTGCACTTCACCGGCATTCACTTTCAACGTGATGCCGCGAAGAATTTCCCGATCGCCTATCCCGGCGTGCAGATCATTTATCTCGAGCACGAAACCAGTGATTGAATGTTGTTTGTATTGCGTAAACCGCCTGACTGAAGAGCGTCCAGTTTGCCGTGAATGGATATCCGGGAGTGCGTGGTCCTGAGCGGAGCCAGTGCCAGACAGCATAAATTCTGTCTCTGAGATTCCGGATTCCCATGTGGCGTTGGTGTGGGCGCTTTGATCTTAACCGACGCTGCCTTCCAGCGTTATGCCAAGCAACTGCTGCGCCTCTACGGCGAACTCCATCGGCAGCTCCTTGAACACCTCGCGGCAGAAACCGCTCACGATCATCGACACCGCGTGCTCGGCGCTCAGCCCGCGCTGCTTGCAATAGAAGATCTGATCCTCTCCGATCTTCGACGTCGATGCCTCGTGCTCCAGCGTCGCGGTGTTGTTCTGCACCTCGATGTAGGGGAAGGTGTGAGCGCCGCAATTGTTTCCGATCAGCATCGAGTCACACTGCGTGTAGTTTCGCGCACCTTCGGCTTTCGGCAGAACCCGAACGAGACCTCGATAGCTGTTGTTGCCCTGGCCGGCCGAGATACCCTTCGAGACGATCGTCGACTTCGTGTTCTTGCCGATGTGGATCATCTTGGTGCCGGTGTCGGCCTGCTGCTTTCGATTCACGACCGCCACCGAGTAGAACTCACCGGTCGAGTTGTCGCCCTGAAGAATGACACTGGGGTACTTCCAGGTGATCGCCGAGCCGGTCTCGACCTGCGTCCACGAGATCTTGGAGTTGACGCCGGCCGCCTTGCCACGCTTGGTGACGAAGTTGTAGATGCCACCCCTACCCTCTGCATCGCCCGAGTACCAGTTCTGCACGGTCGAGTATTTCACTGAGGCATTGTCCAGCGCGATCAGCTCGACGACCGCGGCGTGCAGCTGGTTCTCGTCGCGCTTGGGCGCGGTGCATCCCTCGAGGTAGCTCACCGACGCGCCTTCGTCGGCGATGATGAGAGTGCGCTCGAACTGCCCGGTGTTTTTGCTGTTGATGCGGAAGTAGGTCGACAGCTCCATCGGACACTTCACGCCCTTAGGCACGTAGGCGAAAGATCCGTCACTGAACACCGCCGCGTTCAGCGCCGCGAAGAAGTTGTCGCTGTGCGGGACGACCGTGCCGAGGTACTTCTCGACGAGATCGGGATGAGTCTGAATCGCTTCACCGAATGAGCAGAAGATGATTCCGAGCTTGCCCAGCTCTTCTCTCATCGTCGTGCCGACAGATACGCTGTCGAAGATCGCGTCGACCGCGACACCGGCGAGCATTTTCTGCTCGTTGAGCGAGATGCCGAGTTTCTGGTAGGTCCGCAGCAGCTCCGGATCTACCTCATCCAAGCTCTGGAGCGGTTTGACGCTCTTGGGCGCGGAGTAGTAGACGAGCGAGTTGTAGTCGATCGGCGGGTACCGGACGTTGCCCCAGTGCGGCTCCTTCATGGTAAGCCAGCGGCGGTAGGCCTTGAGCCTCCACTCCAGCATGAACTCCGGCTCGTTCTTTTTTGCGGAGATCGTGCGGATTACGTCCTCGTTGAGGCCCGCCGGAACGGTGTCGGTCTCAACGTCGGTGACGAACCCGTACGCGTACTCGCGGTTGACCAGTGCCTCAATTCCCGAACTCATTCCAACTCCTTGGCGTTTCTATACTTCCCTTCGTAGATTCAATCTAAAGCAAATCTGTCGGGATAGTCAAGCGAACAGGTGTATTGCTATCCCTTTGTCTCGTCAGCACTTAGGCGGCCGGAAGATGCATGGAGCCCACCCGGTTCCCCCTTCTGCAGTACCCGAATGACCGGCATTTCAGAGCCCCTTTGGGGGTCTGTTGGCGGCAATCCCGAGTTCGAGGCCGTGGCCTCGCTCAGCGATCTGGGCGATGGAACGGTTGTGCAACGGGTGCGCTCGTCTGGTGACGCCATCTGCCTGGTCCGCCTCAACGGCGAGATCTCAGCCTTGAGCGATATCTGCACTCACCAGCACTTTTCGATGTCGCTCGGCGATCTGTTTGAAGATGGGACGCTGCAGTGCGCCTGGCATGGCACGGTTCGTCTCGAAGGTGAGCAAATCCTCGTCGGACCACGCTGCGCCCGCATCAATGGCAAGTACGAATCATCAACGGTGCGGGTTCCGTGAAGCTGCGCACCGATTTCCCGCTCCTCGCCAACTACCCGGGTCTCCATTATCTGGACTCGGCGGCAACGTCGCAGAAACCACAAGTCGTTCTCGATGCGCTGCGCGATTTCTACGAGACCGCGAACGCGAATCCGCATCGCGGAGCGTACTCGCTGTCGGTGCGAGCGACCGAGTGCTATCACCAGGCGCGCGTTCGCATCGCGCAATTCCTCGGCGTTCGTGATTCCGATTGTCTGATCTTCACCAGGGGAACGACCGAAGGATTGAACCTCGTTGCAGAATCATGGGGATTCGCGAACGTATCGAGTGGCGACGAGATCGTCGTCACCGCACTGGATCACCACGCGAATTTCGTCCCCTGGCAAGTGCTCGCCATGAGAAAGGGCGCGAAGTTCAGAATCTGCGAGCTGACTCCGGACGGGAAGATCGATCTCGACTTCCTGAGCGCAATGCTCAACAAGCGGACGAAGGTCGTCGCGTTCAATCATGTCTCGAACGCAATCGGCACGATCAATCCCGTCGCCGAGATCGGGCGACTGGTGCGGGAGAAGACGGACGCGATTCTCGTTTGCGACGGTGCGCAAAGCGCTCCCCACTTTCCGGTTTCGTTCGATTCGCTCGGCGTCGACTTCTACGCTTTCAGCGGGCACAAGATGCTCGGGCCAATGGGAATCGGCGGATTGATCGGCAAGCGGGAGATGCTCGAGGAGATCCCGCCATATCAGACCGGCGGCGACATGATCGAGTTCGTGCACGACGATCGGACGACATGGAATGTGTTGCCGCACAAGTTCGAGGCCGGAACGCCGAACGCAGCCAACGCTGTCGGACTTGCCGCGGCGGTCGACTATCTCGATGGCATCGGAATGGATCGAGTGATCGCGCACGAGCGCTCGCTGATGTCCATCGCGCAGAAGCAGCTGGCGGCGATCGACGGTATCCAGATTTACGGACCGCCGGCCGCCGAGCGTAGCGGAGTGATCAGCTTCACCATGAGCGATGTGCATCCGCACGATCTGGCGACGATACTCGACGGCGAGGGTGTCTGCATTCGCGCCGGCCATCATTGTGCACAGCCCCTGATGCGCCGTCTCGACGTCCCTGCTACAGCACGCGCGTCGTTTTATGTCTACAACGACGAGAGCGACATCGATGCGCTGGTCGCGGGAATCATCAAGGCACGTGAGATCTTCGCCTATGTCGAGACCTGAGATGTCCGCCGAGGTGTCGGCGCTGTATCAGGAGATGATTCTGGATCACTATCGTCGGCCGCGGAACAAGGGAACTCTGGAGAACGCCGACGCGAGTGTGGAGATGAAGAATCCTCTCTGCGGCGACGAGATCGGATTGCAAGTGACGTTCGACGGTGACGCGGTGCGTGATCTCAGGTTTTCCGGACGGGGCTGCTCGATCTCACTGGCTTCCGCGTCAATGATGACGCAGCTGGTGAAAGGAAAGGGCCGAGACGAGATCGATGCGATCCGGAGCCAATTTCGCGACTTGATGCTGGGCGTCGCGTCGGGAGCCGACGAAAGTCGGCTGGGCGCGCTGCGCGCGCTGTCTGGCGTCGCGCGGTTCCCCGCTCGAGTGAAGTGTGCACTGCTCGCCTGGAACGCGCTTGAGAGCGCGCTGAACGGGCACACGCCCTAGTGCACTGAAGTGAGCGCCAAGCACGACCTTCCATTCACGGCGACGCTCGAGGAATACGAGCGTGAAGGTCAGGCGTTATTCGAGGCGGTGCGGGCAAGCGAGAATGCGGCGCTCTGGAATTTCAAATGGATGCATCCTCACTATCGCGGCAAGACAGTCACCGACGTCAACCCGGACGCGCTCGATCTCGACGACGCACGCCTGGTGGTCGCGCAGGAGTACGCGTTCCACACCTGGTACGATCTGGAAAGCTTCTCAAAAGATGTGTCGTATGAAGGGCCCATCAGAAAGTTCGAGCAGGCAGTCGAGGCGGTGGTCGCCGGCGATGTCGCAACGCTTCGCTCGATGCTGCGTGACGATCCGCAGCTCGTACATGCGCGGTCAGCGCGTCGTCACCACGCAACATTGCTGCATTACGTAGCTGCAAATGGCGTTGAGGGCGTACGGCAGAGGACACCTGCCAATGCAGTCGAAATTGCCAGAGTTCTTCTCGATGCTGGTGCCGAGCCCGATGCACTGGCGGTGATGTATGACAATCTCTGCACGACGATGAGCATGCTGGTGTCGAGCGCTCATCCGGCGGGGGCGGGATTGCAGGCCGAGCTTGCTGAAACCTTGTTGGACTACGGCGCGAGCCACAAGGGCCCTGGCTCGGCGTGGCAGTCGAACCTGATGACAGCGCTGGCGTTCGGTTACGTCGCTACGGCAGAAAGGCTCGCCAAACGCGGTGCACCCGTCGACGATCTGCCAGCTGCTGCGGGGCTGGGTCGAGTCGAAGAGACGATCAGGCTTCTCCCGGCAGCTGACAGTCGCAGCAGGCACGTTGCACTGGCTCTTGCCTCACAGCACGGTCACGCCGATGTCGTCGGGGTGCTGCTCGACGCGGGTGAAGATCCGCACTCGACGCCATTGCATCAGGCGATCGCATCCGATCGACCAGGCGTCGTGCGAGTGTTGTTGGAAAAGGGTGCGCAAACCGACATCAAAGACCGCATTTTCGCCGGCACACCTCTCGATTGGGCGATCTACTGTGAGCGTCCAGCGATTGCGGACGAGTTGCGCAAGCGTGGAGTAGCTCAGTAGGAGGTCCGTTTGTCCGCGTTGTTTTGCTGATTCAGCTTCTAATCAGCGCGTTCGGCTGCCCCTGCCCCGCCGGCGATTTTCAGCGTGACGGTCAGGGTTTCCCCTCGTCCTTTTCACGGGTGCTTGACGCCCGGGTCACCGCTAAATCCGTGGGTTCGGGTTTGGTAGCGATTTGTACGCCGTTTTGACGCGGGAGAAGCTCTCTCAACAGCTCTCGTGGTGGCGGGGTCGCAGCCCTTCAGAACGCAGTAACCCGACACTCAACTGGAGTTGTGCAATGAGGGCATCGCTTTTCGCGCCTATCCTCGCTCTTACTACGGCCGTTGCGCCGATGCTGGCGTCAGCGCAAACCGCGACGCAGACCGTGACATTCGCCGTCAACGCAATCAATCAAATCAGCGCAACCGGGTCGCCGTCAGTGACGGTTACGACTGCGACAGCAGGCAGTCAGCCCACCGACGCTACCGATGCTTCAAGCACCTGGGCGGTTACCACGAATCAGACCGGCGCGAAGATCTCGGCCAGCATTCCTACAGCGATGCCAGCCGGACTCACGCTCTCGGTAAACCTCGTAGCACCGGCTGGCGCAACCAGCGCAGGGGTGACAGCGCTAGGCACCGTGGCCGTCGATCTCGTTACTTCCATCACCAAGGTAGCTCAGAGCGGGATGACGGCGACCTACCACTTGTCTGCGACAGCTGCAGCAGGTGTCGTCGGGTCAGGTACCAAAGTTGTCACCTACACGATTTCCGGCGGGACCTGAGCGGGCTAGAACGCTCCTCGCGGTTCCAATGAAGCTGCTGGTCATAGGATCCGCCCTCCTTTCTGTCGGGGGCGGATTCGCGCACGCTCAGACTCTGCTCGTCTCGGGTAGCCCCGCCACCATGACGGTCACCGGCGCTACCGCCGGCTCGCAGCCTCTCACGCAGACCGAGAATTCGACCACCTACACGGTCAGCGCTCTCATAATCCAGCCAAAGAAGGTCACGGCACAGATCAACACCAATATGCCTGCCGGCGTGACACTGACGGTGCTCCTGGTGGCGCCCTCCGGAGCAACGAGCGCGGGACGCGTCGCACTGGACAACATCGCTCGCGACGTGGTGACCAACATCACGAACACCCTGCCGCAAGCCAGAATTGTCGAATACCAGCTCACCGCAACAGTCTCCGCCGGAGTCATCCCGGTGTCGACACGCACGGTAACGCTGACGCTGGTGAACTATCCCTAGCGGACCCGACCGAAAAAACGTGATGTCGGCCCGCCACTCGAACTTGCGAAGCTCGCTTCCGATCGCATTCGCTCTCCTGAGCGCAACAGCGCCCGTTCGTGCGCGCGCGCAAATCTCTGTCGTCGGAAACAATGTCGAAGAGAGGACTGCGGCTCCGGGCGACACCTACGTCGGCACTATCGTCGTCAAGAATCTGACTCCAGCGCCGCAGCCGGTGAGAATCTATCAGTCCGATTACAGCTTCTTCGCCGACGGAACATCGCACTTTGACCCGGCAGGATCTCTCGGCAGATCGAACGCCAGCTGGATTACACCATCGACAGGATCGATCATAGTTCCGCCTTCAGGCGAGACGACGGTCGCGTACACCGTACGCGTGCCCTCCATCGACACTTTGCGCGGCACGTACTGGAGTACAATCATGGTGGAGGGAGCTGTAAACCCGCCGCGCCAGAACGCTGAGCGCCAAGTAGCAATCGGAACCGTAATGCGATACGCGATCCAGATCGCAACTCATCTCAGCGATGAGACTGCGGCGACAGTGGTTCTCGAGAAACAGCGGGTTCTCCTCGCGCCGGACAGCTCTCGTTCGATCGAGCTGGAAGTCCGGAACAACAGCGAGAAGGGATATCGCCCGCTCATCTGGGTCGAGGTGTACGATGCCAGCGGGTCGCTTCGAGTACGAGCCAAGCAGCAGCGCGGTCTGCTTTATCCCGGCACATCGATCAAACAGATCTTCAGCCTCGGGAAGCTTCCATCAGGGATCTACAAAGCGATCGTCTTTGCCGACACCGGCGATGAGCCCGTATTTGCCGCTGAGTACAAGC
>QHUA01000062.1 GCA_003221805.1 Gemmatimonadota bacterium
TTCGTGCTTTGAGCATTTCGCTGAGGACAGCCAGGCATACGGTTACGCGGCAAGCTTCGATCTCTCGCAATCGTGCGAGAACGAAGCCGTCCATCAGTTAGTCGAGATGCGACGCCGCAGTATGGAGTATCTCGGCAAAACCGGCGGCGACAACTTCTTCGACGCCGAGCAGAACGCCCGGCTCGTCAAGAATGCGGAAGAGTATTACCGATCGATGTTTCGCGGACGACAGTCGTCGTGGAACCTTCGCGATACCCATATGGTGGAAAGCGTCGAGGCGCTGATCGGTCACCAGCGACGTCAGGGACTCGACCCCAAGATCGTTATCTGGGCCCACAACTCCCACCTGGGCGACGCGAGGGCAACGGAAATGGGCGCGCGGGGCGAGCTCAACGTCGGCCAGCTGATTCGCCAGAAATACGGAGCCGATTCTGTGCTGGTTGGATTTACGACTTATAGCGGGACGGTGACGGCGGCTACCAACTGGGACGATCCCGGCGAGGTGAAGCGGGTGCGACCGGCGCTTCCCGAAAGCTATGAGCTCGGGTTTCATGAGACCGATATTCCGAGATTCTTTCTTGATCTGGCCGATGGCGCGAGCCGCACTGACCTTTTGACGAGGCCGCGGCTCGAGCGCGCAATCGGTGTCATCTATCGGCCTGAGACCGAGCGCGTCAGTCACTATTTCCGCGCCGATCTGCCGCGCCAGTTCGACGCAGTTTTCCACTTCGACAAAACCAGTGCGCTCGAGCCGCTGGAGAAGCCGGAGCATTGGGAGCACACGGAGATTCCCGAAACCTTCCCGTCCGGGATCTGACTCAAGACCTCACTTCGCTCTCTTCTTCCGTGTCTTGACCGGCCTCGGCGATAGGTCGAGCATCTTCTCTTTACCCAGATATTCGATCGATCGAGGATCGCCGACCCGGCGGAGGCGCTGCACTGTCGCCGAAATCCGGTTCGCCGCCGAAAGAATTTCAGCGGCGATTTCCGGTATCTCTTGCGGCGTCGCGTCGTGCCCGAGGAGCTCCGCGTTCATCATCAGCACGGTCAGGACATTGTTCATTTCATGCGCCACAGCAATCGTCGTTTCAGTAATTGCCGCACGACGCTGGGCATTGGCGCGCGCCTCTTCCCTTACCCGCTGCGAGGTTATGTCCTGCATCTGGCCGATGAAGTAGATCGGGTTCCCTTCCGCATCGTGCACGGCGGACACCGCGAGAGAAACCCAGATCACGTCGCCATTCTTGCGGATGTACCGTTTGATGCGGTGATAGCTGTCTATGTCGTGCCTGATGAGCCGCTCGAGCTGCTCGAGATCGGTTGTGACATCTTCCGCGTGCGTTATGTCGGCGAAGCGAAATGCCAGCAACTCCTCTTCCGAGTAGCCCAGCATCTCGCATAAGGCGCGATTGACCTTGATGAACCGGCCAGCCGTATCGACGAACGCCATCCCGTTCGGAGACTGGCGGAATGCGTTGGCGAACTTCTCGTCGCTCTCTCGCAGAGCGGCTTCGACCGCGACTCTCTTGCTGATATCGCGGATCAGCCCTAGCAGAGCGTTCCGTCCGTCCCACACGATCGGCACTGAGACAATCTCCGCCGGCATTACCTGGCCCGTTCTCGATACGAACCGCACCTCGAGTGGGGGGCCGGCGTCTCCGGTTTTCATCAGCTGGCGAATGCGATCCACCACCACCGGCACCGAGTCCGGGTGCACAAACTCCATTATCGGATGACCCAGCAGCGACGCCGGGTCCGAGCCAAGGCGGTCCGCCGCAAACTGATTGAGGAAGAGAAACTTCTCCGGCGTGTAGACGATGATTGCTTCGGGCGCTGACTCTTTGCGGCGTCTGGATTTGTTTCGAGTTTCACAGCTGGGATGACGGAGACTTTCCTGAAAAAGACGAAGCGCGGCACGAAGCACAAACGGCAAACGGACGCTGATCTGGCGGCGCGCACGCGCGACCTCGAGGAAGCGAACAACACGTCCAGTTTCGTAGCTCACGAGCTCAACAATCTCCTCACCGTCATCCAGATCAATACCGAATTTCTCCTGGAGTCGATAGGCGAGAATCCTGCCAGCGCGCAGGAGCTTGATGAGATTCAGCGAGCGTCCAAACGCGCATCGATACTCGCCCGCCAGTTGCTCGCGTCATCGCGGCTCGAGCCGTTCGATGCAAACCTCGCCGAAGCGACGCTGCGCAGAAAAACAGCCGGAAAAAAGCTGGCGATGCCGGAGAAAGCTCCACGCGTCGCCGAGACGATACTGCTCGTTGAGGACGAAGCCGCCGTCAGGGGACTCGCAAAGCGTATCCTGACACAGATGGGTTATCGCGTGTTGGAAGCCTCCGACGGCGCGATTGCTCTTCGGATCGCCGCCGGCCACGTCGGCGAGATCGATCTCGTCCTTACCGACGTGGCCATGCCGAATCTCGGCGGCCGCGGGATGGTTGAGGAGCTCAGGGAGCTGAGCCCCGGGATCCGGGTGTTATTCATGTCCGGCTATCCGAGGGAGGAAATCTTTCCGGAAAAGGGAGTTGCGGGCAATACACCTTATCTGCAGAAGCCTTTCACGAGCGAGACGCTTTCCGCGGAAGTTAGATCGGCTCTCGGTTACGCACGATAATACTGCGCTCGATGTGAGCGCTGTGCAGTTTCAGGGTCGCGCGGGAACCAATTGACTGGTGCAATGAGGGCACCGCGTAGCGGTCGCGTCCATCGACATTCGGCAGAAGGGACAGTCCTTCTTCGGCTTCTCGGGCTTGATGAAAATCTTCGAGATGCGCCACGCCACAAACCCAATAATCAGGAAGTTTATCGCGGCGGCAAGAAAATCACCGACGCCGAACTTGATCGGCCCCACATTCCAGGTCGCCTTCTGCCAGTCTCCACCGGGTGCAACGAACAGAATGAGCGGCATGATGAAGTCGTCAACGACTGCTTTAACAAGGGTGTTAAGCGCAGTTGCGACGACCACGGCGATGGCGAGTGCAACGACATTCTGTTTCAGCAGGAATTCCCTGAACTCCTTCAACATGGACTAATCCCCGTTAAGGTTCGGCGGAAAGTGACAGGTCGGTGGCGCGACGCGGAAGCGATCCTCGTAGCGCAGCCAATCTACGAATTGCTGCGATTCCAGCGAGGGGACCGAGCGCCAGGATTGCGAAGCCCCAGCGCCAACCGACCCACTGGGCAATCAGCGGAACGAGCTGCATCGGCAGCATCGTCAACAGGAATCCGAGGGAGGTTTGAACGGTCAGCGCAGTTCCCACCGTGTGGGCGGGAACCGATTCCGTGACCAGAGTGCTGAACTGAGCGCTGTCCGCTATTACGAAGAATCCCCACGTCATCGACAGCGCGCCGAGTACCCAGATCGGCCCGCCGAACAGAAATCCGCTGAGCAGGCAACAGCTCCCGCTCATGAAGAGCGAGATCGAAACGAGACGCTCACGACCGCGCTTGTCGGCGAAGAGCCCTCCCCACACTGATCCAATTCCACCGATGGCGATGGTCGTGAAGGCGAGCAACGAGATCAGGCGCGGCGCACGAAACCTTTCGCCGGCGGCAACGCTCGCCGCCAGAAATGACGGAATCCAGGTCCAGAACGCATATAGCTCGAACATGTGACCGAGGTAGCTCGACGTGGCCAGTCGCCACTCCCGAACCCGCACCACATCGCCTACCTGGTTCCAGGAAAATGGGCGCGCCGCAAATGGATAGGGCCCATCGCGATAGGTTGCGGCCACCAGAACGGCAGCGATCAGCGCTCCCACACTGGACGTGAGGACCACTGGCCGGAGGCCGACGTGAGGAATGGCGCGCACCAGGTAGGGGGTGGCCTTACCAACAGTTAGAGCGCCGACGATGACTCCGATGGCCAGTCCACGGTCAGACCGGAACCACGTCGCCGTCATCTTCATCGCTGGCGGGTAGACGCCAGCCAGAAAGAACCCCGTGAGGAAGCGCAGAACCAGGGCGCCGCTGAAGCCGGGAACCGCCAGAATCGACGCATTTGCCAGCGCTCCGAGAAGGGCCGAGCCGCTGAAAAGCCTGCCCGCAGGGACGATGTCGGCGAGGTTCAGAATCGCCGCCACCGCCGTCCCGCAAACGAAGCCGAACTGGACGCTCGTCGTCAGCCAACCGGCCTCGACCGCGGAGAGCCCCCAGATCGACCGCAGCTGGGGGGTGACCGCGCTCGCCGAGAACCACAGCGACATTCCCAACAACTCGGCAAAACCGAGTAACGTCAGCACCCGCCAACGCGTCGATTGTAGGTCAGCCGACATACAAAAAAATTAGTCTCGGCCGTCCGCGTACGCTTCATGACGAATCCAACTCCGACCGCACCTACAACAGGTTCCCCAGCGCCCGCTGCGCCGTCCGCCCCCGGCGCGTCCGCAAAGCCGGTGATGGCGACGCTGTCGCGCGAGTTGGCTGACTTCCTAGTCGAGTTGTCGATAACGCTCAACAAGCACGCGATATATCCGAGCGGCCATCCCTTGCTCGATGTTGCCGTCGACGGAGTAGCCAATCGCGTCGGGGCGCTGTTCGTTGGCGACCGCGACTCACTTTCAATCGGCGTCGCTCGCCGTCAATTGATCATCGAGGGAGTCGCGACGGATCCCCTGAATCCGGTACTGAAAGAGCTCGCCCAGCGCCTTCACGAGCACCATGTCGGCGCGGTGAAATTCATTCGCGGCCTTGATCGCAACGAATTGGCAAAGGCCCTTGCTGCGCTTGCCGTCGATCCCGTCCGAGCCGAGAAGCCAATTGGTCTGGATACGGAGCGGCTCGCTGGAGTTTGGGAGCACGTCCGCTTCTTCCCTCTCACGTACGACCGCCTGCAACTCATCGAAGACGAGCCCGGCGAGACTCCGAGCGCGGACCAGATGAAGGCCGGACGCGCCACTCAGCTCTGGATCGGCCTGGCGCGAGCCGCACTCGTCTCAGAGGCGACAGATCCGTCGGGGAAACGCGAAGAGACTGACGAGAACGCGGCGCTCGAGCCGGCCACTGTCGCGCGCGCCATCGACGAGCACCAGCGAGAAGAGGCATATGACCAGGTGATCGTTGGTTACCTGTTGCAGATCGGCGAAGAGCTCAAAACGGCCGAGGGGCCAGAAGCGGCAGGACTCCAGCGGCGAGTCTCGCGACTGGTTGGTTCGCTCAAGGAGTCGACGCTGGAGCGATTGCTCGAGATGGGCGGCGATAAAGCACAAAGGCGCAGATTCCTCCTCGATGCCTCTCAAGGCATCACTGTCGAAGCGGTAATCGATCTCGTAAAGGCAGCCTCGGCGGCCGAAGGCCAGACAGTTTCGCACTCGATGCTGCGGATGCTGTCCAAGCTCGCTCACCACCCGTCATCCGGCGGCCCGCGGGCGAAGACCGATCCGACCATCCGCGACGTCATGCGTCGCCTGGTCGACGACTGGAGTCTCGACGATCCCAATCCAGAGGCGTATCGACAGGCTCTGGAGTCGATGTCGAGTCTGAGGAATGCCAGCGACAGGCCGACATCAAGCACCGTGGTACCCACTGAATGCGAGCCTGAGCGAATAGTCCAGATCGCGATCGAAGTCGGCGCCATGGGTCCGCAGGTTCGCGCGGCGATGGTCGAGTTGTGCAAACTGGGGCGTGCGGAGGTTCTGCTCGATCTCGTCGAGCGCGCGCCGAGCGCGGACGCGGGCGCACCGGTCTGGGACTTCCTGAAAGGGGAGCGGATCCTGGAGACGCTGCTCGGGCAGCCCCGTCTCGACATCGCTCTCATCGGGCGATTCGTGCGACGCGTCGGGGTCGCGGCTGTTCCGACATTGCTGGCCGCGGCGCTCGTTATCGACGACACGAAAGTGCGAGCTCAGTTCTACGATTTGCTCCAGTCGCTCGGCGATCAGATCGGCGAGCCAGTCGCCGCGCAAATTGCCGGGGCGCCGCCGATCATCCAGCGAGAGTTCCTTACGCTTCTCGGAAAACTCGCGATCCTGCCCGCTGGGTTCTCTGCCCGATCGTTCCTTGACAACGAAGAGCCGCTGGTCAGGCGCGAGGCAGTGCGCCTGTTGCTTCGCAACTCGGCTGAGCGCGACGAGACAATCATGAGCGCACTCTCGGACCCGGATGACCGGGTCGTCTTTGCCGGGCTCACCGTGGCGCAGGAGAGGTGTCCCCGCCCTGGAATCGAGTTGATCAGGCAGCGTGTGGATCGTGGTGAGCTCGATTCCCAGTTACGCACCATGGGAATCCGCATTGCCGCGCAGCAGCACAATGCAGAGACGCTCGCCTGGTTCCTCGACTTCGTTGTCACCGAGGCGCATTGGCCGAGAAAGCCAAAACTCAAACCGTCCACCCCCGAAATGCTCGCGGCGCTGAGCGTGATCGCGGCGAATTGGCGCACCGATCCTGCCGCTGAAACAGCGCTCAAGCTCGCCGAGCAAAGCAAAGATTCCGAGGTACGCGCGAAAATCGCGCGTACCCGCGGATCCACATCTGCAGCGACTTGAATAATGAGTGATCCGATTCGTTTCCTGGTCTCGTTCGGGCAGGCCGTGTCGACCATGGCGCTCTACAACGACGGCCATCCTGCGCGCGCACGCGCCGTAGATCGGTCCTACCAATGCCTGCGCGATCTGCAGCAACAC
>QHUA01000110.1:0-861 GCA_003221805.1 Gemmatimonadota bacterium
GGAACGTCACACTTGGCCAGAACGTCCAGGTCGGAATCGGAACTATCCTCGGCGGTCCACCGCAGGATCTCAAGTTCGCCGGCGAGGAAACCACGGTGGAGATCGGTGAAGGGACGATGATCCGCGAATACACCACGATAAATCGGGGAACGTCGCAGTCCTTCAAGACGACCGTGGGCCGCAACTGCCTTTTGATGTCGTATGTGCATTTGGCGCACGATTGCCACATCGGCGACAACGTCATCCTGTCGAACGTGGTGCAGCTCGCCGGTCACGTGATCGTCGAAGATAGGGTAATCGTTTCCGGCCTGTCTGCCGCGCATCAGTTCGTGCGCATCGGCCGGCACAGCTTCATCGGCGGCTGCTCGCGAGTTTCGAAGGACATTCCGCCGTTTCTCAAGGCGGTCGGAAATCCCGTCAAGCTCTACGGACTGAACACCGTCGGTCTGCAAAGAAGTGGCGTGGACGAAGCAACGATCCGCGAGCTTAAGCGCGCTTACAGACTTCTTTTCCGCTCCGATCTCAACGTGACGCAGGCGCTCGAACAGGTTCAGAACGAGGTCGAAGCACTGCCCGAGGTGAGAGAGCTGATCCGCTTCGTCGAGGCGAGTGAGCGCGGAGTGGTGATTTGACGAAAACTCCGCGCATCGGTGTCGTTGGCGCGGGCAGTCTCGGCTTCCACCACATAAGAATCCTCCGCGACCTGCGAACCATTCACTTCAGTGGGTTCGCTGAGACGAAACCCGAGCGCCGGAAGGAAGTCGAGAAGGAGCTGCGTGTGCGCAGTCACTCGACCCTCGATGCTCTACTCGACGAGTCGGATGCGGTCGTCATCGTCGTTCCGACCTCCGCACACTTCTC
>QHUA01000110.1:918-22805 GCA_003221805.1 Gemmatimonadota bacterium
GCGTGATGGTCCAGATCGGGCATATAGAGCGATTCAATCGGGCTGTTCGAGCCGCGCTGCCTCACGTCAAGAAGCCGCGGTTCATCGACAGCGAGCGTCTCGCCCCGTTCAGTCCGCGCGGATCGGACGTCGCCGTCGTGCTCGACCTGATGATCCACGACATCGATCTGCTCCTGACCCTCGTTGGCGCGGGAGCGCGAGACATTTCAGCGGTGGGGGTGCCGGTACTGACGCCGATGCTGGACATCGCCAACGCGCGCGTGACCTTCACATCGGGCGCGGTCGCCAACATCACTTCCAGTCGGATCTCGCGGGAGCGGAAGAGAAAGATCCGCATCTTTCAGCAGCGGGAGTATCTCTCTCTCGATCTCGCGGCGGGGACGGGGGAGTTCTATCGTCTCAAACCCGACTTCGATCCAGCGACGATTCGGTCCGGCCCCACGGACATTGCTGCCTTCGTGGATCGCGTGAAGCTCCATGCACCCGATGGGGAGCCGCTCAAGTTGGAGCTGGAAAGCTTCGTCTCCGCGCTCAAGGGCGAAGCGCCAGTCGTCGTAACAGGTGAGGAAGGGAGACTGGCGTTGGGTGTCGCGCTCCGCATAGTGAAGGAGATCGAGCTGACTCTCCCTTCGCTGGTCGGCCACGCGCACCACCATGCGTAAAGTTCTTTTCGTTGCCGGCGAAGCGTCTGGGGATCTCCACGCCGCGGGCGTGGCGAGCGCGTTACGCCGGATTCGCCCCGACCTGGAGCTGATCGCCGTCGGCGGACCGCGGTTGGCGGAGCAGGGCGTGCGGCTGATTCACCGTGATCACCAGCTTGGCGTCATGGGATTTCTCGAGGTGCTGAGGCACGTGCCTCGACACTTCCAGCTTCTGCGCACAATTCGACAAATGCTGGATCGCGGCGAACTGGCGCTGGTCGTTCTGATTGACTATCCGGGCTTCAACATGAAAGTGGCGGCCTCCGCGAAAGCTGCTGGTGTTCCAGTCCTGTATTACGTGACGCCCCAGGTCTGGGCGTGGGGTGCGGGTCGCATCCCCAAACTCGCGCAGCTGGTGACCAAAGCCGCGGTGATTTTGCCGTTCGAGGAGCCACTCCTGCGAGGGCATGGAATCGATGCCACATTCGTCGGACACCCGTTGCTCGATCGAACCGTGAACATGCCCACGTGTCAGGAAGCGCGAGAGGCGCTCGGTCTGGCCCAAAATGTCCCGGTGCTCGCTCTCTTTCCGGGAAGTCGCCAGCAGGAGATCGATCGCCACATCGATGCGTTTGTGGCGACCACCAGGGATCTGCAGTCGAAGATTCCGCATCTCCAGGTAATCGTGAGTGTTGCACCCACTGTCGCGCTCGACTCGGATCGATGCCCTTTCAGGCTGGTTCATTCCGCGTCGCTTAGTGTGCTGCGCGCGGCTGACGCGGCGCTTTGCAAGAGCGGCACGACTACTCTTGAAGCGGCGATCGCGGACTGCCCGCTGGTTGTCGCCTATCGCACGGGCCGGATCTCATTCCTGCTGGCAAAGCGTCTGGTGAAAGTTGAGAACATTGGGCTCGTCAATGTCGTTGCCGGGAGAGAAGTGGCTCGCGAATTCATTCAGGACGAAATCGTTCCGACCGAGATTGCGGACACCCTGCTAGATCTCCTCGATAAGACGAGTCCGCATCGGCAGGATGTGCTCACCGGCCTGGCCGAAGTCAGGGCAAAACTCGGCACGCCCGGCGCGGCCGGACGTGTGGCTCGAATGGCGAGTGCGCTGGTGGGTGATCGGTGACGAGCAACGAAGAAGAGTGCTTCTCATGGAAGTCCAAAGCCGCGCTTCTACTCGGACGCGGCTTCCTTCACGTCCTGGGACGAACGTGGCGATTTCGCGTGGTGAACGGCGGGCCGATCGGCGAGCTGCGGGGCAAAGAGGGATTCATCTTTTCGCTTTGGCACGGGCATCTGCTACCGTTGCTCTGGTTTCATCGCGATGAGGGTGTAGTAGTACTGATAAGCGAGCACCGTGACGGCGAGCTTGTCGCCCGTGCTGCGTCTTCGCTCGGCTTCGGTCTGATTCGCGGCTCAACGACGCGAGGCGCGGATCGCGCGTTGATATCGCTTGTGCGTGAGCTCGAGGCGGGACGAGAAGTGGCGATCACTCCTGACGGTCCTCGCGGGCCGGCAAGACAGTTCGCTCCAGGTGCGCTGATCGCTGCTCAACGATCGGACTCGTTCATTATCCCGACGGTGGCCGTAGCTGACCGCGCCTGGCATCTGCGCAGCTGGGACCGCTTCATGATTCCCAAGCCGTTCGCTCGTGTTACAATCGCTTATGGTCGACCGACCAAGGTGCTGGCGTCAACGCCTCGCGCCGCCGCCGAGGAAGGGGGACGGTTCGAGGATCTGATGAGCGAAGCGATCCGGATGGCGGGTGGCTGATCGTCGTCGAGCGATAGAGGAGATTTGGGCGGCGCGCGGTAGACGCGCTCGTGTTTTTCGCGCGCTGCTGACGCCCGCCGAGCTGCTTTATCGCGTCGCCGTAAACGCCCGCGGAAAACTCTACGACTGGGGCGTTTTCCCCGCCGAAGAATTCTCCGTCCCCGTTCTGAGCGTCGGCAACCTGACTGTTGGCGGGACGGGAAAGACGCCGGTCGCCGCGTGGTTCGCGCGCTTGCTACTCGACCGAGGCGTGACGCCGGGAATCGTGCTGCGCGGCTACGGAGGCGATGAGACGATCGTTCATCAACGCCTCAACCCTGGCGTTCCGGTAATCGCCGCTCCCGATCGCGGGCGCGGCATTCGCGAAGCGATCGCCAGCGGTGTTGGTGCGATCGTCCTCGACGACGCGTTTCAACATCGACGGGCAGGCAGGGACGCTGATGTAGTGTTGATCAATGCTGATGCCTGGAGTGGACAACCACGTCTGCTTCCGGCGGGCCCCTGGCGCGAACCTCTCCGATCGGCGCGTCGGGCAACGCTGATCGTCGTGACGCGCAAAATTGCCGATCGGTCAACGGTCGGCGACGTGAAGCGCGCGTTGGCGAATGCCGCGCCGAGACTTCCGGTAACGACGATACAACTCGCCCCGGCGCATCTCATCAGCACGTCTACGGGTCAGACTCTTCCACTTCAGGCATTGCATGGCGCCGATCTGACGGCGATCGCCGCGATCGCACATCCCGATGCTTTTTTCAAGCAGCTCACCGAGCTCGGCGCGATCGTTCGCCCTCTCAGTTTCCCGGACCATCACGCGTTCACGGCCGAAGAAGCGCGCTCACTGGCGGCGCAGGCAAGTACCTCTGATTTCGTGGTTTGCACCCTCAAGGACGCAGTGAAACTTGAGTCGTTGTGGCCTGCCGAAGCAGGGTCATTATGGTATGTTTCACAGCGGTTACGAATCGAGGACGGTCGGGAGAACGTCGACCGCTTGATTGAGGATCTGCTTTCGTCCACTCCGTAAACCAGACCCGAAAAGACCGATACGCGACTCATGGCTACCGACTATCGAATACCTGCCAACAAGCTCGTCCGACCAGACAAGGATCGCTTTCTTGACGAGGAGAACCCGTTCGAGGCGATGATGTCTCGGTTCGACAAGGCCGCCGAGCTGCTCGATCTGGAGCCAGGATTGTACAAGGTGCTGCGGCAGGCGGAGAAGCAGGTAATCGTTTCGATACCGGTGATGATGGACAACGGACAGATCGAGGTGTTCGAGGGCTACCGAGTGCTCTACAACACGTCGCGTGGTCCGGCGAAGGGCGGAATCCGCTTCGACATGCAGGTGACGCTCGAAGAAGTAAAAGCCCTTGCTGCGTGGATGACGTGGAAATGCGCGGTGGTGAACATTCCCTTCGGTGGGGCCAAGGGCGGAGTCAGATGCGACCCCCTCTCGATGAGCGCGGCCGAGCTGGAAAAGCTCACGCGCCGTTACACGTCGGGGATCATCAACATGCTCGGTCCAGATTCGGACGTGCCTGCTCCCGATGTGAATACCAACGAGCGGGTGATGGCGTGGGTGATGGACACCTACTCGATGCACGTCGGCCACACGACGACGGCGGTCGTCACCGGCAAGCCCATCGAGCTGGGCGGCTCTCTTGGCCGTCGCGAAGCGACTGGTCGCGGCTGCATGATCGTAACGAAGGAAGCGCTCCGACACCTCGGCATGCCGGTGAAGGGAACGACCGTCTCGATCCAGGGATTTGGTAACGTCGGTTCCGTTTCCGCGCAGCTGCTGGCGCGCGAGGGCTGCAAGATCGTGGCAATCGGGGATCGCTCGGTATCGCTGTACAACGCCAACGGCATCGACATCGACGATGCTATCGCACATGTGAAGAAAAACCGGTCGCTCGATGGCTACACCAAGGCCGAGGTCGTCTCGGGCTCCGATTTGCTGACCCTGGATGTGGACGTGTTTTTGCCCGCAGCGCTGGAAAACGTTACCACGACACGCAACGCCGGCGACATCAAAGCGCGCATCATCTGCGAGGGCGCCAACGGGCCGACGACGGCAGCCGCGGACTCCATTCTCGACGAGAACGGAGTCTTTGTTATTCCGGACATTCTCGCCAACGCCGGCGGTGTCACTGTTTCCTACTTCGAATGGGTTCAGGATCGCGGCGGCTATTTCTGGCCGGAAGATCTCGTCAACGAGCGGCTGGAGACGATCATGCGCCGAAGCTTCCATGACGTGCTGAACCTTTCGCGTGAGCGGCGCGTGAACATGCGCACCGCGTCGTACATGCTTTCGATCGACAGGGTCGCCAGCGTCCACAAACTCCGCGGCATTTACGCGTAGATGCGGCTTGTCGTCGCCGTCGTAGGCAAAGCGCGGCATCCGGCGCTGGGCGAAGCGATCCGGGACTACGAGACACGAGCGGCGCGGTACTGGCCGCTCGACGTGCGTGAAGTGCGCGAAGAAAAAGCGACGGGAATCTCGCTCGATCGAGTGAAGGAGCGCGAGGGCGCGCGGCTGGCGGAGAAAATCCCTGAGCGCGCCCAGACCGTCGCCTGTGAAAGTGGCGGCAAATCTCTGAGCTCGGCGGAGTTCGCCGAGTTTCTCCGCCAAGCACGTGACGACGATCGCGATCTGGCATTTGTCATTGGTGGTGCGTTCGGACTCGGCGCCAACGTCGCATCCAAGTCGACGATGAAGCTCTCGCTAGCTCCGTGGACGCTGCCGCACGAGATAGCCAGGCTCGTGTTGGTCGAACAGATCTACCGGGCCGGCACCATCGTGCGCGGAGAGCCCTACCACAAATGAGCGTCCTCACCGGTGATCCCATCCTGATGACCGCCGGCTCGCAGGAGGCCGACTGGTTCGAGGAGTGGTTTGGTGAAGACTACCTCCACATCTATCAGCATCGCGACGAGATGGAAGCGGAGCGCGCCGTCGAGCTGATTGCGACGAACCTCGCCGGCCGACGCATCGACACCGTGCTCGATCTCGCCTGTGGCGCGGGGCGTCACACGAGAGTGCTGCGAGAGCGTTGGTGGACAGTGGGACTCGATCTCTCGATGTCGCTGCTCAAGATCGCCAGAAAGGAATCCTCTGATGCACCGTACGTGCGAGCCGATATGCGGGAGCTGCCGTTTGCCGAGTCGAGCTTCGATCTGGTCGTAAATCTCTTTACCAGCTTCGGCTATTTTGGCGACGACAGCGAGCACATCCGCGTTCTCGCTTGCGTTGGCGCGGCGATGAAACACGGTGGAACGCTGGTCATCGACTTCTTGAACGCCAGCCAGGTGCGTCGCGATCTGGTAGCCTACGACGAGCGAGTCGAAAACGGCATCACCATCGAGCAACGACGAGCGATCAGTCCCGACGATCGTTTCGTCGAAAAGACGATCCGGCTTCGTGAGAGCGGCAAGGAGTACATCGAGCGGGTACGCCTTCTTTCGCCGCGGGACTTGCAGCGCATGCTGATCGCGACCGGGTTCAGGATTGCGAAGCTGTTTGGTGATTACAGCGGTGGAGACTGGTCGGAGGATTCGCCGCGAACCATCCTCTTCGCGAGCCGCGAGTGAATCCACGGGTCATAACCCAGCCGCTGACGGGTAACCCGCTCGCCGCCGCGGTGATTTCGGGTAGCGCGCCAGAGAGCTGGTACGAGAAGATCCCAAAGGGCTCTGAGTCGTGGCGCGAGCGGCTGGACACGGTTCGATCCGATGCCAATGATGACTGGCTGGCCAAGCTTTCGTCGGCTTTTGATGCGACAGGAAGAGCGAAGGAACGGCTGGACGCCTCCGGTGGCGGCCGGGGAGTCGTCGTCACAACTGGTCAGCAGCCGGGACTGTTCGGTGGGCCGGTTTACACGCTATCGAAAGCGCTGAGCGTGTTGGCGCTGGCGGACGCGCTCCAGCGAAGCACCGGCATTCCGGTCGCGCCCGTTTTCTGGGCGGCGACCGACGACACCGATTTCAAGGAGGCGAGCAGCACCGTCGTCGGAACCGTTGGCGGCGCGCAATTGCTTCGCATGGACCACCTCGAGCCACTCGGCCGCACGATGGCGTCGATGCCGCTGGGAGACATCGCGGCGCAGCTCGAAGCGCTAACGCGGGCAGCAGGTTCAACGATCGATACTACACCGCTCGAGCTGTTGGAGCAGTTCTACACGCCGCAGCACACTGTTGGATCCGCGTACGTTGCGTTCTTGCGGGGTCTGTTTGAGCCGCTCGGAATTGCCGTCATCGATGCGTCTCATCCCGCGACCCGTGCGGCTGCCCGTCCATTGCTCGCCGACGCGCTGACCAAGGCCGCCGAGATTGCGACACGCATCTCCGAACGCAACCGGGAGATCGAACAGGCGGGCATGGCGACACAAGTGCAGGACGTCGCCGGGTTGTCCCTGGTTTTCAGCTCGGCCTCGGGTGGTCGCAAGCGCGTCCCGATCAAGGCCGCAGCCAAGCAGAGCATTACCGACGACATGGGGCCAAACGTCCTGCTGCGGCCCGTCGTCGAGCGCGCGATTTTGCCGACCGCCACGTATATCGGCGGACCCGCTGAGATCGCTTACTTCGCGCAGGTTACGCCGATTGCCGACGCACTGGGTGTAGCCCGACCGGGCATCGTTCCACGGTGGTCGTGCATGATCATCGAGCCACACGTCGACAAAATTCTGGAGAAGCTTTACCTCCTGCCCGAGGATTTGCGCGATCCACACGAGGTCGAGACCCGAATGGCGCGCGCGCGAGTGCCGAAAGCGATCCTCGAAGAGCTCGACGTAACCCGCAGCGTGCTCGATGAGCGTCTTGATGCTCTCTCCAGCGCTGTCGACGAAGCGCAGGCTGGAATCGGTGCGGCGGTAACCGGAGGACTGCGGGCCAATCTGACGCGCAGACTCGATCGGTTCGAGCGGCGGCTGATTGCCGGGGCGAAAAAGAAACACGCCGACATCATGACCGAGATCGGCACGGCGCGCGGCTCTCTGTATCCTTTCGGCAAGCACCAGGAGCGGGCCCTCAACTTCGTGCCGCTGCTCGCGCGCTACGGGCCCGCTCTGCGCGACGAGATGCTCGAAGAAGCGTCGCGACACGCGATGAGGCTTGTCGGGGCGAGTCCCGTCGCCGAGGCGCGACAGGAAGCCGTTTCAATGCGGGGCCGGTCGTGACAGAGAGCGAGGATCTCGCAGAAGAACAACGCTCGCTCGACAAATTTCTTCCGCCTGAGACCGACGAGGTAACGGAAGCCGCGCCGCCCATTGAGCGCCGCACAACACCGCGCGCGACGGGCAAGCCGTTCGATCGGTCGAGAGGCGCGGCGTTCCTGGTAGGGTCGGGAATTCTTTTGAGCCGGCTGGCCGGTCTGATCCGCCAGACGATGATGGCCCGCTACCTGGGCGCTGGTCTCGCCGCCGATGCGTTCAATGCCGCTTTCCGGATCCCGAACCTGCTGCAGAATCTGTTCGGCGAAGGCGTGCTCTCGGCCTCGTTCATTCCTGAATACGCGGGACTACTCGGACGTGGTGACGAGAAGGAGGCAACGCGCCTGGCGGGCGCGGTCGCCGGCATGTTGGCCCTCGTCGCCTCGATAATTGTTCTACTCGGGGTACTGACGGCACCATGGCTCGTCGCCATCATCGCCAACGGTTTTACGGGAGAGAAGCGCGAGCTCACCGTCTCTCTCACCAGAATTCTTTTCCCCGGCGCCGGACTGCTGGTGTTTTCCGCATGGTGCCTGGGAATTCTGAACAGCCATCGCCGCTTCTTCATGTCGTACACGGCTCCCGTGTTGTGGAATCTGGCGATGATCCTGACGCTGGTGTTCTTCCACCGGGGCCGCAATGAAGTGCAGCTGGCGATCTATCTGGCGTACGGATCGGTCGTCGGCAGCGCATTGCAGTTTGGCGTGCAGCTCCCGCAGGTGTTGTCGCTGGCACACGGAGTACGCCCGAGACTGACGGCTGCGGCCGAAAGCGTGCGCAACGTCTTTCGGAATTTTGTCCCGGCGTTCGTCGGTCGTGGAGTCGTTCAGCTGAGCGCATACGTCGACGCCTGGCTGGCGAGCTACCTGGGGAACGGCGCTGTCTCCTCCTTCACCTACGCCCAGACGATCTACGTTCTTCCGATCAGCCTGTTCGGGATGGCGATATCCGCAGCGGAGCTGCCGACGATGTCGCGCGCGACGGGCACCACTGCCGAGATCGGTGCTTATCTGCGCAGCCGACTGACCGACGGACTCGATCGCATCGCCTACTTCATCGTGCCGAGCGTGGTCGCGCTCTTCGCGCTCGGCGATCTCATCGTTCACCTTCTTTTCGAGAGCGGACGATTCCAGCGCGGCAACACGATCTGGGTCTGGCAGATTCTTATCGGTTCGTGCGTCGGACTGCTCGCCTCAACGATGGGTCGGCTGTACTCCTCGACGTTTTACGCGATGCGCGATACGAGAACGCCGCTGCGCTTTGCTGTGGTGCGTGTGGTGCTGACGACTGTGCTCGGATATCTCTTCGCCCTGGTGCTGCCGGGATTGCTCGGGCTCGACCGCAAGCTCGGCGCGGCTGGTCTTACCGCCTCGGCTGGCCTCGCTGGTTGGGTCGAGTTCTATCTACTGCGGCGGGAGCTCGACCGGCGGATCGGGCGCACGCGGTTGATCCCAGCCCGCATGACGCGCCTATGGCTGGCGGCGATCACGGGCGCAGTGATTCCATGGATCTACAAGCTGGCGATGGATCGCGGCAATCCCGTCTTCTCGGCCCACGACGACGTGGTGCGCTCCAAGCTCGCCGCGCTCGCGTTGCTGATGATTTACGGGTTGACCTACCTGGCGATAACTGCCGCTTTCAGGATCCACGAAGCGACGAGCCTCATTGATCGCGGCAGGCGGCTGCTCAGGCTGGGTCGCGAGCCATGAACCGGCCTTTTCGCGTGTGGTATAATTACACATGTTGCCTGTTCCAACTGCAGTTGCTGCGAAACTACCGCACCTTCCCGAAGGACCCGGCGTCTATCTGTGGAAGGGAAGGGACGGGACTACCCTCTATGTAGGAAAGGCGAAGAGACTGCGCTCTCGCGTGCGTAGCTACTTCGCCAACGATCAGCTCGATAGCGTGAAGACACGACATCTGGTCGGTCTCATCGGCGATCTCGAAACCATCGTGGTGCCGAGCGAAGCTCACGCGCTGATACTCGAAGCAAATCTCATCAAGGAATACCATCCGCGCTTCAACATCGCGCTGCGCGATGACAAGTCGTATCCCTACATCAAAGTCACGGTTCAGGAGCCGTTTCCGAGAATATTCGTAACGCGACGCGTGGAGGACGACGGCGCCAGTTACTTCGGTCCCTATACCGATGTGGGCGCGATGAGACGCGCGCTCAACGTGGTGAAAAACATCTTCACGGTACGCAGCTGCAACTACGACATGCCGGCGCAAATGCCGGAGCGGCCGTGTCTCGACTACTACATCAAGCGGTGCAAGGCTCCGTGCATCCTCGCTCAGTCACAACACGACTACCGGGCAATGATCGACGAGGTGGTGCTATTCCTCTCGGGCCGCCCAGACGAAGTCGTCCGGCGCGTTCAGGAGAGAATGGAGCTCGCCTCAGAGCAGCTCGATTTCGAGCGGGCAGCTGAGCTACGCGACGTACTTCACCACCTCGAGACGATGGAAGAGCCGACCGTCGTACTAGAGGTGGAAGGTGGTGACCGCGATGTTATCGGTTACGCTCGCGACGGCGACGACGCTTGCGTCACTGTACTGAGAATACGGAGCGGAAAGCTTCTTTCGCGTGAGCAGCGTTTCCTCACCAACATTGATGGCGAGGAAGACACGGATGTAATGACGATGTTTCTCGCCGGCAGCTACGTCGGCATGCAGGAAAAAGCCCGACAGGTGCTGCTTCCCTTCGATTTTCCCGATCGCGAGCTCATCGAGCAGGCGCTCCCGGACAGCAAGATCCAGATTCCGCAGCGCGGGCCGCGCCGCGATCTGATCGCGCTTGCCGAGCAGAACGCGCGTCATCTGCTCGAGGAGTTGAAGCTGTCGTCGATGGAGGCGGAGGAAAGAGCTGGCGACCCGGTTTACGAGCTGGGACGAGAGCTTGGACTCCAGCGGCTGCCGCGATCGCTGGTCTGCTTCGATATCTCGACGACGCAAGGAACAGACACCGTAGGATCGTGCGTCTGGTTCGAGAACGGACGACCGAAGCGAAGCGAGTACCGGAAGTTCAGGGTGAAAACCGTCGAAGGATCCGACGATTTCGCGTCGATGCAGGAAGTGGTGCGGCGCTACTTCGAGCGCCGTCTCAACGATCAGAGGCCACTGCCCGACTTAATCGTCATTGACGGCGGCAAGGGTCAACTCTCCGCCGCGCACGCAGCGCTTGGTGAGCTTTCGCTGGCTGACCGGCCGCTAATCAGCCTCGCCAAGCGCGACGAGGAAGTCTTCATCTGGGGTCGGGAAGAGCCGCTCAGGCTCTCGCGGCGGTCTCCCGGCCTTCGCCTGCTGCAGCAGGCGCGCGACGAGGCTCATCGCTTCGCCGTGACCTACAACCGGAAACGGCGCTCGATGCGAACTGTCACGTCGGAGCTGCTCAAGGTGCCTGGAATCGGACCCGTCAAACGGCGCCAGCTGCTCAAGGAGTTCGGCAGCGTGCAAGGGGTTCGCGAGGCCGGCGAAGAAGCGATTGCCAGGCTGCCCGGCTTCAACGTGGAGCGAGCGCGGAAGCTACTCCAATCACTTGCGGCAACGTCTCCGATTTGACCCGTAAACTGCAGCGAGATAAAGCGAGCTAACATTTAGCAATTCCTTGATTTCGCTCTCCGTAGCTCTAAATTACTTGAGCTATGGTCAGGGTCTCCCGAATTGAAAGGAAAAGCATCGCCGACGAGCTCGGAATCGTACCAGGAACCGAGCTGCTGACGGTCAACGGGCGGCCGCTTGCCGACTTCCTCGACTGGGAATTTCTCACCGCCGACGAAGAGCTGATCATCGAGGCGCGTCAGCCCGATGGCGAGGATATCATCTTCGAGCTTGAGCGACTCGATGGTGAGCCGCTCGGCATCTCACTGGAGCCGCCGACAGTGCGACGGTGCGCCAACCGCTGCGAATTCTGCTTCATCGAAGGCCTGCCCGCGGGGCTGCGCAAGCCGCTCTACATCCGCGATGACGACTACCGACTTTCATTCGCCTACGGGAATTTCGCTACGCTCTCCAATGTGAAGGAGCGTGACATCGAGCGAATCCTCGAGTACCGGCTGTCACCGCTCTACGTCTCGGTCCACGCGACGAATCACGAGGCGCGAAAGGTTCTGCTCAATAACCAGCGCGTTCCCGATATCAAAGCTCAGCTCTCACGCCTCGCGGCCGGCGGGATCCAGTTCCACTGTCAGATGGTGGTCGTTCCGGGATTGAATGACGGGGAAGTGCTCGAGGAATCGCTGACCGATCTCTGGAATATGGGCGACGCCGTTCTCTCCGCGGCGGTGGTGCCCGTTGGCCTCACCCAGTTCTCGCATCTCTACAGCGGGAAGAAGATGGACCGGGAGACGGCGCGTTCGATCCTTCAACAAGTCGAGCGGCAGGGCGAGCGCGGGAGGCGGGAACGGGGCGAGACGTGGGTCTTCGGATCCGACGAGCTGTACATGCTCGCGGAGCGCGAGCTGCCTGGCGAGGAGCACTACGGCGAGTTTGCGCAAATCGAAAACGGTGTCGGCTCGGTGACCGCGCTGCGAAAGCGGGTGGCGGCGGGATTGGAGCGCGTCACGCGGCGCGATGGGCAGCGCATCGGCGTAGTCACGGGATCAGCGATGGCGCCCCTGATGCGGCCGTTGCTCGACAAACTCTCGGAGGTGAGCGGCGCATGCTTTGAGCTCATTGTCGCCGAGAATTCTTTGTTCGGTCCGACGATCACTACCGCCGGACTGCTAGTCGGTCGGGACATCCTCTCGGCGCTGGGTGACCGACACGATCTCGATATCGCGCTGATTCCGGCGGAGACGATCAACGAGGATAGCGTCTTTCTCGATGATTTCACGCTCGCCGCCGTGCGCGAGTCGCTGCCGATGCCGATCTTCCCATCCTACGATTTCATCGATGTCCTGGCGTCAGAGGAAGTCGGAGTGGCGGCGTGAACCTCCCGGTCATCGCGCTCATCGGTCGCCCCAACGTTGGCAAGTCGGCGCTGTTCAACCGCATTGTAGGCGAGAACAACGCCATCGTCAGCGAAGAAGCCGGCACGACCCGCGACCGACACTTTGCCAGAGCGGAATGGAACGGCAGACAGTTCTGGCTGGTTGACACCGGCGGCCTGACCGATGATCCGCGTATACCGATGGACCTCGAAATCAAGCGTCAGGTTCTTCAGGCCATTGACGAATCCGATCTGCTGATGCTGATCGTCGATGCCAAGGCGGGGTTGCATCCGAGTGACACCCGGGTGGTCGAGATCCTGCGCGAGGCAAGGAAGCCCTGGGTGCTCGTTGCCAACAAAGTCGATGACCCCAGCTCGACCGACTTTTTCGAGTTCTATGAACTGGGCGCCGGTGATCCCATTCCGGTCTCTGCTCTCAACGGAAAGAACTCGGGCGACATGCTCGACGTCCTGGTGGAGCGAATTCCGAAGATCGCCGAGGAAGTTCCAAACGCGCTGCGCGTAGCAGTCGTCGGCCGCCCGAACGTCGGCAAATCGTCGCTGATCAACCGGCTCCTTGGCGAGGAGAGGCTGGTCGTCGCGGATACCGCCGGGACGACGCGCGATGCAATCGACACGCCGATGACATTTCACGGGCGAGAAATAATCTTCGTCGACACCGCTGGTCTGCGCCGACAATCGAAGGTGGCGGAGGGAATCGAATTCTATTCTTCACTTCGCACTCGACGCGCGATCGAGCGCTCGGATATCTGTATTCTCGTCCTCGATGCCGCGGAGGGTCTCCACAATCAGGATCTCAAGATCGCCGCACTGGCGTGGGAGCACGGCCGCGGGTTGATCGTCGTCGTCAACAAGTGGGACCTCAAGGAGAAGGACAACAACACCGCCGCGAAGTTCGAGAAGGAAGCGCAGGAGAAGGCGCCGTTTCTCAAGTTCGTGCCGTTTGTCTTCACGTCAGCGCTCAGCGGACAGCGGGTGACGAGGATTCTCGAATTGATCCTCGAGGTCGACGCCGAGCGGCACAAGCGGATCAGCACATCGCAAGTGAACACGACCCTCGGAGAGATCGTGGGCAGGCGACAGCCGCCGCAGGCCGCCGGACGCGAGGTCAAGTTGAATTATGCGACCCAGGTGGAGACAGCGCCGCCGGTCATCGCCGTGTTCGGCAACAATCCTGACCTCGTTCAGGAGCACTACGTGCGGTACCTGCACAACGGCTTCCGCGAAGCGTGGGGTTTTCGCGGCAATCCTCTCCGCATCATCATGCGGCGCAAGACGGCGTAGATGGCGCCGATTTACGGCGTTATCATCGCGTATCTGGCCGGCTCGATTCCGTCGGCGTACATCGCCGGCAAGTTGCGCGGCGTCGATCTCCGTCAGCACGGCTCCGGTAATCTGGGAGCGACCAACGTCGTAAGAGTTCTCGGCCCGAGGATCGGCGGTGTGGTATTTCTTGCCGATGTGTTGAAGGGCTTTCTGCCGGTGTTTCTCCTGCCTATCTACACCGAGACGCTGCAGCCAGGAGTGTGGGCACTCGTTTACGGTGCGGCCGCCATCCTCGGACACGTGAAGCCGATTTTTCTGCTCGGCAAGGGTGGCGGGAAGGGGGTTGCAACTGCGAGCGGCGTATTCCTGGCGCTCGCACCCGTTCCGATGCTGGTTTCAATGACGGCCTGGATACTTGTATTCTCGCTCAGTCGGTACGTCAGTCTGGCGTCGCTAGTTGGTGCTACGGTTCTTCCGATTGCGATTCTTGCCCGGTACCGCGATCCGCGATCACCCGTCTTCATCGCCAGCGTCATCATCGCAGCGTTCGTATTCTGGACGCATCGCGCGAACATTGGACGTCTGCGGCGCGGTGAAGAGCATCGCTTCGTAAAAAAGGAAACCGCGTCCTAATGCGTTGCGCGGTCGTGGGGGCGGGAGCCTGGGGCACGGCGCTGGCAGACCTGCTGGCCCGCAACAAACACGAAGTCCGACTCTGGGCGTACGAGCCCGACGTTGTCGATTCCATTAACGGCAGTCACGAGAACGTCAGATTCCTGCGCGGGCATCCCCTGACGGAATCGATTCGGGCGCTCGGAGACGTAGGGGCGACGACGAACGGTGCGGATCTGGTGTTGTTCGCGACGCCCTCGCACGTTTTGCGGTCGATCGTGAAAGGGATTGCCCCCGCATTGCCAGCTTCCGCGCCGCTCGTGGTGGCGACGAAAGGTATCGAGAAAGGCACGCTCAGCCTGATGACAGAAATCGTCGAGCAGGAAGTGCACGGCGCGACAGTGATTGCGCTATCGGGACCAAGCTTCGCGGTAGAAGTCGTCGCCTGCCAGCCAACGGCGGTTGTGGTCGCATCGCATAAGGACGACGCCGCGGCTATCGCACAGCGCGCGCTGAGCTCACCGTACTTCCGCACCTACACTCACACCGATGTCATCGGTGTTGAGCTCGGCGGCGCGCTCAAGAACGTCATGGCCGTGGCGACCGGAATCGCCGAAGGACTGGGGCTCGGCTTCAACGCCCGAGCGGCCTTGATCACGCGAGGACTGGCCGAGATGACGCGGCTTGGCGTCGCGCTGGGAGCGGAGGAAAGCACCTTCGCAGGACTCGCCGGACTTGGGGACCTGGTGCTCACCTGCACCGGATCGCTCAGTCGCAACCGGGGCGTCGGTGTGGAGGTCGGGAAGGGAAGAACGCTTGACGAGGTGTTACGTGATAGAGAAACAGTCGCTGAAGGCGTGTTCGCGGCGCAGAGCGCCCGCGAGCTGGCCGTGCGCGAAGGAGTGGAGATGCCAATCGTCGACGCAGTGAACCGTGTCCTGTTCGAGGGCCAGTCGGCACGCAGCGCCATCGGCGCGCTCATGTCGAGAGAGCTCCGAGCGGAGGTAGACTGATGAAAGCAAAAGAACCGGTGCAGGAGTTCTTTTCAATTGGTGACGTCTGCACGCTGACAGACCTGAAGCCCCACGTGCTGCGCTACTGGGAGAGCCAATTCAAGTTTCTCCACCCGGCAAAGAACCGATCGGGAAATCGCGTCTACCAGAGACGGGAGATCGAGCTGATCATGCTCGTCAAGCAGCTTCTCTACACCGAGAAGTACACTATCGACGGCGCCCGGCAAAAGATCGACGACTATCGAAAGAGCGGTGAGCTGCGGACAGTGGCGCGCGCGGCACTGGATTCGCAAGCGGTCGAGTCGATGGAGAGCGATCTGCGATCCATCCTGGCGATACTGGATGGCCAGGTCGAAGAGAAAGAAAGAGGAAGCGAAAGTTGATCGAGCCACTCGTCGTCATCGTACCCGCGTACAACGCCGAGCCTACGCTCGCGAACGTGGTGAAGGGAGTTCGGCGCACTCTTCCCAATGCGACCATAATCGGCGTCGATGATGGGTCGACGGATGGATCGGGCCAGCTGTTGAAGACTGTAGCCGACGAAACCATCGAATTCGAACAGAATCGGGGGAAGGGCGCCGCACTTCGCGCCGGATTCGAGGAGGCGCTCAAGAAAGGCGCGGCGGCGGTTCTCACCATCGACTCGGACGGTCAGCACGATCCGGCATTTGCCCCGGCAATAGTCGGCGCGCTGGACCGAGCAGATATCGTCATTGGGACCCGCGATCTCTCTGGCAAGGCGGTACCCAAACATCGACGTATAGCTAACATGATCTCGTCGGCGGCGACGCGTGCCGTCTCGGGCGGCAAAGTGCGCGACAGCCAATCGGGCTACCGCGCGATCAAGGCTGAAGTCCTGCGGAAAATTCATGCGGTGGGTGACCGCTACGAATTCGAAACGGATTTCATCATCCGCGCGGCGCGCGCAGGCTTCACGACCGTCAACGTTCCAATCTCCACCATCTACGGATCGCCCAGCTATTTCAGGGAGTTTCGCGACGCCTGGCTGGTGATCAAGGTTTTGTGGCGACATCGCGCGGGGATCTTCAAGCGTTGAGACTGCTTTGCACCAACGACGACGGCATCCTTGCCCAGGGCCTCGCGTGCTTGATTGAAGCAGCCGAACCACTGGGGGAGATCACCGTCGTCGCGCCAGATCGGGAGCAAAGTGCGACCAGTCATTCGCTAACGCTTCACCATCCAATCCGCCCGATCGAGCGCGGCGAGCGCCGCTACCAGGTAGATGGAACTCCAACCGATTGCGTGATGCTCGCCGTTGAAGCATTGATGCCCGAGCGACCCGATTTTGTCCTGAGTGGAATCAATCACGGGCAGAACATGGGCGAGGACGTGCTTTATTCAGGTACAGTCGCGGCTCCGTCGATGGCGATCTCGTTCGCCGGCGGTGACCTGCGCGCCGATGTCAGTATGCTTCGCGATCAGATCGCCCCGTTGCGCGATCTTATTCGGCACGTCTTATCCCTGCCGTCGTTTCCTGAGCACACCCTGCTCAACATCAACCTGCCCCCGCTGCGTGGTGATGACATCATGGGTGTTCGGTTGACCCGACTCGGCAGAAGGGTGTATTCGGATTCGCTCAAGCCAATGCAGGACCCGTGGGGGCGTCAGATCTATTGGATTGGAGGCGGATCGATCGCCTGGTCGGGAGAAGAGACGTCAGACTTTCGTGCGATACAAGAGGGGTACATATCCGTAACTCCACTGCACCTCGATCTAACGCATCACGCAATGCTTGCTTCGGCGGAGCGATGGTGGCAGCACCCCTAGACCCCGAGTATCGGGGTCCTCGCCGGCGGCTCGTGGAGCTACTGCACGAGCAAGGCATCAAGGATCTTGCTGTCCTTCATGCGATAGACGAAGTGCCTCGACACCTCTTCGTTCCTACTGGGGTGCGGCACCGCGCTTACGAGGACTCAGCGCTCCCGATCGGAAATGGCCAAACGATCTCTCAGCCTTCCATTCACGCGCGGTATCTGGAGCTGCTCAAGCTAAAAGGGAATGAGAAAGTGCTCGAGATTGGAACTGGATCCGGCTATCAGACTGCGCTCTTATCGCATCTGGCAGGCCAGGTATTTTCGATCGAGCGAATTCCGACTCTGCTCGACAAGGCACGTGAGACCATTCAGCAGATCGGCGCACGCAACATTTCTTTCCTGCTCGGCGACGGCACGCTGGGGTGGCGACAGTACGCGCCGTATGATGCCATACTCGTGGGTGCCGGCGCTCCCGAAGTGCCATCGACTTATCACGAACAGCTGAAGGAGGGCGGACGGATACTCATTCCGCTCGGCGATCGCGATGAGCAAACTCTTTACATGTTCACCCGTCGCGGCGATAAACTCGAAGGAGAAGAAATCGCACCGGTGCGCTTCGTGCCGCTGGTGGGGAAATACAGCTGGGAGGACATGTAGTGCAACAACCGCCAGAGCGTCCGTTCGTTCCACGCCAAACTCCGACAAAAGCGCAGCCCGCGATCGGGTCCGCCGACTTTACTGTGTCGCCACCATTCGTTCCTGGCGCGGACCGCGAACGAATGGAAGCGCTGCGTCTCGAGTACGCGAGTGACACGCGAACCGCGCCTGCAGCCTCGCTGCCGCCAATAGAGAAGTTTCTCGACCTGTCGACGCCGAACAGTGCTGCAGCCGTGGCTGCGGATGAAGATGCGTTGGAAGAAGCGAGCGTCGAGGAGGATGAGCTTCCGCCAGTGGAGCATTTCATCGATCCGCTTCCCGCAGTTGAAGATTTCGCGGCCGCTGACGCGCCAGCAGCCGATTGGGGAGAGACCGATTGGCAGCGGTACGATTGGCGCGCCGCCGCCGCGCTTGGTGAATCCGCCAGCGAGAGCGAAGCCACGACGGCGTGGGCATCGACCGATTGGGACTCAGAGACGCCTCCGCCGAGAGAACCCCGACCGACGGCCGCCCAAGCCATCGCGACTGCGCTAGACCAGATTGCTCAAAGGATCAGGAATGGGGAGCTCGCCCTCCCCAGCCCGGGTACAGCCAGCGATCCGGGCGCTATCGCCGCCACCTTAGCCGCTCTCCTTGGCATCAGGCGATAGCTCGAGATGGAAAGCATTCATCTTGAGATCCACGGTCGGGTGCAGGGGGTCGGATTTCGTTGGTACGTCGTCGAGAAAGCGCAGCAATTGAAGCTTGCCGGGTGGGTCAGAAACAAGAGCGACGGCAAGGTAGAGATCGCCGCAGCAGGTGAGCGCGATGCGCTGGCGCGACTGGAGGCGGCGGTCAAGTCGGGGCCGCGGGGCGCGAGGGTAGAACAGATCCGCAACCTTTCCCCAGTTTCGATCGAGTCGTTGCGCACGCCATTCGAGATCGTGCGTTGAAATCGAGCGAGGCGATGCTCACCGCGGCGCGCGCCCACTGTACCTTTTAGATCCGAGATTGGCAGACTAGATTCAGCCGCTGGTTGCTCCCGGCACCCAGATTCGTGATTCTGGCCCCCGTAGCTCAGGTGGATAGAGCAGCGGTTTCCTAAACCGTTGGCCGGGTGTTCGAGTCACCCCGGGGGCACTCGCTGGTTGGCGAAAACTCCTCAATCGATCTTGAGAAATGACAGCACCGAATGCACCGGTCCGTAAGCGCCACGGCGACGAGGAATCCCTAACTGATTGGTTAATGCTCCACGGCCGCCAGCTCACCTGGGCCACAATCGGATTGGCGGTAATCGTCGGCGGCTTCTGGTTCTATGAGAGGTCGCAATCGATCAAAGCGCAGCGGGCTGAGACCGCGTACTTCCAAGCGCGTCAGTCCGCGGCAGCAGGGAATCTCCCCCAGGCGGTCACCGACCTCCAAAAGGTCGTCACCCGATATGAGGGAACCCAGGCGGGCGCCCAAGCGGCTCTTTCGCTCGCTCAGGCCTACTACGATCAAAAGAAGTTCAAGGAAGGCATCGACGCTCTAAAGAAGGCCGAGCCGAAGGTCCCGGGTGATTTCAAAGCCTCAGTCCATGTCCTCGAAGCGGCTGGCTATGAGGAGCTTAGGAACTACTCCTCCGCAGCTGAGCAGTACAAATTCGCGGCGGACGTGACCCGGTTTCCGGCCGACAAAGCCGAGTACCGCGCGTCGGCCGCCAGAGACTACGCTGCCGCTGGGAAACGGGATGACGCGATAACGATCTGGACCGACCTGGCAAAGGATGAGACGGGACCGATGGCGGCAGAGGCGCGCGTCAGACTAGGAGAGCTTCGCGCGGCGCCCATGAAGATCTAGCGTCTATCCTTGCTCGACGTGATGCGAAAGGCCGCCAAATGCGCGGCCTTTTTTCATTCCAGCGGGGAGGCCGCTGATACTCTCTGCCACATATGCGTATAAGATATATTATGTCAACTAACCCAGTGGTTTGAATGTGGAGAAGTTCATTGGTATCCACTGCCATACTCTGAACCCACTAGCTGAGCATTACTTGCAGGCTTGATGTGATAAATCGCTTTAATGGGTTCGTTGCCGACAGCTGGTCGCCCCAGCGGCGACAGTCTGTCAATCGAGATCGCGAATCTCGCCCTCGAAGACGATCCTTCCTTCGCCACGGAGCGATGGCAGCCAGGCATCTCCGTCTCGTCTCAGTGTGATGGTCAAAGGCAGCGCAGACCGCGTCCAAAGGACCGTCTCCCTTCCCGATTCTCCCCAATCGGAAAGCATGATCGCCGTGGCGACCGCCCCTGTCCCGCACGCCAGAGTCTCGCCTTCAACCCCACGCTCGAAGGTGCGGTAGGCAAAGCTTCCGTCGGACGCCTTGGCGACGAAGTTGACGTTCGCCCCGTCTGCCAACGACCGGTGATGTCGGAGCTCGGAACCACGCCCGCTTACGTCCGCGACCTCGATGTCCGGGACTTCAACGACAACGTGAGGTACCCCGACCCGAGCGTATCCGAGTCGGCGCTCGCCGGGCCTCATGCCCAGTTCCTTGGCATCTGCCCTCACGTCCCGCACCGGGTCGAGGTCGACTTCCGGAAGGTTGTCCCGAATGCGGGCTCTGAGGGATCCCGCCGCAGTATGGAGGATGAATCCCCCCGCCTGTGAGTGCCCCAACTCGACCGCCAGACGGGTTGTACAAAGGCTGGCATTGCCACACAGCGAGGCCTCGGATCCGTCGCTGTTATAGTAGCGCATGCGGATGTCGCCATCCCCAACCTTCTCGAGGAAGACGACGCCGTCTGCCCCGACGCCGGTGCCACGGGCGGAGAGCGATCGGATAGCGTCGACATTTTCGAGGTGCGCGGCGCGTCCATCGGTCGAATCGAAAACGACGAAGTCGTTCCCGGATCCGGTCATTTTATAGAAGTGCTGGCCCGTTGGGCGAGGTGACATCAGATCCTTCCTGTTAAACTCCACCAGCGTAGACGCCAGACCATCCAGACCGCTTCTCGGATGATCTTCTTCGACATCTTGCTCACGCCCTCGGTGCGATCCACGAAGATGATCGGAATCTCGACCAGGCGGAACCCACGCTTCCAGGCGCGAAATGACATCTCAATCTGGAACGCGTAACCATTGGATTTTACCGAGTTCAGGTCGATCGATTCAAGTACATTCCGGCGAAAGCACTTGAACCCACCGGTGGTGTCGGAGACCGGCAGGCCCGTGACCGCTCGCGCGTAAATATTGGCAGCGTAGCTCAAAAACAATCTGCTCATTGGCCAGTTCACTACATTCACGCGCCCGCCCTGATACCGGGATCCGAGCACCACATCCGCTTCCTTGACTGATTGGAGAAACTCAGGGAGCAGCTCCGGATTGTGGGAGAAGTCGGCATCCATCTCGAATATCAGGTCGTACTTTCTCTCGAGCGCCCACCCGAATCCGGCGATGTACGCCGTGCCCAGTCCCAACTTCCCCTCTCTGTGTATCACGTGGACCCGGTCGTTGTTGGCGGCGATCGCATCGACCACTCCGCCCGTACCATCGGGGGAGGCATCGTCCACGATCAGCATCTCCAGCGAAGGATCCTGCGCCAGGACCGCCGGGATCAGTCGTGCAATGTTGAACCGCTCGTTGTAGGTCGGTACGATGACCAGAGCGCGATCAGGCAAGGATTCTCCGATCGCGCCAGACGCCGGCGCCAAGCATCAGAATTCCCAGCACGATTGCGATCCAGGTAATCATCTTCCCCCGCTGGTAGGCTGGGCTGGTAAAGCGAAGCTCGATGTTGCGTGCGCCCTGGGGCAGCTCGACGCCAATCAGAGTGTAATCGGCGCGCCCAGTCCGCACTGCCCTGCCGTCGGCAGTGGCGACCCAACCGGGATAGAAATTTTCGGAGACGATCAGGGAGGACCCGGCGGGAGCAGGATTGCTCAGCGCAATCTGTACCCTCCCCGGCTCGTAATGCTGGACGCTCGTTGTGAGCGAGAGTGGCGCCGGCAGCGATTGAACTCCCTGCGCGG
>QHUA01000063.1 GCA_003221805.1 Gemmatimonadota bacterium
ATCTCGGCCACCGATTATTTCGACTTCGCCATCAGCATGTGCCTGGCGTTCGGAGCGGTGTTCGAGGTTCCGATCGCGATTCTAGCGCTTACGGCATTGGGGCTGATCACGCCCCAGTTTCTCTCGAAGTACCGCAGACACGCGATCGTGGTGTGTCTCACGGCGGCGGCATTCATCACGCCCGGCGCGGATCCCTACTCACTCTTTGCATTGGCGATCCCGCTGTATTTCCTCTACGAGCTGAGCGTGTTCGTCGCCACCTTCGCCTGGCGTAAGCGGCACAAGCGAGACACGACGCAGGAGGAGGAAGACCGGACGCCACAGCGGCTGGGCGCGCGCGCGTGAAGCTGGTTCTGGCAGCCGCGGCCGTCCTCAGTTTGTACGCGTCCAATAACGTGGCAGCGCAGGTGAGGCCATCTCCTACGCCCATCCGTCGTGACACCCTTCGCGCGCGCGGTGATACCACGCGTCGCGACAGCACCGCGGCTGATACGACCAAGGTCAAGGACCTGATCAAGTGGAACGAAGTCGATTCGGTGATGCGCTTGTTGATGGCGCGACCGGGCTACACGGCGACGCGGTATCAGGCGGACCGCGCGGTATTCAACGCGCAAACGCGAACGCTGCAGCTCCATGGCAAGAAAGCGGGAGTCAGTCGCGACCAGACCGTGCTCGTCGGCGACAGCATCGTCTATAGCGATTCGACGAAGATCATCGTTGCCCGCGGCGACACAGTGGTTCTGCGAGATCCGCAGCAGCAGGCGGCAGACGTATACGCGCGCGGCCAGATGTCGTACAACGTCGAGAGCCATCGTGGCGTTGTCACCAACATTACCACGCAGATCGCCGAGACGGGGCAGAACTGGTTCGTCGGCGGCAACACAGCCGCGTTTGTCGGCGACACAACGCGCGGCCGGGAAACGGCGTTTTACGTGCGAAGCGGCACGATCACCAGCTGCGACGACTCGATACCGGATTACCACTTCCGATCGAACGAGATCAAGATGGTGTCGAAGCACATCATGGTAGCTCGGCCGGCGATTCTGTACATCGGCGACGTGCCGGTGATGTGGCTGCCGTTCATCTTCCAGGACATTCGCTCCGGCCGGCGCAGCGGCGTCCTCACTCCGCGATTCGGGTTGAGTGAGCTGTTCCGCAACAGTCCAACCTATCGGCGCCACCTCGAGAACCTCGGCTACTACTTCGCCATCAACGACTATCTGGACGCGCAGGTGGCGCTCGACTGGCGAAGCGGTGCCCGACCGTCAGTTGGTGATCCGGGCTGGGTGCAGCTCAATGGAGAGATGCAGTATCGCTGGCTCGATCGGTTCATGACCGGGCGTCTGGCGCTCTCTCAGCACGATCAGCGCGATGGGACGAGGAACACCGCCGTCAGCTGGTTTCACGATCAGAGTTTTTCCCAGGACACCCGGCTGCACGCTGACGTCAACTACGTCACCAGTACAGCCATTTACCGGACGACGAGTTTCAACGCGGCGCAGACGCTAGCATCGATTAATTCGGGCGTGAACTATTCGACCAAACTCGGACCCGCGTCGCTCGATCTGGGCCTGAGAAATTCACAGCATCCGGGACGGCACGAGGTCGATCGCAGCTTTCCGATCTTCAGCCTGACATCCCCGGCGATTGGCCTTGCCAGTTGGCTCGACTGGACGCCGACTTTCAGCTTCAACACGGATCGCCAGCTGAACATCGATCAGGCTGGGGAATTCACGTATCGCTTCTTCACCAATTCGCAGGGCGTGAAAGACTCGGTGGCGCTGAAGCGCAATGTCATAAACACAACCTCCAGGTTCGACACACCATTTCGAATCGGCGGTTATACGCTCGGCAACGGTTTCTCCTTCAGCGAGAGGGAAACGGACGCGCCACAGACTTTCGTGATCCAGGATCCCAACGATTCCTCGGTGAAAACGTCGAGAGTGTTCGCCAAAACCTACGAATCCGACATCGATTGGCAGCCACAATTCACGCTGCCCAACATTTTCCACGGCTACCTCAACCTGGCGCCGATTCTTTCGCTGGGCAACGTAGACGGTAGTCATGGCTTCTGGGTCAAGTCACACCTGAGCAATGGCCGCTACGTCCACCAGTCGAAACGAATTTCAACGGGGATCTCCGCTTCACCGACACTCTTTGCTCTCTTTCCCGGGTTCGGTCCGGTAACGCGTTTCCGGCATTCGATTACTCCAGTCATCAGCTTCTCGTACGCTCCAGCCGGCAGCCTCAGCACGGACTTTCTGCAGGCGACCAACCGCAGTCGACAGGGCTTCCTCGGCTCGCTGCCACAGAATACGGTGAGCCTCACAGTCTCTCATGTGCTCGAAGCCAAGCTCCGCAGCTCGGACACCAGCAGCACCGCCGAACAGAAAAAAATCAAAATCCTGTCAATGGACTTTTCGTCACTGGCCTACGATTTCCAGCGGGCGCACAAAACTCACCGCTCCGGATTCACGACGCCGAACCTGACGACGCAAATCGCATCCGATTTGCTCCCTGGATTCCGGGGTAACGTCGGTTGGTCGCTTTACCAGGGTGACGTGCTCAGCGACACCGCGCGCTTCAAGCCGTTTCGGGAGACGATCGGCGCGTCGCTGACACTGAACTCGGAGTCCGGGATCTTTGGTGTGATATCTCGCATCTTCGGCAAGGCGGTACCCGAAACACATCCGCAAATCGAGAAGACGTCGCCGAGTCCGGACGACGCGCTCGCCAATCGCGTCGCGTCGACACCCGTAGCCGGTATCACTGCTCGCCAGACTCAGTACTCGGTGCCGAAGACCCAGGGTTGGCAGGTGAACTTGCAGTACAGCTCGAGCCGTCAGCGGCCGCCAACCGGTCGCGGAGTCGTCATCGATCAGAATTTCGCGGAGCAGCAGTGTCTACCGTTGCTGGCGAATCCAATCCTGCACCAGCAGTGCATCGATCAGGCGGCTCCCCGTTCATTCGGGTGCCGACGCGCGACAACCTGCAGTCCTCAATGAACTTCAACCTGACGCAAAACTGGGCGGGAACCTGGGTGACGAACTACGACTTCCAGGCCAAGAAATTCGGAAGCCACACTGTGACGCTGCAGCGGCAGCTCCACGACTGGAGAGCCATCTTCGGCTTCACTCAGGCTCCGAACGGAAACTTCGCGTTCAACTTCTTCATTGCCCTGAACGCGGAGCCCGATCTAAAATTCAACTATGACAGATCGACGTACCGCCCCATAGTTCGCTGACGTTGACCTCCAAGCAGCGTCTCAACATCACCAACGGCGACAGCGCCGCTGGGACCATGAGCGAGGCCGGCGTCGAGGGCAAGATCATCGCCTGGCGCGACGTGCTCCACGAAGGACCGGTCGACTCATCGCTCTCACTCGAAGAGCTGAGCAAGCAGCGCGCTCGCTTCATCGCCAGCAACAACTGGGACGATTTCGCGCACATCAGCGGCGATTTTTCGGACCGCGATCGCGTCATCCGGCAGCTGGACTATTTCGACGAGGTAGTTCTCTGGTTCGAGGACGACCTTTACGACCAGCTGCAGTTGATCCAACTGCTCGACTTCTTCAGCCGTGGCCCGGCGAAGTCGAAGAAACTGTCTGTGATAGTGGTCAACAGCTCGACATCGCCCAGCGAGCATGGAAGGCATTCGGCTCGAGCGATCCCAGCTCGATCGAGAGGCTGCTCAATGATTCGACTTCCGCGCTCCCATACCTGGCGCGCGCTCTGACGCGCCACCTCGAGGAATTTCCATCGACTGCCAACGGACTCTCACGTTCGGAGCGTGAAGCGCTAACCGCGATCCAGCAGGGACACTCGACGCCGGTTGCCGCATTTCTCGAGGTCGCGAAGAAACAGGAGAGCATCTTCCTTGGCGACCTGGTCTTCTACTCGTACCTGGAGAGATTGAGCGGGAAGGAGAATCCTCTCGTCACGTTGAAGGATGGGAGTCCGGTGATTGCGCCATCAAATGCCGTTTCGCGGGAATTCGTCGAGAGCGAGCTGGTGCTGACGCCGCTCGGACGCGACGTGCTCGCCGGGAAAAAGGATTGGCAGCTGATCAACAAGAAGTCGCGCTGGCTCGGCGGGGTCGAGATAGCGCCAGGCAAAGATGGCTGGCGGTGGGATCCGGAAGAGCGCCTGCTCACGCACCCTTCTTTAGCCAAACCAACACGGAAGGCCAAAGCTAAAGCCAAGGGGAAAACCTCCAGGAAACCCGCGAGAACAAAGCGAGCGGCGGCCAAGAGCTCGCGAGCGCGTTCGGGCGCGCGAAAAAGAAAATGAACGAGCAACTCATTATCGATGGTGACACGCTCTCAGTCGATGAAGCCTACGCCGTCGCGGTAGATCGCTTGCGGGTCGGCCTCGCGCCCAAGGCGCGCGAGAGAATGCTCCGCACCCGCGCCGTCGTCGACGACATCGTCAACAGGAACGAAGTCGTCTACGGAGTGACGACCGGATTCGGAAAACTGTCCGAGGTAGCCATTCCCCGTGAGAAGCTGGCCGAGCTGCAGGTCAACCTCGTGCGCAGCCATGCGTCGGGAGTGGGCGACAGACTTCCGGAGCGCGAGGTTCGGGCGATGATGCTGCTGCGCGCGAACGTCATCGCCAAGGGCTACTCGGGAGCGCGGCCGGAGCTTGTCGATCTTCTCCTCCAAATGCTCAACGCGGACGTCTATCCGCCAATTCCGGAGCAGGGAAGCGTCGGCGCGAGTGGAGATCTCGCGCCGCTCGCGCATCTGGGGCTGGCGCTGATTGGGGAAGGAACGCTGCTCAAGGGCGACCGCGAGACCGACGCCGCGACGATGCTAAAGGAGATCGGCGCCAAGGCAGTAAAGCTCGGCCCGAAAGAAGGCATCACCCTGATCAACGGCACTCAGACGCACACGGCGATCGCGCTCATCGCGCTCGTCCAGGCCCGTGCCCTGTGGCGCACCGCTCACGTCGCCGGCGCAATGTCCCTCGAAGCGCTGATGGGTACTCCCGTGGCATTCGACGAGCGCATCCACGACGCGCGCGGGCAGAAAGGTCAGTCGCGCTCGGCGGCGCTGCTGCGCGATCTGCTTGCGGGCAGCGAGATCAGAGAATCGCACCGTCACGGTGATCCACGGGTGCAGGACCCCTACGCGCTGCGTTGCATGCCGCAGGTGCACGGGCCCGTGCTCGACGCGCTCGACTGGATCGATGACGCCGTCTCACGCGAGCTCAACGCGGCCACGGACAATCCACTCGTGTTCGAGAACGGTGAGACGTTGAGCGGCGGAAATTTTCACGGGCTGACGGTGGCGATGGCGCTCGATTTTCTGGCGATCGTGTTGACCCACATGGCCACCATGGCCGAGCGTCGGATCGACAGACTCGTTCACCCGGATCTCAACCAGGGTTTGCCTCCGTTCCTCTCGCCCAACGCTGGCGTCAACTCGGGGTTCATGATGGCGCAGGTCACAGCCGCCGCGCTGGCGAGCGAGTGCAAGGTGCTCTCGCATCCCGCGAGCGTCGACACCATTCCGACGGACGGCAGCAAGGAAGACGTTGTGCCGATGGCGATGGGCGCGGCATGGAAAGCGCGGCGCGTGCTGCGCAATCTGGAAAACATTCTCGCCATCGAGCTGATGTGTGGCGCGCAGGGGATAGATTTCAGGGCGCCCCTGCGTCCCGGCAGAGGCGTACGCACTGCCCATGAGAGAGTACGTGACATAGTCCCGAGGCTGGAAAACGACCGGGTGTTGAGCGCCGACATCGCAGCGCTCAGAACTGCGGTCTCCGAGGAGCGCTTCGCCGACATCGGAACCGTGACATGACCGATCTCCGCGTGCAATACGATCCAAAGTCGTTCGAGGCCGCCGCGCGCGAGCGCGGGCCGGTGCGCGCGCCGCGTGGGACCAACATCTCATGCAAAGGATGGCACCAGGAAGCGGCGCTCCGGTTGCTGATGAACAATCTAGATCCGGATGTCGCCGAGCGACCGGCGGATCTCGTCGTGTACGGTGGAACTGGGAAGGCAGCGCGCAACTGGGATTGCTTCGACGCCATCGTGCGCGAGCTCAGGAATCTCGGCGGCGATGAGACGCTGCTCGTACAAAGCGGCAAACCGGTGGGAGTGTTTCGAACGCATGCTGGCGCGCCGCGTGTTCTCATCGCCAACAGCAATCTCGTCGGACGCTGGGCGACGTGGGAGCATTTCCGCGAGCTGGAGCGCAAAGGCCTGATGATGTACGGACAGATGACGGCCGGCTCGTGGATCTACATCGGCTCTCAGGGAATTGTGCAGGGCACTTACGAGACGCTGGGGTCGGTAGCGCGCAAGCATTTCGGCGGCAATCTGCGTGGCCGCTTCGTGCTCACTGCCGGGCTCGGTGGCATGGGTGGCGCGCAGCCGCTGGCGGCGACGATGCAGGGAGCGGCTTCACTCATTGTGGAAGTCGATCAGTCGCGCATTCAGAAGAGAATCGATACCGGCTATCTGGATCGCGAGGCGAAGAGTCTCGACGAAGCGATGACACTCATCTCCACCGCGACACGTTCGGGCGATGCGATTTCCATCGGATTGCTTGGCAATGCAGCCGACGTTCTGCCCGAACTGGTCAAGCGCGGAGTAGCTCCCGATGTCCTGACCGATCAGACGAGCGCGCACGACATGCTGAACGGCTACGTGCCCGCGGGAATGGCACTTCAGCAAGCTCTCGAGCTCCGATCGGCGGATCCCGAAGAGTACGTGCGACGATCGACTCAGTCGGTTGTGAAGCACGTCACCGCCATGCTGGAAATGATGAATCGCGGCGCGGTGACGTTCGACTACGGCAACAACGTCCGCACTGTCGCTTATGACGCGGGACTGAGCAACGCATTTGACATTCCGGGATTCGTGCCGGAATACATCCGACCCTTGTTCTGCGAAGGGAAGGGGCCGTTCCGCTGGGTAGCGCTGTCCGGTGACCCGAAGGACATCAAGCGCACGGACGACCTCGCCCTCGAGCTTTTCGCGAACGACGATCACCTGCGCCGCTGGATCTCACTCGCGCAGCAGAAGATCAAGTTTCAGGGACTTCCTGCGCGCATCTATCTCGTCGCCGCCGGAGAGATCTCGGCGCCGATCGCCATCGGACGCGATCACCTCGACACCGGCAGCGTCGCATCGCCCTTCCGCGAAACTGAAGGCATGCGCGACGGCACCGATGCCGTCGCCGACTGGCCGCTGCTCAACGCCATGCTCAACGTCGCCAGCGGCGCGTCGTGGGTGTCGTTCCACCACGGCGGCGGCGTAGGAATCGGAAATTCCCTGCACGCTGGCCAGGTGATCGTCGCTGATGGCACTCCGGAGGTGCGAATCAGACTCGAGCGAGTGCTGACTAACGATCCGGGAACCGGCGTCGCCCGTCACGCCGACGCTGGTTACGGAGAGGCGATTGAGACAGCCCGCCAGCACGGCCTGCGTCTTCCGATGATTGGTTGATGCGGGAAGCGGGAAGCGGGAAGCGGGAAGCGACTAACGACTCACTTGTCTGATGCTTACGAGCGAGTTCAAGCCGTGGCATGTCCCGTTGTTTCTGCTCAAATACGCCTATCTCACCACGGCGCGGCGGCCCGTCCTCGTGCATTTCGAAGTCACGATGCGCTGCAACGCGCACTGCAGCTTCTGCGATTACTGGAAAACCGATCCATCGGCCAAAGCCACTGAGCTCAAGTCATTCGCCGACGCAGCTCGCTACTTCAATCCGATGCTCGTCACTTTTACCGGTGGAGAGCCGACGCTGCGCCGCGACCTCGAAGACCTCGTCTCGAGTGTGAATCGCGCTGTGAATCTCAAATACATGACGCTCATCACCCACGGTGGTATGCTATCGCCGGAACGAGCGCGTTCCCTGTGGAAAGCTGGAATCAATCAGTTCAACATCTCACTCGATTTCCTGGACGAGCGTCATGATCGGGCACGGGGAATTCCCGGCCTGACCGCGAAGATCATGCGCACCATCCCGCGGATGCGCGAAATCGGCATTACGGGCATCCGGTTCAACACCGTCATCAAGCGCGACAACCTCGATCAGATGGTTCCTATCGTGCAACGCGCCCGCGAGCTCGGTTGCGGCGTAAATTTCAGCTGCTACACCGACGCCAAGAACGGGAACACCGACGGAATCATCGACCGCGAGCAGACCGAACAACTCGAACAAGTTGTAAGCGAGCTTCTAGCGTACAAGAAAAAGACTCGCGGGGTCATCACCAACTCGGATTACTACCTCGAGCAGATTCCGCGCTACGTGCGTGGTGAGATTACTGAGCCGTGTCGCTCGGGGATGCGCACGATCCACATCGACCCGCTGGGAAGGGTGAAGCGCTGTCCGGACTTCCCTCCCGATTTCCACTGGACGGAATTCAGGAAATACGAGCCGATCAATTGCAACGCTTGCTACTATGCCTGTCGAGGGGAGGCGCAGGCGCCACTTCGGCTGTCGCGGGTTCGGGATGTTATGGCATCGCCGACAAAGGCGGCGACCGTTTCGGCATTAAGACAACTGCCTGCTAGGCGCTGACCGCTTCTATCGCTGACCGCTTACCGCTGAGAACGCCCAGACAGATCTTCGTGGAATCGTGGGAAAAGCCGTCTGGTTCCTCTCACGCAAGTGAGATCTGTCCCGTCGTAGGCAGCGGTTAGCGGTCAGCGACATCAGCGATCAGCGGCAAGCATGCAGTTGTCTTATTCTCGAATTGGCGGTAAGAACTCGACTGCGATGACTGACTCAAAACCCCTTCTGTTCGTAAACGCCTCCCAGGTTGTAACCTGCGCCGGTCCCGCGCGGGCGCGCAAAGGCAACGAAATGCGCGACGCAGGGATTCTCAGGAACACCGCCGTCGCCGTCAGCAACGGTCGCATCGCCATGATGGGCGCCGCTCGTGACATCGAGCACGCTTATTCCGATGCCGAAGTGATTGATTGCCGCGGCGGCGTCCTCATGCCGGGCCTCGTCGACTCGCACACCCACGCCGTCTTCGGGAAACCCCGCTTCGAGGAGCAGGAGATGCGCGCCGGGGGACTCGAGTACTTGGAGATTGCAGCCCGCGGCGGGGGCATACACGCATCGGTGCGCGATTTCCGCGAGCGCAGCGAGGAGGAGCTCTACGATCTCGCAGCTCCAAGGATCCGTGAGCTCGCGTCTTATGGAACTACCACCCTGGAGATAAAAAGCGGCTACGGACTTTCCGTCGATGACGAGTTGAAGGCACTCCGTGTTATCGGTCGACTCGCTGAGCGCCAGCCACTCCGCATCGTCGCGACATGGATGGGGGCGCACGAGATACCGCAGGATTACCGTGGCAGCGACGAGAAGCGCGCGGCTTTTCTCGCCATGCTCGTCAACGACCTGCTGCCCAAAGTGGTCGAGCAGGGGATTGCGCGCTTCGCCGACGTCTTTTGCGAGCCTGGCGTGTTCACCATCGAGGAAACGCGGCGAGTTCTCGAGGCGGCCGGCAAAGCAGGTCTCGGCCTGAAGCTGCACGCCGACGAGCTCAAGCCTGCCGGCGGCGCCGAGCTTGCCGCTTCACTCAAGGCGACCTCGGCGGACCATCTCGCCGCTATTTCCGAAACCGGAATCCACGCTCTGGCCAGGTCCGACACCGTCGCCACTCTGCTCCCCGGCACGATGCTCTTCCTCGGGAAGGCCAAACAGGCTCCGGCGCGTGCGCTCATCGATGCCGGAGCCGCCGTCGCGCTGGCGACCGATTTCAACCCTGGCACCTCGCCAACGGTTAACTTTCCACTAATGCTGACGCTCGGGGTAAGTCAGCTACGGATGAGTCTTGCCGAGGTTGTAATCGGAGCGACAGTGAACGGCGCCGCGGCTCTCCGTCTCGCGGGCGAAACTGGGCAGATTGCGCCCGGTTTTGCAGCCGATTTGGCCCTGTTTGCCATAGGGGATGTGCGTGAGTTGCCATACTGGTACGGCGCACGTCTTTGTGTCGGGTCGTGGAAGGCTGGCGCGCCTTGTCACCCCTATGAAAGCGTAGGTAAGTTGAACCCTCGTCCCCCGGAGGTAGTGCCTACCGGGTAATTCATTGCCCGGCCGCCTACATGTCCAACGTCGAGAAGCTGAAAAAAAAGGCAGCCGAATTCGAGCAGAAAAAGCAGTTCGATAAGGCACTCGAGGTCTACCTTCAGATCATCGGACACACAGAGGGTCAGGAGGACCGCGACGTCACCGTCTACAACCGCGTCGGTGACCTGTACCTGCGGCTGAACAAGACCGACCAGGCCGTCAACTACTACGAGCAGGCGGTCGACCTCTATACCGAGGGCGGCTATCTCAACAACGCCATCGCCCTCTGCAACAAGATTCTCCGCCACGCGCCGGCGCGCCACCAGATCTACTACAAGCTCGGTAAGATCTCGGCAAAGAAGGGGTTCAACAGCGACGCCAAGAAGAATTTCCTCGAGTACGCCGACAGGATGCACCGCGCCGGCAAGGATAGCGACGCGTTCAAGGCGCTCCAGGAATTCGCCGACCTCTGCCCAGGACAGGACGACATTCGGCTGATGCTCGCCGACCAGCTCGCCAAGGCGGGGAAGGCAGCGGAGGCGATCGAGCAGCTCCAAATCCTCCACGAATCTCTGGACTCCGAAGGCCGCACCGCCGAAGCGGAAGCGACGGTCCAGCGCATCCAAAGCCTCGATCCGAACGTCGAGCCGCGCCGCTCGAAAACTCCGGCTAAACGAGATTCAGGCGGACTGGTTTTCCTCGACGTGGGAGGATCACCCCCCAAGCCGCGCCCCAAAGTCGAGGGATTTCAACGAACGGCGATGGCACCGCCGCCTACCGCACGGCCCCGCACCCCTCCAAACGTGCAGCCGTCACCCGAATTCGAGATCCTGCCCGATATCGAGCAGCCCGAGGAATCGATCCCGCGGCTGGAGATTCAGTCGAACTCGCTCGCGGAGCCTGAACCGGCCCACGCTCCGGCGGAGAACATAGAGCCTGCATTCGATCTGTCGATCAGCGAGGTTGAGGCTTCGCCTTTGGAAGGACTGGAGTCCGCCGCCGATCCAACTCAATTTGCCATCGATCCTGAACTGGGCGGCGCCACATTGGGTGTTGAGGGGCTCGTTCCCTCTTCTGAGCCCGTCAAGCATCCCGGCGAGCCGGGACTAGGCGAGCCGCTGTCGACCGAAGATCCGCTCGCCGGACTCAACCTTCTGGAGGATAGTCGCTTCTTCGTTCATGAGCCGAGCGCTGGAGACAACGCCAGCGCGCCGGTGGTTGAAGCCGCAAGGGCGCCGGTTCAGGACAACGTGCCAGAAATCGACACCATCGATCTGCAGCTGGAACATCCCGAGCTGCACGAGGAGAAACCGCACCGGCACGAAGAGAGGCCCGCCCACCAGGAGGAGAAGCCACATCCCGCGCCGGTGAGCAAGGCGCCTCCCCGCGTTCCTACCCCCAGGGCGCCCGAGCCGGTCGAAGAGGAAGAGCCTGAACAGGTTGAGGAAGAAGTAGAGGAGGAACACCCAGCGCCCAAGCCGAGCAAGCCGCAACTCGTCCAACCGCTGCGCATGACTCGCCCCAAAAAGAAAGCGAAGACGCCCGAACGCGAGGAGCCACTCCCCGCATCCGCACAGCGCCAGCCCGTGAATCCGTTC
>QHUA01000064.1 GCA_003221805.1 Gemmatimonadota bacterium
AGCCAAGGGCGATGTTTCCGTCCTTGTCCCGAGCCACTGAACCCATCCATCGATAGTGCCCATCGTCTAGAGTTTCGCCCGACTGAAATAGCGACAACGCTGTCGATCCTGATGGAGCCCTGAACTCGTACCATCTGGCAGCAGTGGCGGTCGTGTTGTTCACACTGTGGGTTACCAGAAAATGCTGCGTGGTGCCGTCGTCAAAGCGCGCCAGGCGGTACATCAGGCGATCGCCAAGCGAGTCCAGCAGATCAGTCACGCCCGGCTGCTGGATGCAGGCGCCAAAGCCGCCGCAGGCCAAATTGAAAGCGGGCACCGGAATCGGCATCGACCCATTGACACCGGCCAGGGTTGCCGTCGAATGCGGCCCGTGTCCGAAACTCACAGTGAACACATATTCATAGACCGCACTGTTAAAGCCGGGATTGTCGATGCTGCCCAGTAAGACTTCCGGAGTGGAGGAGCTCCCTGCGTCCGCATCGGCTGGCAACATGCTGTCGTCGAACAGCGTGCCGTTGGAGTTATCCAGAATGCAGATTTGCTTCGCTTTCTTGCTTCCCGCTCTCATTGCCGCGCCGTCATACGCACAGACGTTGACACCCACGAAGGCGTTCGCAGCGGGGCCGAAATCATTCTGCGTCTGATAGTAGATGTTAGGCGTCAGACCCCACTTGACGTAATCAGGAAAGCCGGGCTGATTGAACGCGTAACGGTTATAGGTTCCCGTCGCGTCCGACGTGGTCGAGACGGCGATGCACGTGAGATAAGGCCCGAACACGTTCTGTGTTGCTACCCACACGTGATTCGCCTTGTCCCATTGGATGATCGGATCGCCAGCGTTTGAGCTCGCGCAAGCGCTCTTCATGCCCGTAAAGAAATGATTACCGGGGAACGGGCCAGCGACAAGCGCACCGGTCGTCTTGTCATATACGGCATAAGACGTATTGACCCACTGCACGACCTGGGTGTCTCCCACCGCCAAGTTGGGATCTGGCGGCGCGCAATTGCAGCTATTCGGAGAGCCGACCCCATCAAAGTTCACGGGAATGATGGCGGGAATGCGAGGTCCAAGGAGACCTGGCAGTGGTGCGCTCGCGCCCTGGTGAGGAGCATTCATCAGTTGTTGCAGCTTTGGCCGCTGGACCGGAAAAACGCTCGGCGGCACAAATTGCGGCACCATATCGGTCAGCCGCGGTGAGGTGTCAGCTTCCAGCGGATCGCTATCGACTGAATTCGTAAGCACCTGAACGGGTCCCGTTCCTACCTGCGTCTGAGCCGGAAGCGCATACACGCTTATCGCGAGCAGGGAAAGGATACATAGGAACAAGGGCGTTACTCCCTTTCGATTTCTTTCCATTATTTCTCCTATGAAAAAAGGGCCGGGGAACGAGCCTTCAAAGCTTCTTCCCCCGGCCCTCGGTTGATCGGCCTAACGCTTCAGAACCGATTAGTGCTCAGCAGCGTACGCCTGCAGCGCCAAGGCTGCATTGTTTCCGCTGGCGATGTTGATACTTCCCGAAGCCGCCCCTCCATTGAGACTCAGGGTGACGTTCGAGGTGCCATCCGGCTGACCGGCCCACTGGCTTGCCAACCAACTGGCGGCCTCTTTCAGACCGGCCTGAGACGCATCTACGGCCAGCGCGTGTCCGAATCCATACGCGCTGACGCCAGCCGGCGTGGTCAGGGTCGTCGACGCGCCGTTCGGGAGCGAGAGCCCGGTCAATGTCACGCCGACGCCACCGGGGATCGCAGAGCTCGACGCAAGGATCTGCCCAAGGGTGATGGGGCTGAAGTTCGTCCCGCCTCCCTGCGCGTTCGAGTATTTGCTTCCCGGAACGTTGCCCTTCGTCTCTTCGAAGGCGTTCGTGGCCACGAGCACCGCCCAGTTGCCCTTCGTGCAGTACGCCGAGAAACCGTCACTGGCATCTGAGTCGCCAGTGCCGAATTCTGCCGGGCAGAAACCATCAGGAATCGTGTAGTCGGCACCATAGGGGCAGCCAACCCAGCAGATTCCGCCGTCGCCGTCTCGGTCATAGGCCGTGGCGGCTAGCACTCCCACGTGGTCGTTGAAGTGTTGCTGTAAATTGCCATCACTGGTAAACACCGCGAATGGTGCGGTGCCATCCCTGAAAGTGGAGACGGTCTTCATCCCAGGACCGCTGATGTCGTTATAGTTGACATAGAAGGTCCACAAACCGCTCTCGAGAGGATTGGCGCTGCTCACCGACACTTCTTCGGCGAGCTTCGCATCTCCATTCGTGCTCTTGCCGGACCAGCCGAGGTAGCCTCCACAGGCCGAGTTCATGAAGCAGAGAACTGCTAAAGGAGTAAGGATCCCGAGCCATACGAGTTTCCGCATTTAAATTGCCTCCTCAATACTGGAAGTTTGTTGGGGTCCGTAACCGGATCTACCAATGAATTCCTGTGCCGGGATGCCTCCTTTCTATGTTCAAAATGATTCGTTCCCTCACTGTGGCGTGCCCGGCCCCTTCCGGGCACGCCGCAACCGATGACTACTTCGTCGTGGCAGTGGCGATGTTCGAGCCCGAGCTGCCAGAGCCGTTCCTCGCGAATACCTGGTAGCGATATGTCGTCTTTCGCCCGACGCCCGCATCGTGGTACGTCGTTGAATTGGGCGGGAGAGTGGCGATCAACGTGTTGGGAGTGCAGCTCGCGCCAGTGCAGCGATAGACATCGAACGCATCCTCATTGTTCGAGTTGTCGTTCCACGCCAGATCGATGAACGGCGGATTGGGCTGTCTCGCCGGCGTGGCTGTCAGGTTGCTTGGAGCAGTTGGTGGAGCTTGCGGCGTTGATGCGTACGAGACGTTGGAAGGTGCAGTGCCACAACCGTTCACGGCGATGACCTGATAGCCATACGTCGTTGCGGGTGTCAGCCCCATATCCTTGTATGTGGTCCCAGTAACCGTGGCGATCTTCGTACTCGGAGTGCAGGTGTTACTCCCCTGGCAGCGATAGATGTCGTACGAGCTCGCTCCTACGGACGCTGTCCAACTGAGATCGATTTCGGTCGACGACGCCGGGGTTGTTGTCAGCACTGGCGCCGGAGTGGGCAGCGTCGACAACGTGGTCGCCTCGGATGTATTCGAGTACGGGCCGTCGCCGCCGGCGTTGAAGGCCCGAATGCGATAGTCATACGTCGTGTTGCACGCTAGGCCGGTGTCGTTGTAGCTCCTCACGCTCGCGCCGACTTGCGCGATCTGCGCGAAATTCGTGCATCCCGTCCCCTGGCATCGTTCGATCTTGAAGCCATCATTGTCTGTAAATGGGTATACCCATGTCAGATCGATCTCGCTGCTACTGACTGCGGTTGCCGTCAGTACGGGCGCATTTACCGGCGGAGGCGGCGGTGGAGCGCCGCATGTATTGAACCTGAACGAGCCGACGCGCGTGTGCCAATTGAATGTGCCGTCCGCCGGAATGTACTCGGTGGTGTACCAGAACGTGCAGTCATCCCCGGGATCGATGCGCATCGCGCTGTAGTCACCCCAGCGCGAGAGACCGCTCGTTTGCGAGCCGAGTCCCTGGAAGAGAAGCGTCTCCGACTGCATCGTGCCCAACGGGTCGCCGGGCGCGCGCCCGGTATAAAAAATTGCCGGGTGCATCGAGCTGCTGGAGACGCTGTAGCCGATGGCGACGTCGCCATTCTTGTCGCTGGCGATGCTCCCCATCCAGCGATTGCTGGAGTCGGGACCAAACGTGCCGTCCTGGTATTTGGCCGGCGTTCCACCAGGAGTACGGATCTCGTACCAGCGGTAACCGCCATTCACCGAATGGCTGACGAAGACTGCTTCGTGATCGCCGAAATTGCGATACGCGTTGCGATACATGAGGCGATCGGAAAGTGTGTCCAGCGTCTGGGTCGTGTCCGACTGCGGAACGCCGCTGCTGAGGGGAGTGAAGGCATCGACGGAGATGTGCTGCGGGCCGGTGAAGGTCGAACTGCTCATTCGTGCCGTAGTCGAAGTAGAAACCGGGCTCGCCCCCCGGCGGCAGCGTGGCCCCGTCAAGATCTGTCGGCAACAAGCTGCCGCCGCCGCTTTGCTGGAAGCAGACCTGCGTGGCACTGGAATTTCCCGCGAGCATTGCGCCGCGGTCGTACGCGCACGGATCTGCACCCTGGAAGAAAGCGCCAAAGAGGAAGATGTTGTACGAGGCGAAGTACGCGCCCTGCGTCGCTCCGGTAAATGAAACCGGCCAGACTGTGATCTTCGGATAATCGTTCAGATTGGAGCCGAAACCGTACGCGTAGCGGGCGTACGTGCCAGTCGGATCTGGGCTCGTAGAAACGGCGAAGCACTGAAAATTGCCAGCGTTCGACAGCGCGAGCTGACTCATCAACCAGCGATCAGCGGCCCGGTCGTACTGCGCGATGATGTCGCCGGAATTCGTGGTCTCGCACGCGCCACCAAATCCGGTCCAGAAACTGTTGCCGGCTTTCGGATATCCCGGAAAGATGATGCCTGCTTTGTCGTACACCGCAACCGACGTGTTGACCCATTGAACGAGGTGATTGGGGCCGGCCGCCATGTTCGTGTCCGGCGGCGCACAGTTGCAGCTAGGCGCCTGCTGGACAGTGACACCCTCGAAGTTCGCGCCGGGGAGCGTGTTCGTCGCCGGTCCGGAAAAGCTCTGCAGGGCGGGATCGAACTGCGGCGCTTGTGGCGCGCGCGGAATGGCCATCAACGCCCGCGACAGCGAGGCATCAGGAGGCTGGGGCGGCAAATGAACGTCGCGCATCGGAG
>QHUA01000111.1:0-9039 GCA_003221805.1 Gemmatimonadota bacterium
TGGGCGACGGCAAAGCCATTCCACTCTTCCGCCGTGCCCGCGAATTTCTCTACGCAGATCATCAGGCGGCGCCCTTTGTCGGCGTTGCCACCTGCGCCTCGACTGAGGGCAGACGGGAGGCGATGGTGCCAAATGAAAACTCTTCGAGCAGACTCTCAATGCGTTCGAGCGCGCCGTCGAGTCCGCGATAGTGTCGTATGCGGTTCAATTGAGAGACCGGCAGGCGCGGCTGCCCCGGATCGATTTCCCAGGGATGGATGTAGAACGTTGCCGACTCACCGCGTTTGCTGGCTTCGCGAAATGCGCGACGTATCACCGCCAGCGGGAATTGGCGAAGGTACCCTCCTCCCGCCGCCGGCACCGGGTAGCTGTGACGTGCGGAGTTCGCTGCGCCGACGGATAGCCGTAGCCACGGCGCCGAATCGGAAAGAGACTGGAGTCGTAGCGGTAACCAGCCTCGATCAAGGCATCGAACGCCCATTCCCATCCCGGAATGATCGAAAAGCTTGGTGCGCGATAGCCAAGTACGCGCGCTCCCGTGACGTCTTCCAGCTCGCTCTTTGTTGAGCGAACATCCTCGAGAAATTGGACCGGCGTCAGCGATGTAACCGCTTCGTGCCAGAAGCCGTGCGAGGCGATCTCGTGTCCAGCGCCGGCGATACTGCGCGCCACTTCCGGATGGTATCGCGCTATCCACCCCAGCAGGAAGAAGGTGCCCCGCACCTCGTGTCGATCGAGACATGCGAGCAGATCATCGATGCTCTTTACGATGCGACTGGGGCGAGAGAGCCATTCGTCGCGGGAGACTACAGATCTCAGCGCTCTGACCTGGAAGTACTCTTCCACGTCGACTGTAAAAAAATGGGTTGGTTGAAAAATCTTTGGGCGCATTGTTAGGGTGACGGCACGTCCGACCTCGTCGCGCCGTTTCGCACTTCAAATGCCAGTTACGAATCGCGCGGGATGCACGCCCCTTTTCGCGCTATCCCGTTGCGGCGTATGCAGAAAGCCGTTCGTAAATGGGGGTTAGCCCTGATGACATGATTGGACCATCACCTTCGGCCGTTACACTCGTGTGGCCTCGACACAACAGTTGGGGCCGCCCAACAGATCACGTGTCGATTCGAATAATCCCGCCATCGTGGCTGCAACCTTTGCGATAGCAGAGACTTAGCCTCACGCGCCGCGACGACTCGCCTTGGGCGCAAGATACTGCTGGGCTCGGCACCCTTGCTGCTTCTGCACCCGCCAAAGCGTGGCCTTTCGCCTCGCCCCTAACAAGGATTCCGAAAGGCGCTCTGATTGACGTTGACTGACGCCCATCCCGACTCACTCGAAGCATCCCTCTTCCTTCGGATGGCAACGACGCGTCCCACCGACGCCAATCGGATTGCATCCGCCGGCGACCTGCGCGCGCTCGATTGGGACCGCCTGATCGGTTTCGCGCTGCTCGAGAACGCCGCCACACTGCTCGACGACCGCATTTCGCGGATTCCGGAATCACTCCTTCCCGGCCAATATCGCGATCGTATCGGTCGGCTCGGGCTCGTCTGGACGTTCAAGCTAAAACTGCTCGAGCGACGGCTTCAGCAATCTCTCGATGCGCTCGCCAATGCCGGTATCGAGGTAATCCTGCTCAAGGGCGCTGCGTTGGCGGCGATCACTCATCGCTCCTTTACGGATCGACCGATGGCAGATGTCGACATGCTGATCGATCCCCTACGCGCGCGCGACGCGCACGACTTGATGCAACGGCAAGGTTGGATGCTGGACTCGAGCGGGCATCCGGACGACGCGTGGAACAATCACCATCATCTGCCACCGCTCGCTGACAAGAACGGCAGTGGCCTGCGACTGGAGATTCACGTCGCTCCGATCTCGCCGGGCCATCCCTTCAACATCGATTTCGCCCGTCTGAGAGCAACCGCCGAGCGGCGAACGCACCTCGGCGTCGAGGTACTCGTGCCGGAGATTCACGTCTACGCGGTCCATAGCGCCATCCACTTCGCGTGGTCTCACCGCTTTGAATCGGGCGCGTTGAATGCGTTCCGCGATCTGGGCGTACTCGAATCCACCGGGAGCTTTTCGTGGGTACGGCTCGTCGAGGTGGCGCGGCAGACAAGCGCCGAGACGTGCTGTTACTGGACATTGCGACTCGCACAATCGCTGGCGGGGCTTGTCGTTCCCGAAAGGGTTCTCAAGGATCTCGCTCCTCCGATCAGAGAGCCGTTCCTGTCCCTTCTCGATGAGCACTTCTCTCAGCTGGTGCTTCGCTCAGAGCGTGCTTGTCCCTCGGTCGCGTTGCGCTATCGGCTATGGGCCTTTGCGCTTCAGACCAAGTCGGCGGTGAACGAAGAGTCGATGCAGTGGGAAGTCGATGTTCGCGCCGCCGTTCCCCGTCGCATGCGGGTCGTCCGGCGAGTGGGGTCACACTTGCAGCGCGCTCGGCAGTGGTCGCTTTATCTAGCCAGCATGTTCGCCGCTCTTGCGGCCGAGATGTGACCGCGATCCTCGGCGTTTTCGAGACGGCAGCATTCGGCCCTGGCGAGCGCGCGTTCTGCGACGCGCTCGGTAGCGCGTTGGGACGCGCAGGCGATCGCGTTCGCCTGCAGATCGAGCCACCCGCAATTCTCGGCGTTGCGCATCGGGCACCTGAACCCGCCTCGGGCCTGCTTCAGCCTCCAAGCTTCGCAGTGGACGACGACTTCGTCGTTCTTGCCGACGCGACGCTCTATTATCTCCCCGATCTGTGTCGCGTGCTTGGCGTGCGAGTCGGTGCGAACCCTTCGGCGTCGCAGCTGATCCTCAGCGCTTTTCGCAAGTACGGCGTTGGCTGTGTCGAGCACCTCGAGGGTGATTTCGCTTTGCTGATCTGGGATCGACACTCACGCCGAGTGTTCTGCGCGCGTGACTTCACCGGACGGCGGCCGCTGTTCCTTGCTCCGTGGCGCGGCGGTTTGGTAGTCGCAACATCGCTCGACTCGATCGCGGCGCTGCCGGGATTCGATCCGCAGGTGAATCTGGCAGCCGTGGGCTCCGATGCGGCCGGACTTCTTTTCGCGTGTGACGACGAGACGTGCATGCGCGGCGTGAGCTCCCTTCGCGCCGGACACACTGCTCAGTGGAGCGCCAACGAGCCACTGATCACGAAGAGGTTCTGGCACCCTTCCGCGAAGAATGTTGAACCGATGTCGTTCGATGACGCTGCTGTGCACCTCCGCGAGCTCCTCACAACTGCGGTGACCGAACGTTTAAGCCGAAGCGGACCAACCGCCGTCTGGATGAGCGGTGGACGCGATTCGACCGCTGTCTTCGCGGCCGGCATGCACGCCATCCGGAACGGGACGAGCAACGGTGAGCTCGTTCAAGTTTGTCGCAGCCATCCCCGCGGAGACAGTGGACGTGAAGACGAAGCGATCGACGAAATCGGGCGCTGGTGGGGAGTGACTCCGCATTGGACCGATGCCCAGCACACACCGCTATTCCCGGGGATTCGCAATCGAACACGGTGGAGTGCGGAAGCGTTCGCCCCGCCGTTCGAGGGCCTCACACGCGCGCTGGCGAGAACCGGGCGCGCACTCGGATCCTCGATTGCGCTGGACGGTTACGGCGGCGACTTTCTCTTCCAGGTGTCGCGCGTTTAAGAGCGCTCCGCGATTGGCGGGCGATGGATGGGGGAAAGGAAGGTCTGCGTGGATTTTTTCACTACGGAATGCAACCGCTACTGCCGCGGTGGGCAACCACGGCGCTGCGCGCGGCTCGCGGGAATCAATCATTGCGCGCTTCGATGCAGCGAACGACGCCGCCGTGGATCGACGACCGTTTCGTGCGGCAGCACTCGCTCACGGAGCGCTTCGCAGCTCTGGGACCGGAAGGTCAGCCAGGTCCATCCGCCGTCGAGCGCGAAGCCCAGTTCTACCTGACGCACCAGTTCTTTGCTCGCGTCAACGCCAAAATGGCGGGCTTCGCGCTCGATCACGGCGTGGAGCTGCGATCTCCGCTCCTCGACCGGCGCATCGTCCGATTCGCGCTGTCCCGTCCCGCCGAAGAGCGCAACAACGCCGGTGACCACAAGCGATTGTTGCGTGCAGCAATGCACGGATTGTTGCCGGAGTCGGTGCTCGCGCCGCGCCCGGCAAAAACCGGCACGCTCACTTCGTACTTCGCGCAACACATGCGGAACGAGGGTCTTCAGCTGCTCACGCAGCTTCTTCCCGCCACGGCGCTCGCTGATGCGGGAATCATAGACTCCACGGAGCTCGCGCGCGCAGTGACCCGCTATCGCAACGAGGGCGCTGCTTATCCGCATGCGGAGTCGTTGTACTGCACACTGCAAGCAGAATCGTGGCTGTCCGCGCGGCTGACGGTAGGCATGTCGGTCAGACCAAGAAGAACGCGGGGTCACGCGTTATGAAATATGCACCACGCCAGCCCTCCTCATTGCGTGGTGCCGCGGCCGCATTGGCCGCACCTTCGTCGGGCGGGCTGCCTGACGCATTCCATGGAGGAAGCATGCACAACAGGGGCAAAGAGGGGAGAGGACCCCCGGTGTCCTACAGCCAGCCGAGGCTCGCTCGCCTTGGCACGTTTCGGGAGCTAACCCGAGCGGGCGGAACTGCGTTCGCGGATTTATTCGTGACCGACAGTAACAATGGCTGTGCAATGAACAGCTCGTCCTCGTACACCTGCACATCACCGTGAACGAGGAGTCTGCTGGGAGGGGCAATCCGCCCCTCCCAGCAGACGACTCCACCCGAATCAAGTCGGTAGAGAAAGGAAGAATCAAATGGACTGTACGAGAGTGAGTAGCAACCCGGCCGACCAGCGCCGACTAGATCCGTATGACAAACCGCAATTGAAAAAACTGGGGAGCTTCCGCGAGCTAACCCGATGCGGAAGCCTGCTGGACATCCTGCAGGGACACGTTTCGCCCGACGACTGCGTCTTTCGCGGTTCTTCCCATTTCACCTGGCACGCGTAATCGAGCAGGGTCAATGCCTGACTATTTTGTTTTTGGCGGATGCCTTAGATCCGAGGTGACTTTTCCGGAGCTCACGCAGGCGCATGGTCGCACGCCCAACTGGATGCTGCGACTGGGAACGCTTTCCCGAAACGACGACGCCGAAGTTCTCTCCGACGTCGCGCTTTCGCCGACGTGCCGCATTCGTCTTACGCGCGGTGATGGCTGGTTCCGCTACTCTCACTCTTGCACCGGCTCCTTCGAGGTCTTCGCCGAAGGCAAACGCATTCTCTTTGAGCCTGCAAAGCAAGGAGACCTCGACGGAGCTCGCGCCGACTTTGTCTCGCGAGTGTTGTTGTACTGCGTGGATCACACATCGATAACGTGGCTGCATGGAAGCGCAGTCCGGATCGGCGGCGGCGCCCTCGCCTTCCTTGGCGCATCCGGTTCGGGAAAATCGACGCTGGCACTCGCCCTGGCCCGCGGCGGCGCCGACCACATTTGCGACGATACTTTGCCGGTCGAGGCGGCTGCGAGCCCCGTAGTTTGGCCAAGCGACGACATCATCCGACTCTGCTCCGATAGCAGATCGCGGCTTGCTTCGTCCGCCAACGCAATCCGCCGTGAATCAGACGGCAAGTTCGTCATGACAAGACGCGAAGTCGGATCTGCGCATTCATCGCCAGCGTCCGACGGACATGACGGTCGCTGCCAGCTCAATGCGATCTACATCCTCAACCCGTGCGAAGCCTCTGTCAGCGGTGCGGCGGCCTCCCGACGGCTTGTTTCCCCCACCGCCGCAGTCGCCATCCTGATGCAGCACCTGAAGCTTGGACCCGTGGTGAGTCGCGAAGATCCCGTTCGACTGGTGAGACAGCTCGGCGCGATCGTGCGCGCGGTTCCGGTCTACGAGCTCACGGTCTCGCGCGATTGGTCCCGAGTGGGAGAAGTGGTCGACCGTGTTACCGCATGGCACGCGCAGTCCGACGTTCCCCAGAACCACCTAATCTCCGCCTAGCGGTGCCCGAGTGACACTCGCCGCTGGAATCGATCCGATTTCGATGCGCCGTTCGGAGGGACCGGGGAGGCGCGCGCCGGCATCGCGCGCGAGTCGAGTCAGCGTGCGCCGGCTTACCAAGAGCTACGCGGTGCGTCGCCGCTGGATCGATGCGCTGAGACGCCCATTCTCGGCGCAGAGGACGATCGTCATCGAGGCACTCGAGCTCGATGTCTTCGACTCCGAGATGTTCGGCATCCTCGGTCTCAACGGCGCCGGAAAGACGACACTGCTCAAAATGCTGGCGACGCTGATCCTTCCTGACGCCGGCACTGCAATTATTGGCGGCCACGACATCAATACCGACGCGCACGCCGTGCGCGCGAATCTCGCCATGGTGACAGCAGACGAGCGGAGTCTGAACTGGCGCCTCTCGGCCAATGAGAACATGCTGCTCTTCGCCGGCCTGCACCGCATGAAAGCAAAGGAGGCGCGCCCGCTCATCGCTGACACTCTTGCAACGGTTGGCTTGCAAAGCGCAGGCGACAAAATTGTCGGCACATTCTCCTCCGGAATGCGGCAGCGACTCCTACTCGCCCGCGCGCTGTTGTCCAGTCCGCGAATACTGCTGATGGACGAGCCGACCCGCAGCCTCGACCCGATTGCGGCACACGATTTCAGACGTCTGCTGCGCGACCTGGCTGACCGGCACGGAGTGTCGATCATCCTCGCGACCCACAACCCGGACGAGGCGTTCACATACTGCGACCGCGTCGCCGTACTTCATCGGGGAACAATCGCCGCCCTGGGTCGCGCCAGCGAGCTTGCCGCGCGCTTTGGTCGTGAGCGATACCGCATCTGGACCAACAACGGAGAACACCCGTGCTTTAACGCGCTGGTGCGAAGGGGTCTCGTCCAGGACCTCACGCCCGTCGAGGATGTGGATGGCGGATTCGTCGTCGAGTGCAACATCGGCGGTGGCGAAGCGCAGGGCGCGGAAGTATTGCGTCGATTGGTTGAATCGCACGTCGCGGTCAATCGGTTCGAGCGTGTCGCGCTCCCCCTCTCCAGTCTGATCGCGCGGATCGTTGAGGCGCATTCCACAACGGCCGCAACGGAGTCCGCTCGTGCGTGAATCCTGGGCGCTGATCCGTTCTGCCTGGCTGACAGCGGCCAGCTATCGCATGGCGATGTTCATTTCGCTGTTCGGTCTCGTGTTCGTGCTGCTTCCGCTCTATTTCATCGCCAATGCGCTGCAGCCAGCGATGCAGCAGACGATATCGGGCGAGGCGCGCCAGTATTTCGGATTCGTCGTCCTCGGCGCCATCTGCTTTTCGCTGGTTTCGACTTGTACTACTTCCCTCCCGTCTGCAATCGACGGCGCGATCGGGCGCGGCACGCTCGAAGCAATCCTCGGCACGCCGGCTCGCCTTCGAGCAATCTGCGTCGGCTTCATGGGCTACGGCGTGATTTGGGCAATCCTGCGAGCCGCCATTCTGTTCGGGGTGGCGGTCTGGCTTGGCGCCGTCGTTGTGTGGCGCGGCGTGCCTCTGGGGCTCGGAGTCATGTTGCTTGTGATGCTCACCTACGCAGGCTTCGGCCTGGTGCTGGCGGCGATCGTAATGCTGTTCCGGACCAGCGGTCCGCTGGCAACGGTGCTGCTGACAGGCTCGATGTTTCTCGGTGGCGTGTATTACCCAACCAGCGTTATCCCTTCATGGATACGCGACCTGGCCGCTTTTTTTCCGCTGACCTATGGTTTGCGCGCGCTTCGCCAGATCATGCTGCGCGGCGATTCGTTCGCGTACGTTGCGCGCGACGTCGAGATCCTCGCCGCGATGACAGCTGTCTCGCTTTCAGTTGGAACGCTGGTGTTTTGGGTCGCTCTGCAGCGCGCGCGACGCGTGGGAACGCTTTCGACTTATTGAGGTCAGCGGGAGATACGAGAGTGTGTTGGCGCTCGTGTCTCCGAGAACGAGCTGATCGAGCTCGACCCATGCATGGGCGGCGAAGGATTCGCCATCTCTCCGCACTCCAACTCTGATTCGTTGTCCCCTAATGCCGTGCCTCTCGAGCATCTGACTGAGCGCCATTGCGCGCGTAAGGCAGAGTGGACGGAAGATGCCGTAACGCGCGGCTCGATCAATTGCGGACGCGACACGCTCGCAGGTCCGTCGCTGCGCTGGACCCGTCGAATGGTCGGCATTTGAATCGGTCGCCGCAACTTCCACGAATTCCCCGACCGGTCTCAGCCAGCGCAACGTCTGAGCCCGCAACAGCGCCAGTTGCGCTTCGCCGACGTCTCGAATGTCAATCCACCGTCCATCGCGCACGGCGCGAACGGCAGCAGCAGCTCGCGTCACGCCGCCGATTGTGCGCCGGCAGCGTCGATGAGACCGGCGCGCTCGAGGTCATCCAGAAGCACGATGACATCTGACCGAATCTGCTCGAGCTCAGCATCCGGAAAACGTTCCAGAATGAGCGAGCAAAGTTTGTCCATGCTGTCTTCGGCTTGCGGCAGGAACTCCCACACAGAGGCAGCCACCGTATTCATGCCGTAATAGACCTCCGTCTCGGGAACGAACAGCACCGCCCCGTCAGGCAAGTTGACCCAGACGACGCTCGAACGCGCAATTGGCAATGATCCCGAAATGGAGGCGCTCACAGCGATTGGATTGACGTGAACCAGCTAATGAACCCGCTTTGCGGTGCGTTTTCGTGGGCGCGAACTCGCAGACACCGTGCCGACTGACAACACGTCCTAAACTCTTTCAGACCATGCACGTCGCCGACTCCGGAGAAGCGCGGCAAAAACCTGGCGTGGCGCCGGCGCGACAATCCTGTCGCAGTGACCTTGCACCCCTTTCGCCGGCGGGTGTCAATGACAGCCCTGTGTCATTCTCTCGCCGAGAAACAGGAAATGTCTTTGCTGTAGTCCGACTACCACATGACTGGGGTAAAACCGCGACAAACATCTGCGGTTGATGCGTATGTTTTTTTTCGGGCGTCGGTAAGCGACTGTCGGAAGCCAAGTTATGATCGGGACGTGTTTCCCGTTGGCGGGAATAGAAGATGCTTCGTC
>QHUA01000111.1:9094-18279 GCA_003221805.1 Gemmatimonadota bacterium
CTTTCAATATGAGCGCGTGATCTCCGCACCGTATCGCCCACTTCGCGAACAGCTGGCTTCATCCCCCAGGGTGTGGGTCGTCACGGGGGTCGCCGGGTTTATTGGATCCAACCTGATGGAGGATCTGCTTGCCCTCGGCCAGACAGTCGTCGGTGTAGACAACTTCTCCACCGGGCATCGATCCAATATCGACGAGGTGCTTTCCGGGCCGCTCGAATCCTCTGCCCATTTCCGCATGGTGGAAGGCGACATTCGCGACCTCGAGACCTGCCGAACCGCCTGCGAGGGTGCCGACTACGTGCTCCATCACGCGGCGCTCGGCTCCGTTCCCTGGTCGATGGATGACCCGCTTCGCACCAACGCCGTCAATGTCGACGGCTTCATCAACATGCTGGTGGCGGCAAAAGACGCGGGCGTCAAGCGGTTCGTGTACGCGTCATCGAGCGCGGTCTACGGAGACACCGCCGACTACCCGCAGGTCGAACAAAGCCTCGGTCGCCCCCTTTCGCCGTACGCCGCGAGCAAGACCACCAACGAAACGTACGCCGTCGCTTTTCAAATGAGTTACGGGTTGCGCGTGGTGGGACTGCGCTATTTCAATGTCTTTGGGCGGCGTCAGGATCCCGCGGGAGCCTACGCCGCCGTCATTCCGCGCTGGATCGCCAGCCTCCTGCGCGGCGAGCGCTGTCGCATCTTCGGCGACGGCGAGACGACCAGAGATTTCTGCTACATCGCCAACGTGCTGCAGGCCAACCTGCTTGCCGCCACCGTCGACAATGTGGAAGCAACGGGCCAGGCCTACAACGTTGCGTGCGCCGAGTCTGTCTCTCTCAATGAGCTATTCCGCATGATGCGCGATCGCCTGGCGTTGAACGACCCGCGCCTCTCAGTAGCCGTGCCTCAGTACGATCCGTTCCGTCCCGGCGACATCCGATTCTCATGCGCTTCGATCGAGAAAGCGAGGAAAATGCTTTCATTCGATCCAACACACGACGTCGATCAAGGTCTGGCAGAAGCACTTGATTGGTATGTCGAGCGAGCCCGTGCCGGTGTTGTCCAGAGTCCCGCCCCGCACCGACACGGACTCGCCCCGAGCATCAGACCAGCGCCGCTCGGAACCACGCCAGCCGCCAGGGTCGCGCCATGACCGCGAACTTCGCGCGCAGGCTCACCGCCTTGGTCGGGTGTTCTGACGAGTGGATGGCCCGCTCGCTGGAGAGCGTGTTCATGGAGAAGCGGTACGAAGCCACGCGGACCGGCTCCGGCAAGCAGGCGCTCAAGCTGGCGCGCGGTAACCCATTCGATGTGCTGCTGCTCGATGAGCGGATGGAAGATCTGAACGGCGTCGACGTCTGCGCGGCATTGCGAGACGACCCGATCTTCGATCACGCCACTCCGATCGTGATCATATCTGCAGCGCATAGTACCCTGCCCAGTCGCACTGCGGCCTACGCAGCGGGCGCGTGGGAGTACTGCCATCTGCCACTCGACGTCGATGGCTTGTTCCTCAAGCTCTCCACATTTCTGCGCGCGAGAGAGCAGCACGCGGTTGCGGAATCGAAGACGCTCATGGACGCGAGCGGTCTCTATACTCAGTTCGGGCTTTACCAGGTCGCCGAACAGCTCGGCGCCCGCGCGCTGAGAAAGCACGAGGCATTCGCGTGTCTCGCATTCTCGCCCCAGCCCGCGGGCGAGGGCTCGGAGCAGGCGCGAAAGATTGACGACGCGGGCGCCTTCGCGGACGTTGCCAATCTCGTACGCGAGCAGGCGAGAAAGTCGGATATCGTGGCGAAGACTGGCGATTCTCAGCTCTCGGTTCTTGCACCCGACACCGATGCTGCGGGTGCGCGTCTTCTCGTCGCACGCCTGCAGCGCGAGCTCGACTCGTCCTCAGGAAAAAGAAGATTGGGTACGCCGGTACGACTACGCGCAGGATACTGCGCGGTATCGGATCTGGCGGCGGCGAAGCTTGACCTCAACGAGCTGGTGCACCGCGCAGAGAGCGCCCTCGCATCGGTTCCGACCTCTGGGGACGGCGAGGCCGTCGTTGGCTTCGATGATTTGCAGCCTCCTAACCGGGCGGCTCCGCCGCATTGATTGCCTGATTCATAGTTGATCGGCAACTACGTTTCACCCAGTGAAACAGCTCCATCTTAACGTATCGCCTTAGCCTCACGGCAAAGCGCCTATTGACCTTGTCCGGACTTCCCCCTAAGATGGGCGTCCGCGAGTGGGTCAGCCGCTACGGAGAGTGCATGGCGCAGATGGACCCCGGTGCAACAAAGTCAGCATCATCAACTCAGAACTTCCAGGACTGGTCGCCGTTCCAATCTTCCGGAAGCCGCGCTGCACCCAGTCGCAACGATGGCGACTCTCCGCCGTCGCCTACAATCATGTCCCCGACGGTTGCCGCTCTTATCCACGCCCTCGAATCAGCGGCGGATCACACAGCAACCGCAATCGCCCACGGGACCAAGCAGGCGCGCGTCGAAGTTCGCGAACGACTGAATGAAGTAATAAGCTGGTTGATTGCCGGTCTGCGCAGCAAGGCGCAGGATCCGACGCCCGTGCCGCCCGTGATCGCGCGCGAGTACGTGTCGACACTGAAGGTGAACTTTCTCTCCGCGCTCGCGAACGCACCGGATCTGAACGCGGCCGAAGTGATTCGCACGCTGCTCAAGCTCGATGATGCCGAAGAAGCGTGGCGTCGGACGGACCGCGGCAAATTCATCTCCCGCCTGACGGGCGCAGATTGCGCTGATGCAGTGGTGGCGATTGCGCATGACATTCGGTCGCCGCTTTGCTCGATCCTGCTGCTCGTCGACGCGCTGCGGCACGCCGAGCGCACCATGCCGAATCCGGTTCGCGAGCGACAGCTCGGACTGATTTACGGTGCGGCGTTCGGTCTCAGCACCACCGTCTCCAATCTCATCGCGGCTGCGCGTGGTGACGGCCTCGTGCAGGGTCACCCGCTGCCGTTCTCGGTCAGCGAGACGATGCACTCCGTCAGCTCGATAGTGCAGCCGATGTTCGAGGAGAAAGGAATTCCACTCGGCATGGAATTCCCGGAAAACGATGCGCGACTCGGCCACGCGTCGGCGATTCAGCAGGCGCTGTTGAATCTCACGGCCAACGCCATTCGCTACACCGACTCTGGGTCCGTAGCGATGGGATGCAGCGAAGTGTCCGGTGATCGCGTGGAATTCTGGGTCGAGGATACCGGGCCCGGTATTCCCGACGAAGTGCTGGAGCGCCTTTGCTACGGATTCCCGCCCGAGGGTGTGAAGCTGCGGTTCTCGAGTGCCGGTCTTGGCCTTGCAATCGTGCGCACTCTCGTCGAGGCGATGGGTAGCACCCTCCAGGTGGACAGCGGCAGCGAGGGGACACGCTTCTCCTTCGTCCTCGCCCTGCCCGTCCTTCAGTAACTCCTTACCAATCAATAACTTAGAAGCCCCTACACGCCACGGCTGGCGCGTGGCAAGCCTTAGCGCTTCCTAGTAACCCGCACCCGTTTCAGTCGTCTGAGAAGTAGACCCTGCGCAGCCTGTTACGGCTCGTTCCGGGACAGGTTGGGCACCTCCGAAAACCGGCAAAACCATCGAAAGGTGGCGACGCAAAGCTACGAGGCTAAAGCGCTCCATGAGCGCCAGGCAAGTCGGGCTACCGAAGAGGAGGCTCAATGCAGTTGCCCGTTGAACGTCCGCCGCTTGCGCTGATCGCCTGCAGCGACGATTGGATGAGTAGGGCTTTGGAGAGCGTCTTCCAGCAGCGCGGCTACGTCGTCGCGCACACACGCTCCGGCGCGCAAGGCCTCGAGCTGGCGCGACTCGCAAACCACGATCTCCTCGTCGTCGACGAATCCCTCTCCGACATGACTGCACTGGATGTGTGCAGTGCGATCCGCGACGGCGCTCGCTTCGATCATTCCATTCCGATCGTGATTACGTCACCTACACCCGCGGATCCGCGCGCGCGCATGGCCGCGTTCACCGCCGGGGCCTGGGAGTATTGCAGCCATCCCGTCGATCTCGAGCCCGTCTTCATCAAGCTGCAGACTTTCGTGCGCGCGCGTGGCGAGATCGCCATCGCACGTTCGGAGGATTTCGTCAACGCGACGACCGGCCTCTACACTTCGTTCGGGCTGCGACAGCTCGCCGGAAAGCTGGGCGCACGCGCGCTGAGAAAACACGAGCCGTTCGCGTGCGTCGCGTTTGCACCGCAGGTCATGGATCGCGAGATCGGCTCCAGCATGCTGTGGAAGGAAAGCGCAAGCGGCTTCGCAGACGTCGCGCATGTACTCCGCGAGCAGAGTCGCCAGTCCGACGTGGTGGGCCACGCTGACGATATGCGCCTGGTCATCCTTGCACCCGACACCGACGCTGAGGGTGCCCGGCTGCTGGTCGCTCGGCTTCAGCGAGAGCTTAACCGCGCCGCCAAGAACAAAGCGATCGGGGGCAATGTCCGCCTGCGTGCCGGATATTCCGCCGTCTCCGATCTCGCCATGTCGAAGATCAACGTCGCCGAGCTGGTGCATCGCGCCGAAAGCGCGCTCGATCACGCTCCGCTGCAAGGCGACGGCGACGCGATCGTCAGCTTCGACGATCTGCCCATTTTCTAATCGCGCATCAACAGAAATGCGAACGGCGCCCAGAACTGGCGCCGTTTTTTTCTGCGCCAGATAATTAATCAACGCAGACTGGGACAGGGCCGGCATGCGGGGCAAAGGCATCACCTACGACACCGGCTTCCTTAGCGCAGGCACCAGCACACGCGAACCGTTCGACACGGAGATCGTGCGCCGCGAGATGCGTGTTATCTGCAACGATCTGCACTGCAACGCCGTGCGCATCACGGGCGGCAATCCGGACCGCTTGGAGCTTGCCGCCGGGCACGCCGCCGACGCTGGGCTCGAGGTCTGGTTCTGCCCGTTCACCAACGGCCTCACGCAGGCCGAGGTGCTCGACCTGCTGGCCGACTGCGCCGAGCGCGCCGAGCGGCTGCGCCGGAAGAGCGCGGAGGTCGTGCTGCTCACTGGCTCTGAGCTGAGCCTGTTCACCGTCGGGTTTCTTCCCGGCGAGAAACTCGAAGAGCGGCTTGCACTGCTAGCCAATCCGCTGCGCCTGCGGCCGATGATCGGGGAGCTCCGCGCGCGCTTCAACGAGTTCCTGCGCAGCGCCGTCGACGTCGTTCGCTCACGCTTCGGCGGGAAGGTGAGCTACGCCTCACTCCCGCTCGAAGGCGTCGACTGGGCGCCGTTCGACATCATCTCGACTGACGCCGCCTATCGGACGAAAGAGAACGCCGCGCAGTTCCGCGATAACATCCGCGCCTTCGTTGCCCAGGGGCGCGCGCAGGGGAAGCCCGTCGCGATAACCGAGTTCGGGTGCACGACGTACCGCGGCGCGGCGGACCTCGCCGGCCACGACCCTTCGTTTTCGATGATCGTGTGGGGCGACGACGCCCGACCCATCGGCCTGAACTGCGAGTACGTTCGCGACGAGGACGAGCAGGCGACGTATCTGCGTGAGGTGCTGGACGTCTTAGAGGCGGAGGGCGTCGACAGCGCGTTCGTAAACACCTTCGCGCGCTACGATCTGACGCACAGCAGCGACCCGCGCCAAGATTTCGACATGGCGAGCTTCGGCGTGGTCAAGGTGCTCGACGGTTCGAGCGATTCAGACTTTCGGCGCTACCGCGGCATGCCGTGGGAGCCAAAGGCCGGGTTCACCACGCTGGCGAAGATCTACCGCCGTTGAACGTTCGCCGAAACAACAAGGCCGACCGCAAACTACCATCGGCCATTCTTTGCGAATGGAGCGTACAGGGATCGAACCTGCGACCTCCTGGTTGCAAACCAGGCGCTCTCCCAGCTGAGCTAACGCCCCTCATCGCGAAATATAGGCGCGTCCCACCTGCGGCAAAACTGGGAACTGAACGCTAGGAGAACCTAGAGGTGGCGGCCACAATTCTACTGCAACTGAACTGGTGCGAGGTGAGTAGCACAGTCGTCAGTTATAACGTTCACGACATCGTGACGGGATTGTCGCTATTCAAAGCACCGACAACTGCCTATGCCATTTCCTCAAGTAGAAGCATCCCGACATAGTGAACTAAGAACTCGCAACTAAGCTACTCACACCTCGCATCCGTTCAGTTGCAGTCCAACCTGCCCGCTCAGTCGCCTTCACCCCTACTCGTGCGCCGGTAGCGGCTCCATCGTGCGCGGATTCACCGGCACCTGCACTTCGTCGCGATACGGCGATGTCATCAGCAGCACCCGCACCCGCGGAAATGCATCCATGAACGACAGGTAGCAGAATCCCCAGATGCCGAGTAGTCCGGCAGTAGTGCCGATCTCCCAGAGTCCGAGCGGAATGTTGCTCAATACACCGTAGATGGACGGATAGACCTCGAGATAGCGCGCCATCCACAAGCCCACCACTGTGCAGCTCGCGAAGAGCACGAACGTCGGCAGAAAAACCTTCGCCGCGCGCGAGAGCAGTCCGAAAAACGGGAAGACGAACATCAGACCGACCGTGATCAGGGTCGGAATGCGCCAACCCTGAATGAGCCGCAGGTGCATCCAGTGGGTCTCCTCACCCATGTTCCCGTACCAGATGACCAGATACTGGCCGAAGGTGATGTACCCCCAGAATGCAGTGAAGGCGAAGACGAGTTTGCCGAGGTCGTGGAAGTGCTTGTCCTGGATCAGGTCGTAGCGAGCCAGATATCTGCGCCACGCCATGGTAATGAGCGACCAGCTGGCGAGCGCCGCCACCCAGGCACCCATGAAGAACCACCAACCGTACATCGTACTCTGAAAATGGGGATCGATGGACATCGAGAGGTCCCACGACAGCACGATCCAGCCGTACCCGAACGCGAACGCGAGGAAAACGGCGAGATAACCCTGAAGTGAGTGCGTCGAGTGAAGCTCTCTACGCTCGTCGCGGAAATTTCTCCGCATCCGCTCGCGCAGTCCCCGCGCCCAGTTCGCGCCGGATTCCGCCACGACGCCGACGTCGAGACGAACCGTGGTGTAGATGTACCAGAGGCTGAGCGACGTGATGATGAGCGCGATGCCGATCACCCGTGTGAAGAAGAACGGCGGATTGAGGTACACCGCCTTCTCATGAATCTCCGGGGCGCGATTCGACCACCAGAAAACGTGGTGCTTGCCGAAGAACAGGATAAACAGCAAGAGCACGAATGCCACCGGAAGAAACGCGACGTATCCTTCCAGAAAGCGAATGATTGGCCGCGACCAGCGCGCCGTCGTGATGCGCTGCACGGCGACGAACATCACTCCGGCCGATGAGACCGATGTGAAGTAAAGCCAGTTGACCAGCAGCGCCTGCCAGACTCGATCCGGTTGCACGAACAGACCGATGACGAAGACGATCAGCCCGATGGCAGCGAGGATCAGCGATATCGTCTTGAGAATCGGTGGAGTGGGTCGATCGATCCCGACCAGCACTTCTTCGCGCGAGAGAGCGTGTGCGTCGTGAGTGCTCACCGGATTCTCCTCGCGCGGAGGCTGTCGCGTCGGGCTTTCACCGAATCCGCTCGCGAGCGAGGGCCGGATGTGTCAGTCGGAGGGGCGACTCCCGGCTGGGCGCCGGACGCATTGCTCGGCAGTGCCTGCTGGCCGCCTGGCAAGAGGCTCCGCGGATTGTAGAAGGGCGCCGGCTGATTCGGTCCAATCTTCGTCGGTCCGGGAACCTTGTCACCTGTAACCCCGGGTGCGGCGAGCGGACCGACGAGGACTGACTTGCCGCTGACTCCCTGCAATGCTCGCAGATAATTCACGACGTCCCAGCGATCCATCTCTTCGATTCGGTTGTAGGGCGGCATCAGTCCGCGTCCATTCCGAATCATCCCGAAGAGGTAGCCATCGGTGCGAGCCTTCGTTACGTCCGAGGTGAGATTGATGCCTGGCATGCCAAATCTTGTCGCCGGTCCGTCGCCCACCGCGCGGTCACCGTGACACACTGCACAATTGATCTGAAAATATTTTCTGCCGTTCGCGAGCGACGAATCGGTCGCGGGCGTCGGATTCCGTAGCCGCGACATCGAATCGATCGTCGCCGGGAACGCACCGTAGGAGACCTGGAATCCGGCGACGGCAGTTCCGGTGGTTGGCACGGACATCTGCGGATTGCCGCGCGAGGGCGTCAGAGTGTCTTTCACCGGCTCCCACGTAGAGATCGACGGCTGTCGCTTGAAGTCCGTAAACCACTCGCACGCGGTGAGAAGGAGCGGCAACGCAAATACGACGACTCGGAGCCTAGCGTTCACGCCGCACCTCCACTGCCCCGTGCTGACGCAAAACGTCCTCGGCGGTTCTCGCCTGTTCGGGCGGACATTCTACCCAGATGCCGTAATCGCCGTGACTGAAGCGCGGATCGTAGCCGACCTGCATCGTGAGCCTTGGCACTCGCGCGCTGATCAGCAGACCCGCAACTGTAGACAGGCCGCCGATGAGCACCATCACCTCGAAACCGAAAATCGTGTACGGCACCCACGACGCGATCGGCTTGCCGCCCACGACCAGCGGCCAGTAATCGGAAGTCCAAATCGCAATCCAATACCCGAAGGTGACGCCAAGGAGTCCGCCGATCAGCGTGTAACGTCTCACCGGGCTCGGCGGAGCGGCGAGCGCTTCCTCGAGCTCATGACGTGGCGTTGGCGTATAAACGCGGATCAGGCCGACATTCTTCTGCTTCAGCGCTTCGATCGCACTGACCGCCGCATCGAGCTCGCGGAACGCTCCAAGAACGCCGCGCATCAGGCGAACTCTCCGGGAGTGTCGGGCTCGTACTCAAAGTGACGTCCCGATGGATCGATTCCGTGCGGGTGCGTCGTCCGCAGCCGCGGCGGAACGATTTCCTTCACCTCAGCGATCGCGATTACCGGCAACTGCTTGATGAACAGCATGAACCACATCGAGAACCAGCCGAAGCTGCCGGCAAGGATCGCGTAGTCGACCCACGTCGGGCGATAACTCGTCCACTGCCACGGCTCGAACTCGTGCGAGAGTGAGGGCACGACGATGACGAAGCGCTCGAACCACATCCCGATGTTAATCGTAAAGGAAATGATGAAGAGCCACGCCGCGCTGCGTCGCAGCTTTTGCACAAACAGCGACAGCGGCAGCATCATGTTGCAGGTGTAGAGAATCGCAG
>QHUA01000111.1:18523-47174 GCA_003221805.1 Gemmatimonadota bacterium
AGTGAACCGACAGCACCAGCGGCGTCGAGAACGCTGCGAGGAACAGATAAGCTCGCGCGAAGTGCCGCCATTCGTTGTCGGTGTTGCGCCAGCCCAGCGAGAGCATCGTGTAAACGGTCTTCCGGATGGGGCTGATTTTCTCGCGGTCCCGCAACACCGCGATGTCCGGAATCAGCCCGATGAAGAGGAAGGTGCTCGAGATCGTGAAATAGGTGAGGATCGCAAAGACGTCCCACACCAGCGGGCTCTTGAACTGCGGCCAGATGTATCGCCAGTTCGGATACGGAATCAGCCAGAAGAATTTCCACGGCCGTCCGAGGTGCAGAATCGGAAACAGCGCCGCGGTCATGACCGCGAACACGGTCATCGCTTCGGCGCAGCGGTAAATCGTGGTGCGGAAACCGGCGCGGAACAGATACAGAATCGCCGAGATCAGGGTGCCGGCGTGTCCGATACCGATCCAGAAGACGAAGGTGATGATGTACACGCCCCACATCACCGGCGGATTATAGCCCGCGACTCCCAGACCGCTGTAGATCTGGTACATCCAGGCGCTGATGCCGATGATGAGGAAGAAGACCGCGACGCCGAGTCCGATGAACCAGAAGAGAGTCGGCCGAAGTGTCCCGCTGATCTCGCGATCGACTTGCTCGTAGTCTCTGACCGCCGGCAGCTGTCGGTCCGCCGCGGCGATGTTCGGACGGCGTGGCTCGTCGCGCGACGGTACCGGCCTGGTGACGGTCGCCATGCTACGCCCTCCCCGCTGTCGTGGGATGCGTCACCTTCTTCAGGTAAACGACCGCGGTATACGTGTTCAGCTCCTCGAAGACGTGATAAGCTCGCGCGTCTTTCGCCAACTGGGTGACCGTCCAGTTCTCGTCGGCGGCATCACCGAACACGATCGCGCGCGACGGGCACGACGCGGCGCACGCCGTCGTAAACTCGTCGGGTTTCAGCTCCCGCTTCTCGAGCGTGGCGCGATTTTCCGCCTCGCGAATTCTCTGGACGCAGAAGCTGCATTTCTCCATCACGCCCTTTCCGCGCACAGTTACATCCGGATTGAGCTGCCAGTTTAGCGGCTCCGGGAACGCATACTGCGGACGCGCCGGCTCACCATAACCGAACCAGTTGAAGTACCGAACTTTGTACGGGCAGTTGTTCGAGCAATAGCGGGTGCCGACGCAACGATTGTAGACCTGCACGTTGAGACCGTCGGGCGAATGATAGGTCGCGTAGACCGGGCACACAGGTTCACACGGCGCGTTGCCGCAGTGCTGGCACATCATCGGCACGAAGCGCGTGTCGAAATTGGCGCTGCCGTCTTCCCCGCCCTCGTAGTAGCGCTCGATACGAATCCACGCCATCTCGCGACTTCGCAGCAGATTGGCGCCAAAGCCTGTTCGATCGGGCAGGACCTTGCCGACTTGCCAGTCCGCGCCAACGGTCGGGATGTTGTTCTCGGCGTAGCAGTCATCGCCCAACGACGTTTGGCCATGCCGCTCCAGTGCTTCGGATCGTACATGCCTTTGTCATTGGAGAGCGGATTCCCCTGCTCGCCCTGAGCATCATTGGCGACCGGAGATCTCATTCCCGGCAGGAATGCGTGCGATGCATCGCCCGGCATTTCTTCGCCGTGCTGCGCCGCACCCTCGGGCCGCTCGCCCGCCGGCGTCTCGGTGCCACCCGCCTGCGCGATTTCGGCCGCGTTCGCGTTCCCGGAATCGTAGCCGGGTCGTCCCGCTCTCAGGTCCGCGATTGCGATTGCCTGTCCAATTCCGCGTCCATGTTGTCTCGCGGATCCTTCAGTCGTGACGATGTGTGCGTAGCCCCCTGCCTTCGTCACGTTTGCTTTTGTCGAGACAAATGCGACCCCGCCGGCGCGATCTTCTCCGTCTGGAAGAATTTCGAGCGGATTGAGCCCTGCCTTCGCGTAGCGCCCTGCGTGCGTGTGTCCTCGCCCCGTAGCAATAGCCACAGTGTCGCGCTGAATACCCGGATAGCGAAGCACAGGCAGCGTTAGACTCCCGGCGGCGGTACGGACGGTGACGAGATCGCCATTTGCCAATCCCATCCTTTCCGCTGTCCCCGGATTCATCTCGGCCACCGTTTGCCAGCAGATCTTCGTGACCGGATCCGGAATTTCCTGGAGCCAGGGTTTGTTGGCACCGCGCCCGTCGCCGATGAACGGATGCGGGTAGACGACGAGATACATGTTGCCGCTGGACTGCTCTATAGGCGCTGTCGCGTGCACCGGCGGAACTGGACGTGGCGTCGTCGGTTCAGCGAGTGATCCCGATGCGAATCCGTGTGGAAGCGCTGCAGCGAGCGCGGCTGCTCCGCCGGGAAAACGACCGATCAACCAGCTCCGGTAGTCCGCCGTCGGGTAGCGCGCCGCATTCGCTGGATCCTTCTTGGCAACGGCGATCAACACATCTGACGTTGCCCGCGTGTCGAAAACAGGATCCATCGCCGGCTGCTGCAGCGAGATCGTGCCGCGGACGGGCTCCGCGTCTCCCCACTGCTCGAGGGAGTGATGATCGGGAAGAATGAGGTCGGCAAGCTCGGATGACTCGTCCGGATAACTGGAGAAGCTCACCTTGAACGGAACCCTCGCCATTGCCTCGGCAAATCCGACCGCCTTGGGGAGCGTGAACGCCGGATTAGCGCCGCGCACCATCAGCAGCGAGACACCTCCGGTAATCATCCGGGTGGCGAGCGCGCGCAGCTCCGCCGGCGAGGCCATTCGATCGAATCCGAGATAGCCTTCGTTGGGCTTGATGGTCGTACCGACATTGCCGCGCGAATTCAAGGCGTTCGCGGCGAGCGCGACCTCCAAGCCATCTGCTCCCCCGCCGCCGGCGATGACAATGCTCGGGGTTGACGACGCAAACTCGCGGGCGAATGCGTCGAGCACTGTTTCACTCACCCCTGTCGCCTGCGCTGCCGCTTGAGCCGAGGCCTGGCCGCCCAGAAGCTGGACGATCGCCATCTCGCTGCCTGGTTTGCAGTCGATCCACTGGTCGGCGTTGAGTCCGGTGAGTGAGCGACGCGGACCGACGTAGATCAATCGCGGCGCGTTCTCATGATCGGCTCTCGCCTCGGCGAAATCGAGCTGCTGCGGCACCATCGCGCCCCAGCTGTCGAGGAAATCGGCGCCAATGGAGACGACGAGTCGAGCGGCGCGGAAATCCAGTCGAGGCCACGCCACGCCGTACGTCTGTCGATTCGCCGCAATGACAGCGTGATCGGCGCCTGCATCGTAACTGAGATGCGGCGGCATCCCGAATGCGGCGAGCCAGGCATCAAGAAAGCCAGGGAAACTCCCGCTCTCGTGCTGATTGATGAAGACGGCGGAGCCAGCGCCGCCTCTGCTGCGGGTTTCACCCAGCTTTTGTGCGAAGATTTGCAGCGCTTCATCCCAGTTCACCGGTTGCAGCTGTCCATTCTTGCGCGCCATCGGTCCGCGATAGCGGTCAGGATTGTAGAGACCCTGCAATGCCGCCTGTCCGCGCGCACACAATGCTCCACGATTGACGGGATGCTCCGGATTTCCTTCGAGCTTGATCGTACGCCCGTCTCGCGTCTCGGCAATCACTCCGCACCCGGCCGAGCATTCGCGGCACGTCGTCGCGTAATAGTTCGAGACGCCGGGCACTGTTTGATCCGGTGAGATCAGATACGGAATGAGCTTTTCAACCTTTTCCTGCGTGCACCCCAGCATCGTCGTCGCTGCAGTGCCGACGCCGAGGACTTTGAGGAACTCGCGGCGCTTCACGCCGTTCGGCGCGTTGGGTCCAGAAGATGCCGCGCGATCCTGGTCAGTACTCATCGCTAGTAGTGACACGCGCTGCAGTCATAGCGCGCCCGGAATGGTGGATTGGACTGGCCGATGTGACAGTTGACGCACCAGCCCATGTTGAGCGACGACGCCTGGTAGACTTGCTTCATCGTCTGGATCTGACCGTGACACGTTTGACACGTTACGCCGGCATTGATGTGGCGCATGTGCGGAAAGTGCACGTACTCCGGAAGCTTGTGGATGCGAATCCACGGTACCGGCTCTTTCTTGTTCCAGAACTCGGCGAGCTTCTGAATCTCCGCCTTGTTGTCAGGGGTGGTTCCCTGCACGACGGTGTGGCACCCCATGCAGGTGCTCATCGCGGGTAAACCGGGATCGAACGATTTGTTGGCGGCGAAGTGACAGTAGAGGCAGTTCATCTTCAGCGTGTCCACGTGAATCGTGTGACGGAATTTGACCGGTTGAACCGGACTGTTTCCTTCCGATGAAGAAGCGCCGCTGTATGCAGAGAGCATGGTGGCGAGTGCCGCAATGCATATGAAACCCGGCACTGCGAGCCATCTGCTTCGCAAGTTCATCCGCTGATAATCGGTAAAGGCGAGTTAATCGGTCGGCTTTGTGAAGAATTTCACAAGCGCTCGACAGGCGGAAAAATGTTCGGTCAGGTATTGTGGCGCAAGGTGCGCGTCACTGCTGCAAACCTCCTGCCTTTCGCTTCGCGATGCGCTCGATTGTCCGCACGACTTCGATGAAAATCGCGCGCAGCAGAGCGAGCTCGCGCGAATCCGGAGCGGCACGATAGAACAGCGTGCGAACCGTTCTCATGATGTGCTCGTGAAATCGCGTCTTGAAGAAATCGATCTGATAGAGAGCGCGCTCGGTGTCGGCAAAAAGTTGCTCGTACTCTTCGGCGGTCGCCGGCGGAGCATCCTTTCGCGGCGGCGCCAGAGTACGGGTGGCGTCGTCGGCGGTTAGATGCAGCTCGTACAGAGCGAGCAGAACTGCCTGAGCGAGATTCAGTGACGCGTGTCCCGTCGTAGGAATCGTCACCAGCAGGTGGGCCCGATCCAGAATCTCGTTCGGCAGGCCCTTGTCCTCTCTTCCAAAGAGAATTGCCACCGGCCCGTTATGAGCAAACTCGAGAAGATCGGCGCTCGCCGCCCGTGGGGTCGTGACGTCGCGCTTCGCGGCTCGACGCCTCGCCGTAAATCCGGCAACTCTGACGACGCCCGCCAGCGCCTCCTCGATGGTTTCACAATTTTTTATGCGCTCGATGATGTCATCGGTATCGTGCGCGATGCCGGCGAGCCGCCACGGATCGTATTCGACCGAGCGCACGAGATACAAGTGAGAGCAGCCCATGTTCTTCATCGCGCGGATCGTCGCGGCGATGTTGACCGGATCCTGCGGCTCGTAGAGGACAACTCTTACCGCGGACAGAATGGACCGAGGCGCGGTCATTGACTCCGGCATCCGGTACTCAATGTACCTGACCGGATGCAAAACGCTGCCCTCCACTCTCGCGTTTGACCGCATGGTGGAGGACAGCATTGCGCCGAAGCAACGAGGTCGCCGCGGCCAGGCGAAACTTTCGCTATACGACCGGTCGGCCAGTGATGAGACGATAGATGATCACGATCACTGCGATCACGAGCAACAGATGGATCAGCCCCCCACCGACGTGCACCACGAAAAAGCCGAGAATCCAAAGGATGAGGAGAATTACCGCGATCGTCCAAAGCATGATGGCATCCTCTCAAGAAGTGAGTTACACCCGGCGCGACAAACAATCTCGCCCGCTTTGCGCGCAGCCGCGCGCGGCCTTGCGCACATGGCAGGGCACCCCGTGGATCATGGCAACCAGCATGCCGCACACACGAAATTACGGAGTGTTGCTGAGGGAGTCTGAACCAAACAGCTCGTTTTGCGGCGCACCATCGTATCGAACGCGACCCGCTGAATCGACTCGCCCGAACGATGTCAGTTGATGCAGCTGCGTTGCGGAGTCGAGGATGTGATAAACGGGGTTGCCCTTCGCTACTACCGCGTCCGCGATGAGCGAGCGGTGACAGCGCCAGGGCACAGCTTCGGCGCACATGATTACCGTGGGCTCGAGCCGCGCAAGCGCGAGAAGATCCTCGAGTGCCTCGCCGAACTCTGCCACAGCGTGTTGTGCGAATCGCGTTTGCCGCGACGGCGTCCGCCCAGCGACGGCATGTGCGAGTATCTGCCGCCGGTATCGACGATGGCTCGCTGCAGATCCGGTTGCGAGAAGTGCGGGTATCGCGCCGATGTGGGGAAGGCGCGCACATCGACGAGATGTGTCGCGCCTTCCCTCGATAGCAGTCCTAGAAACTGCTCCAGCGATCGGGTCGAGTGCCCGATCGTGAAGAGCTTAGCGGGGTCCACGCTCCACGAAGCTCCCTCCCTCTACACGCGGCGAGCCAGATGGAGGAGTAATTCCGGTGGAGCCCGTCTGATGCAGCGCTTGTCTGCCGAGGAGAATCCGGGTCGCCCGGACATCGTGCCCCATGTCGATGAGCAGTAGCGCGAGGTCGCCACTGCCCCACAGCAGGCCCGCCAGCACTACGAGTCGGCTCATCTCGCCGAGCAGCGTCGGGATCGACGTTGTTCCCTGGGTGACGAGGCCGGTGATGATCTCGGAAACGAGCAGAAGAAGGAGTATGACCGCCATCAGCTTGAACAACTTCGACAGATAGCCCAACCCGACATACGGCTCAAGATCGGCGAGGCGCACGGGCATAGCCGGGTCGCGCTTGGGATTCGAAGGTGCGTGTCTGTGGTCCTCCACCGTCGTCGCGGGGCTACCGGTTATTGTCTTTTCCATTAGCTATCTCCTGTTCCGATCCAGCGAGCGGGGTAGCCTCGCGTGTCAATATGGGTGAACGGCCCGTGCGCCGACGTGCCGGAATATATGCCGCACCCTCCTATCAGCGAAGGGTGTGCCCGCTCGACGCGATTCACCGCATCCTGTATGACTTTCGCATCTGCAATATTCACGCGCCCGTCATGATTCAGGTCGTCCATCTGCCCATTCCCATCGTTGTCGATGTAGATGTCGTTGGCATCCCCATACATGTGCCGGCTGAGGGCGGCGCGCCCGCGGGGATCGCCGCCGCCGGCGTTGTACTGGGGCGTTCTAAATCCGCTCATGACGCGGACCCCGGCGGGATTGATTCCGTGCTCCTGCAGATCCTGGAGGACGAGCTCGTCCTTGTCGACCAGCTTCATGTCGAGCACGATGTATTTTGGCCAGACGTTCTGCTGATCGTGCGGCAGAAAATCCTTGAGCTTGAAATGCTCGGAGAGCTGCGTGTTCTGATTCTGCTGCGTCACCTCGATGAATCCAGTCGGCGGCGAATAGGCCACGCCGGGTCGACCTTTCCGCGCCGCCGGCCAGTTGCCGATGTAATACAGTCCCAGACGTCCGCCTTTCTCCTCCGACGCGGGGCGCAGGGTGATCACGCTGAACTCACCGAGCGGCTTGATCGCGTTGCCGATTTTCAGGGCGAGGTTCCAGATCCCCGGACGATTCGGGGCGGCCAGCGTCGACGTCGATTCTGCCGCGGCACCCGACGAAAAAGTAGCGACTGCTCCGGACGGAATGGTGTCCGCAAGTATCGGCGAAATCGGCGACCCGCCGGCCTGGATGCGCGCGCGAAGCTTTCCGCTCTCACCACGCGCCGGTGTCGCGAGTGCGGTTAGTGCCGCGTCCGTCAGATACGCGACGGACGGCGCCGAAGCATCCGTCAGAGCGGCGGTGATCGTCGCGGTAGCGGGTGCGAGGCCGGCGTCACCGCCCGCCCGTGCGCGCGCAATCGACCAGGACCATCCGACTGCAAAGAGAACCAGCAGCGCGACGGCGGTCGCGCTGAAGATCCGTTCAGCTCTGCCGATGGGCCGGCGAAAGCCTCGCTCGCGTAGCTGGGGAAAGGCAAGAAGCCAATCTCCAGGAGTTGCTTTGCGTCGCGGGGGCGGTGAACTTGCACGTCTCTTTTCCATTCTCTGCTAACCAGGCCTCATGCAGGCTCTGACCGACTTTTTCCACCGCATCTCCAACCTGCCTGACCTGGTCCAGTGGGCGGGACTCTTTGGCATCGCCGCTATCATTTTCTCCGAGACAGGCCTCCTGGTCGGGGTATTTCTGCCGGGCGACTCTCTACTGGTCACTGCCGGACTCTTTGCCGCCAAGGGATTCCTCAACATATACGCATTGCTGCCGGTGCTCCTCGCGGCGGCAATCTGCGGCAACTCCGTCGGATATTTCATCGGTCGCACAACAGGCCCCCGTATCTTCAGGCGAGAAAACAGCCTCTTCTTCAACAAAAAGCATGCTATCCGCGCCCACGAGTTCTACGAGAAATATGGGCGCAAGACGATCGTGCTAGCCCAGTTCATGCCAATCATCCGTACTTTCGCGCCGGTGATCGCTGGCGTCGGCGGAATGCGCTTCAGACAGTTCATCGCCTTCAACATCATCGGCGCCATTTCATGGATCGGCAGCATGCTCGGGATCGGCTACTTCCTCGGCAACACCATTCCGGGGATAGACCAGCACATCGAGATCGTGGTGGCGATCGTGATTTTCATTTCGATATTGCCCGGCCTTATTTCAGCATTCCGGGCGAGAAGGCGCTCGAGGCGGTACGCCGCCGCGAACGCCGTGGGTAGCGACGTTTGAGATTCGACCAATAGAGAGTTGCACGACGCCCGGCGCAGGCCGGGCAAGGACCACACAGGAGAGAAAGACAATGGCATTCACACTTCCGTCCCTTCCCTACGATTTCGCTGCCCTCGAGCCGCATATAGACGCGAAAACGATGGAGATCCACCACGGAAAGCACCATCAGACCTACGTCAACAATCTCAACGCCGCGATCGAGAAGGCGCCAGAACTGGCGAGCAAATCTCTCGACGATCTGATGCACGGCGCGAGCAAGCTGCCCGAAGCCGTACGCACGGCGATTCGGAATAACGGCGGCGGCCACTGGAACCACTCGATGTTCTGGCAAATCATGGCGCCCAAGGCTGGTGGAGAGCCGGGCGGCACTCTCGGCGCGGCAATCAAGAGCGCATTTGGAGATTTCGCGAAATTCCGCGAGCAATTCAGCGCTGCCGGGGTCGGTCGATTTGGATCGGGCTGGGCCTGGCTGATAAACAACGGCGGCAAACTTTCAATTACCAGCACGCCGAACCAGGACAACCCGCTGATGGATGGCCAAAGGGCGATCATGGGACTCGACGTGTGGGAGCACGCGTACTACCTGAAGTACCAGAACCGCCGGCCGGATTACATCACGGCGTGGTGGAACGTCGTCAACTGGAAAGAGGTGGAGAAGAGGTTCTCTCAGAGCTGATTGCGGGAAGCGGGAGGCGGGAAGCAGTTAACGGGTACGATTCACGTGGTACGGTTAACGGGTAACCGGCATCGGAAAGCGCGCTTCCCGTTTCCCGTACCCGACGCCCGCTTCCCGCTTCCCGCCTACCTCGCCGCTTCTCCCTCGAGGTAAGTGTAGCCCTCGAGCCCCGCGACATAATCGGCGATGAACATGTTTGCCTCCTGTCGCGGGATTCCCGTCGCGTTGGCGACTTTGCGGCGGAACGTGGCGAGGAGATCCGACGCGCGGAATTGCACGTAGTCGAGCACCTCGGTCACCGTGTCGCCGTGCACCAGGTCCGTCACCTCGTACCCCTTCGACTCCGACAACCTGATGTGCACGGCGTTGGTATCGCCGAACAGGTTGTGCAGATCACCCAGGATCTCCTGGTACGCACCAGTCAGGAAGATTCCAATTATGTAGGGATCGCCGTCGGTGAACGGATGCAGCTCCAGACTCTTTCGCGGCGTGCGATCTCCGATAAAACACTCGATCTTCCCATCGGAGTCGCACGTAACATCCTGAATCGTCCCGCGGCGAGTGGGCTCCTCGTTGAGTCGGTGAATGGGCATGATCGGGAAGATCTGATCGATCGCCCAGCTGTCGGGCAACGACTGGAATAGCGAGAAATTGCAGAAGTACCGGTCGACCATCGTCGCTTCCAGATCGTCGATGATGTCCGAGTATTCATCGCGATCCTTCTGCGCAATGCGCACCAGCGTCGCAATCGTCGACAAATAGATCTGCTCGGTGATCGCCCGATCGCGCAGGGTCAGGACGCCGCTGTTGAACAGCTCCTGCGCTCTCTCCTTGTCGAACGTGGCGTCGTGAAAAACCTCGCGCACCCTTTTTCTGGAGATGCGCTGCTTCGCCAGCGCGGCATGATCGGCGGCCATCTCGTGCAACAGCGTAGGATGATCCTCGTTCAGCTCCGGGACGGCATTCTCCGCCTGCGACTCGACATCGATCACGCTGAGCAGCAGCAGCGCGTGATGCGCAGTGAGCGCCCGCCCGGACTCACTGATAATGTGCGGCATCGGCAGCTCGTGCTGCCGGCACGATTCGGCGAGCGTGTAAATGACGTCGTCGGCGTATTCCTGGAGCGTGTAGTTGACGCTCGCCTGCGACGTCGAGCCGCTGCCGTCATAATCGACGCCCAGTCCGCCGCCTACATCGACGTGGGTGATGTCCACTCCGAGCCCGCGGAGCTCCGCATAGTAGCGGGCGACTTCCTGTAGGCCCGACTTGATGTAGCGGATGTCGGTGATCTGCGAGCCGAGATGGAAATGAATGAGCTTGAGGATGTCGAGGCGGTCGAGAGCCTTCAGCTTGTCGACCAGCTTCACCAGCTGCGCTGTGCCGAGTCCGAACTTGGATTTCTCGCCGCCACTCTTCGCCCAGCGCCCAGACCCTTCGGAATAGAGCTTGATACGCACGCCCGCCGTTGGCGTAACTCCCAGCTCGTCGGCCACCTGCAGCAGCACGTCGACTTCGCTCAGCTGCTCGAGAACGATGAACACCTGGTGTCCCAGCTTCTGACCCATCAGCGCGAGGCGCATGAACTCCTCGTCCTTGTAGCCGTTGCAGACGATCAGATGATCGGTGTGTTCGGCAAGGCCCAGCACCGCCTGCAACTCGGGCTTGCTGCCGCACTCCAATCCAACCCCGGCAGTCTTGCCGAACTCGACGATCTCTTCGACGACGTGGCGCTGCTGGTTCACCTTGATCGGGTAGACCGTCGTGTATCCGCCTTCGTAAGAATACTCCTCCCTCGCGTGAGCGAACTTCTCGTTCAGCGACTCGATCCGCGAGCGGAGGATATCGGAGAAGCGGAGCAGGAGTGGCAGGCCGACGCCCTGCTCTTCCAGATCGCTGGCGAGCTCGAACAAGTCGAGCTCCCTGTCTGTCCGCTCTCGATCGGGACGCACGACGACGTGACCCGCCTCGTTGATGTCGAAGAAGCCGATACCCCAGCCTTCGATGTTGTAAAGGCTTCGGGCCGACGCGATCGTCCACAGCTCTCCGTTCGCAACGGGCGCGGGAGGCGGCGCGCTTTTTGGAGCCGGCGGAAGTCGGGTGCTAGTCATCTCAACATTTTAGGTGATGTCGTGCTCCAGTGGTACCGCCCCTTTGTCACGGATAAAGAGTCTCAATTCTCCAGCTGTCGCCATCTCTGACGTAGAGATGCCGCTCATGAAGACGATTGGCCCTGCCCTTCCAGAACTCGATTCGATCCGGAGAGACGCGGAAACCTGACCAGAACTTTGGCCGCGGCACCTCACGCCCCTCGAATTCCTTCTCGTACTTCGCGACACGTTCATTCAGAGCTGTCGGCGACTCCAACGGCTCGCTTTGCCGCGACGCCCATGCCCCGATCTGGCTTCGACGTTCACGAGTCGCGAAGTAGGCATCCGCCTCTTTACCTGCAACTTTCGTAACTGTGCCTTCGATTCGGACCTGGATGTCGAGCGGCGGCCAATAAAAGCAGAGCGCAGCCTTGGGATGCGCCAGCAGCTCGCGACCCTTCCTCCCTTCGTGGTTCGTGTAGAACACGAAGCCGCGCTCGTCGAACGCTTTGAGTAGCACGATCCTGACCGACGGCTGGCCGCCTTCTGCGATCGTGCCAAGCGACATGGCGTTGGGCTCAGGGATGACCGAGCGATCGATTTTCTCGGCGCGCGCGTAGACGGTGCGGAATCGCTCGATGGGATCCGATGGGATCAACTAATACCTCGTCATCGTCGGATCCACCTCGTCTATCCAGCGGACGATTCCGCCGGCGAGGTTTCTGACTTCCGCGACACCGGCGGCGGCTAGTTGTTGGGCCGCGTACATGCTGCGCGCGCCGACCTTGCAGTAGAGGATGATTTCGCGACTCTTGTCGAGGCGCGGGATCTCCGCCCCGATGCTGTCGAGCGGAACGAGCCGCGCGCCGGGAATGTGGCCGATCTGCCACTCGTACGGCTCGCGCACGTCGATGATCTCGAGTCGCTCTCCCTGAGCGAGCCGCTCCGCCAATCGCGCCGGTTGGATCTCGGTTACTCTCGCCTGCGATGTGTCATGAGCAGCTCCGCCACAAAACTCGTCATAGTCGATCAGTTCTGTTATCTCGCGCGTGCCGCAGGCAGGACACTCCGGATCTCGGCGAATCTCAATGGTGCGGAACGCCATTGTCATCGCATCTATAGTCAGCAGTCGGCCGACGAGGGTTTCGCCCAGTCCGAGTAGCAGCTTGATGGTTTCCGCTGCCTGAATGGTGCCAATGAGTCCCGGGACGACTCCCAGCACTCCTCCTTCAGCGCAGCTGGGCACCAGCTCGGGGGGCGGCGGCTCGCGAAAGAGGCACCGGTAACACGGGCCGCCTGGCGCGCCGAATACCGACGCTTGTCCCTCGAAGCGATAAACGCTGCCGTAAACGTTGGGAATTTCGAGTAGCACGGATGTGTCGTTTACCAGATAGCGGGTGGCGAAGTTATCGGTGCCATCGACGATCACGCCGTATCCACGCGCAATCTCGAGCGCATTCGCGGATGTGAGACGCGTTTCGTAAGCCTCTACGCGAACGTTCGGATTGATGTCCCGCAATCGATCGCGCGCCGAATCGATTTTGGAGCTGCCGATTGCCGCGGATCCATGAAGGACCTGTCGCTGCAAGTTGGAGAGATCGACGGAGTCGAAATCAACCAGCCCGATCGTCCCCACTCCCGCCGCCGCCAGATACAGCGCGACGGGAGAGCCGAGCCCGCCAGCGCCCACCAGCAGCACGCGCGAGTTTTTTAGCGCGCGCTGCCCGTCCTCTCCCACTTGCGGCAGAAGAATGTGTCGGCTGTAGCGTACCAGCTCCTCGCGAGTGAGCGCGGTAGTGTCGCGCGGCGATTCGGTGTTCACGTTAGTGGTATATTGCGCTGTAAATCGCTGTGGATGTCTAGGACGCTAACTACTGTCCGCCCGGCGAGCAACGCTGTCACACCCAACGCACAAACGTTGATGCTTTTCAGACGATTTTACGACGAGAATCTGGCGCAGGCGAGCTATTTGATCGCTTGCGAAAAGACTCGCGAAGCAATCGTGATCGATCCCAACGTCGACATCGGGCTCTACACCCGCGCCGCGGGCGCTGATCGCGTACACATCGCCCACGTGACGGAGACCCACATCCACGCCGATTTCGTCTCCGGCGCGGTTGCGCTCGCGGCGACTGCCGGGGCAACGCTGCACCTCTCCGGTGAGGGCAATAGCGAGTGGGCTTACTCCGCCGACGTTCTAAAGGGCGCCCACGTGTTACGCGATGGTACAGCATTCGATGTCGGTCACGTCCGCGTTTCCGCGCGACACACGCCCGGACACACTCCGGAGCACATGATTTTCCTCGTCTCCGATCTCGAGCGCGGAGAGGAACCAGTCGGCGCAATAACTGGAGACTTCGTTTTCGTCGGAGACGTTGGACGCCCAGACCTGCTCGAGCGCGCGGCGGGCAAGGAAGGCACCATGGAGCAGTCCGCCCGCCAGCTCTTCCAATCGCTGAAGAAGTTTCGCGCGGCGCCCGATCACCTTCAGATCTGGCCCGGTCATGGCGCTGGCTCCGCCTGCGGCAAGTCCCTGGGAGCGATGCCGCAGTCGACCCTTGGCTACGAAAAAATGTTCAACTGGGCGTTCGCCGAGCAGAGCGAAGACGCGTTCGTGAGCAGGATCCTGCAGGACCAGCCGGTTCCGCCGCGGTACTTCGCGTTAATGAAGCGGATCAATCGAACAGGCGCGGAACTGCCCAAGACTGCGCCACCGAAATACCTCGGCTTCGACGAGCTGGAAGACGCCCTCGCCAGGAAAGCAACCATTGTTGACTGCCGCCCGACGCAGAAGTTCGCCAGCGGACACATGCCCCGCACGCTGAACATTCCCCTCGGGAAGTCGTTCCTCAACTGGATGGGCGCGCTCGTGCCCGAGAACAGCGATCTGTACCTGATCGCCGAGTCCGACAGCGAGGAAGCAGTGAAGTCGATTCTCCACGACCTCTGCAAGATTGGCCTGACGCGTGTCCGTGGGATTTTTCACAGCGATGTCGTCCAAGAGTGGGAATCCCATCACAAGAACCTGGAGAAGGTTGCGCAGCTCGACCCGGCTGGCCTCAGCAAACTGGCGAACGGTGACCACGTTCAGATCCTCGACGTGCGAAGTCCCGAAGAATGGAGCAAGGGCCATTTACCGGGCGCGAAGCACATCCCCCTTGCGGCTCTTCCCGACAAAATTGGCGAGCTCGATCCCTCCGCGCCGATAGTACTTCATTGCAAAGGAGGCAGCCGGTCCGCCATCGCCACGAGCCTGCTGCAATCACGAGGCATCGCCAACGTCTCGAATCTTGCCGGCGGCTACGAAGCCTGGGTTGCCGAAGGTTTTGCTATCGAGGCTGGAAAGTCGAAGCGCTCGAGTAGCAATCGTCGCAAGAAGAATTAGGCCCACCGCGAGCCCCTCATGAGTCACCCGGTTGTTGTTCGAGGGCCGCTGGGCCGTGGCAGCACAGCGACGCCCGCGAGTTGGAAGGAACGCCTCGAGGCGCTGCGATATCTTCCTGCGCTCTTCCGCCTCATTTGGCGAACCCACCGCGGCTATACATCGGCCATCGTCGTGCTCAGGGGCGTTCGATCAGTGGTGCCGATCGCGACGTTTTGGGTCGGCAAACTCATTCTGGACGCCGTGATCGCGGCGAAGGCTGGCCATGGAACCCTAACGCAAATCTGGCGATACCTCGCCCTCGAGCTTCTGATCGTCCTCAGCGGTGAGATTCTCGCTCGCGCTTCCTCGCTCGTTGAAAGCTTGCTGGGAGATCTTTTCTCCAATGCGATGAGCGTCGAGCTCATGGAACACGCCGCGAAACTGGACCTCGCCCAGTTCGAGGACCCCGACTTCTACGACCACCTCGAGCGCGCGCGGCGACAAACCGTCGGCAGGATTGCGCTTCTCAGCCTTCTGCTTTCGATGGCGCAAGATGGTTTGACACTTGTCACCCTGGCCGCTGCGCTGATCGCTTACAACCCGTGGCTACTACTCCTTCTGGGCCTCGCGGTCATTCCAAGCTTTCTCGGCGAGACTCACTTCGCATCGCTCGGCTACTCCCTGCTCTTTCGCTGGACGCCTGAGCGCCGCCAGCTCGACAACCTGCGCTACGTTGGCGCGAGCGACAAAACGGGCAAGGAAGTCCAGATGTTCGATCTCGCGCCGTGGCTGACCGAACGCTACCGGGTTCTGGCGCAGAGATTCTACGAAGAGAATCGCAGCCTGTCGCTGCGCCGTGGGATCGTCGGCGCCTTGTTATCGATCCTCGGCACTGTCGGGTACTATGCGGCCTACATAGTGATCTTGCTGCGGGCGGTTAGAGGCGACATTACCATCGGAACCCTGACCTTTCTTGCAGCGTCTTTCGGGCGCGGTCGCGATGTGATTCAGGGCACTCTCCTCAATGCCAGCAGCGTGTTCGAGCAGGCCCTCTATCTGCGAGATCTCTTCGTATTTCTCGACATGCAGCCGACGATCCACTCATCGCCCAATGCGCGGCCGGTGCCAATGCCGATCGAAACCGGATTCGTTTTCGAGAACGTCGGATTTCGCTACCCCGGCAGCGAGCGGTGGGCTGTGCGGAACGTGAACCTCGGGCTGCGCCCGGGTGAGCGGGTAGCGCTCGTCGGTGAGAACGGCGCCGGCAAGACGACGATAACAAAGCTGCTGGCGCGACTCTACGATCCGACCGAGGGGCGAATCACTCTCGACGGAATCGATCTCAGGGAGTACGACCTCGCCAGCCTCAGAAAAGCGATCGGAGTGATCTTCCAGGACTTCGTGCGTTACGACATGCGCTTCGATGAGAACATCGGCGTGGGTGAAATCGAATCCGTCCGCGCCGAGCTCGAGAAAAAGAATGGGACTCCGGCGGCAATCACGACCGCCGCTGAGAATTCGCTGGCCTCTTCGCTGCTCCCTCGGTTTTCGAATGGGTATCAGCAGATGCTGGGACGACGCTTCGACGACGGCGTCGACCTGTCGGGCGGCGAGTGGCAAAAGATCGCGCTGGCCCGCGCCTACATCCGCGATGCGCAGGTGTTGATTCTCGACGAGCCGACCGCCGCGCTCGACGCGCGCGCTGAGTACGAAGTGTTTCTGCGGTTCGCGGAGCTGGTTGCCGGACGAATGGCGATCCTGATCTCACACCGCTTTTCTACCGTGCGAATGGCCGACCGAATCATCGTGCTGCGCCACGGCAAGGTCGAGGAGCAGGGATCACACGAGGAGCTGCTCACCAGGAAGGGCCTGTACGAGGAGCTGTTCACCATGCAGGCCGCTGGCTACCGGTAGGAAATGACCCAACCGCAACAGAAGTGAAATGACGGCTACGGCGACAAATACTTTCTGAACCACCCCAGCGCCTCGCTCCACCACAGCCGCTGATTCTGCGGCTTGCCGATCCAGTGGCCTTCATCGGGAAAGTCGATCAACCGGCTCGGCACTCCCTGTCGCTGCAACGCTGTGAAAAGAGACAAACCCTCGGTGTAGGGCACGCGGTAATCCAGCTCGCCGACGACAACCAAATGTGGCGTGTGAAAGTTTGCCGCGAAAAGGTGCGGTGACCAGCGGCGGTACACTGTGTCCATCGCCGCCTTGTTCCAATACGGTCCGCCGAACTCCCAATCGGTGAACCAGATCTCCTCGGTTGCGCCGTACATGTTCTCGAGATTGAAGACGCCGGCGTGTGTAAAGAGCGCCTTAAAGCGAGTCGAGTGGCCCGCGATCCAATTTGTCATGTACCCACCGTAGGAACCGCCGGCGGCGCCCATGCGCGTCGAATCGAGCCAGGCGTTGCGCGCCAGCGCGGCATCGAGCCCGTTCATCAGGTCGGTATATGCTTTACCACCCCAATCCTTCGAGATCTGATCCGTGAAGCGCTGCCCATAGCCAAAAGACCCGCGCGGATTGATCGCCACAACGGCAAATCCCGGGGAGGCGAACATCTCGAAATTCCAGCGCCCATGCCACTGATCCAGCCACTCGCCCTGCGGTCCGCCGTGAACGAGAAACAGCACCGGGAATTTCCTGGCCGCCTGATACTGCGGCGGCTTCAGTAGCAGCCCTTGCACGCTGTCGCCGTCGGCGCCTTTGAACCAGAAATCCTCGATCGGATAGAGCTTGAGCTGCGCCAGCAACGCGTCATTCTCATGGGTGAGCCGGCGCACGTTGCTCATTCCCGGAGCGCCAACCGTTGCCACGTACACCTCGGCGGGACGCTCCGTTGCATCCTGCAGCCAGGCGATCGTCTTCCCATCGGGCGAGATCGACGGCGAAAAGTTATTGGCGCCCGACGTAAGAAGCTGAGGCGGCGTACTCCAACCGGAGGGTGTACGCGTGAGCCGGTAGAGTTTCGTGCGGCTCGCGTCGACCGTGCTCAGGTAGATCGCGTCGCCGCTGGGCGAGAACGCGTAGGCATCGGCGTTCCTGTCCCACCTTGGGAGCAGCTCGCGAGAAGTCCGCGTTGCGCGATCGTACGCCATCAGTCGCTGGCGGTCGGATTCGAATCCGGGACGCGCCTGCGAAGCGTAGAGAATCGTGCGGCCATCCGGCGAGTAAACCGGATTCTGATCCGCGCCACGATTCGCCGCCGTGATCACCACCGGCCCTCCACGAGCTACCGCAACGGTGTACACGTTCGCATCAGTCGACCACGCGTCCTCACGACCCTGATCCTTGGCGGTGTAGGCTAGCTCCTTTCCGTCGGGAGAAAACGCGTAGCCTTCGCTGCCGCCAAATGGGCCCGGCGGCACATCGTACTTCACACCGGCGGTCACATCGCGGAGCCCGGATCCATCCGGAGCCACGACGAAAAGGTGCGACCGCGTCGCCGGCGTCCACTCGGTCCAGTGCCGGTAGAGAAGATTGTCGGCGATGTGGGCTTTGACCTTGCCCGTGTCCGCCGCTTTCGCGCGCTCGATGTTGCAGGCATCACTGTCACAATCGGGAAAGACAGCCGTTACGAACGCGATGCGGTCGCCTGAAGGCGCCCATACCGGACCACTCGCCCCGCCATTGACGTTCGTGATCTGCCGCGCGTTCACGCCGCTGGCGTCGGCGATCCACAGCTGGCCGTTGGCGGTGTACGCGACCCATTTGCCGTCGGGCGACCAGCGCGCCTCCGCTGCCTTGGTGTTGCTGTCGGGATAGATTCGCGCCGCGCCGCCGGTGATCGGCTGCAGTTTGGTCACCGTCGTACGCTTGTTCGCGCCGACATCGGTCGTCCGCACCGAATAGAGAACCCATTTACCGTCGGGCGAGACCTGAGGATCACCAACGTTCCTGACGGCGGCAAAATCCTCAAAAGTCATCGGACGTTGCACGCGTCCCTGCGCAGACGCGTTGACGGCAACGAGACCCGCTACCAGCAGTAGTCGCTTTCTCATGATTGCTCGCCTGTAGGTGTTGTTACTGCGGTTGCTCGACCGCCGCGATGTCGATATCGACTTTGACTTCGTCGCCAAGCATGGCGGTGCCTTCCGCGATGCGATTCCACGTCATGTTGAGATTACCGGCGACCGCGATCGAATCTCCCGCCAAGCGAGCAAACTTCGTACTCCTGAAGGTGACCGTCGGATTCGCTTCCGCGTCGAAGTGATTCTCGCTGCGCAATCGAGTTTGATCGATCTTCCAGGTGGAAGCCGATTTGACCGCGGTTGCCGCCCGCGAGGGCTGTACCGGAAGAGCTGTCTGTGCTGTCGAAAGAGCGGGAGCTAAAACGAAGAGGAGTGAAAGCCCTCGAATCATCAGAAAAAGTTTTCTCGTCGACTGATGCTACTTCGGAATTGGGATGTCGTTCCACCGCGCCTGATCGAAAGTGCCGGCGGGCAATTGCTCGTTGATCCGCACATCGGCGTACTGCTCCCGCCAGAAGGGGCGTCCATTCCGGATTATGAGGAACTCAGTTGGAATGTCGAACCCCTGAATTTCCTTGTAATTCAGCACGCGAATGTCGCTGACGATGTTACGCTCGCCCGCCCTCGAGCGCTGAACGAAACGCACTAGCCGCAGATGGTCTCGATCTACCCACATCTGGTTTGAAGTGGAGTCGCCCGCTTTCGCTCCGACCACGTAAACCGGCTGTCCCTCCCATTCGTCGTCTCGCATCACTTCCATGTCCACATGCAGCGAGTCGAGATCACGCGTAACCCCGGCAACAGGGGCTACGTACACGTCGGCGGTGAGCAATAGCAGCGGATTGATCGAGGGCCGAAAGTCGACGCGAATTCCGTTGTCGAACGACGCGACTTTGTTGTCGACTTGCACGAGTCCGCTCTTGGTGGCGGCGGGGAGAAAGGCAATGCGCAGCTTCCCCGGAACTTCAATGTGCTCGTACCACTGCGATTTCACCTCGGTGCCGCTCGGCGTGTAAGCGGTGTTGTTCTGCAGGAAGCTCATCGTCTTCAGGAACTTTCCATCGTAGCGATCATGCATCGCCCTTAGCAGACCAGCGCTGGTGGCGAGTCGCAGTCCGGCACCGGGGGCCCGCGACGTCTCGGCCTTGGTGCCGGACGAAGGGGCGGGCTCGGGGGTCGCGCCCGACTTGAAGTACGAGCAACCGGCGACGGCGAAAGCGGCGAAGAGAATACCTGAGCGCATCATCTAATCCCCAAGGTCGTTGCGATAAAGGAGACCATTGAATAACAGCTTGAAAGTTCCGTGCGGCTGTGAGCGGAAATACGGATCGGGACCGAAGAGAACGAGCATCCCTTTTCCGACGGGAGCCTGAAGCACCTCTGTTACACCACTCAGATACCTTTGGCCCCAGGCCCAGCCACTGCGGAGTGGGCTCGGGTTGTCGATCCAGACAATTCTCTTGATTCCGCGCGCCTCTGCCGCGGGCAGCAGCCGGAATGCGGGGGCGTTGTCATAGTAGAAATCGGTCGTTGGCCTCATGCCTTGCGCCAGCTCCGCGGTAGTATCCACACGCATGGCGAGTATCGATCCCGGCACGTAGAACCGGGCTCGCGGCAATGTGCGTCCGGCGCTGTCGACGAGTGCGTTGGCTATTGGAAGCTGGAGCTGCGTGCCGAGGTCCGTCGCCGAGCCAATCGCCATAATCGTCCCGCCGGCGTTCAGGAATTCAGAGAGCTGCGGGACCGTCTTCGCGACAGTCATTGCGCCAAGACGGTCGCGGTATTCCGGCGGAATGTCCTCCGGATTTATTCGTGGCGTACGTGCCGTGGAGCGCGCGAACGTCGCGCCGTCCGGAAGAATCAGCACGTCGAATTTGCTGATCAGATTCCCGGCGTCGAGCGTCTGGGGATAGACCACCTCGTATGGGAAATCAAATTGCTCGAGAATGAAGCGCGCCCATCCAGACGTTATTGCGCCACCGTACTGATCCCACAGGGCGATTCGCGCCGGGCGAATTCGCTGTAAGGACGCGGGCGAGACTTCGGTGTGGAAAGGATCGAACTGCAGTCCCTTCTCTTGCGCCAATCTGGCGAGAAACGAGCGCGTCGATGTCTTGGCGGGAACGTAGAACGTCCCTACGTCGTAAGTCCGTCCGTTGATGCTGAGCGCATTGCGCAGCGTGTAGACCGTGTCGCCGTGAGCGAGCAGACGATTGACGGCATAGAACGCATCGTTCTGCGAGTGACTGAAAGCGTAGCCTGCAGCTGCCGGTCCGACTCGCGGCGCTGGTACTCTCGCGAAGCCCGTGACTTGGGTGAACGGACCGCTGAATCCGTCGAGGATGCGATCGAACTGCACACCCATTTGATAAGCCAGTGTCCATCCAGCGTTGTCGTAGGGAGGAGTCGGGGGACCGCCGGGATACGGGATGTCGTTCGGATGGTCCTGCGGCTCGAACATGTCGAGGATGTGCGGCCGGAATGCCTGCGCCGTTTTCACCACGTACGAACCAGCGGGATAGCTCTTCCCGTCGACGGTAAAAGCGGAGGTGCCGCGATCGATCTCGATGCCTGTCTTGATCAGCGCGTTGACGAATTTCGTCGCCGTCAGAAAATCAGGCTGGTCGGCTGGAATGATGTATCCGCGGGGATCCCTGTCGGCCGGACTGCGCATGATGCGAGTGTACGTCGCCAGGTCGGCCGGACTCGTTGTCACCGTGCGTCCGCCCCCTCCTCCACCGCCACCGGCGTCGCCCCCCTGTGGTCGGGCGCTGTCCTGCGGAATCGCCGCCGTTAGCGCGGCAACTTTTCTGGGAGTGACTGTCCACGAATCGGTGCTGCCGCGCTCGATGGAGTTGCGGCCCATCTGGTAGATGTTGTAGAGCAGCGTTTCTCTGTAACGCGACGCGACGTCGAGGACGGCGCGATTTGCCGTCAGCTCGTATGCGATCGACTGCGCGAAATGCCACTTCTGCGGCTGAATGGGCATCGGGTAATCGCCCTTTGGCAGCAGCTTCTCAGGAACCAGCGGGATTTCCATCGGCGTCGGATTTCCGATTGCTTCGGTAAGCAGGCCGATCATGTTGTGGAAGTACACCGTGGTTCTTAGACCGCCGTTCCACCAGGTGGAATAGCTCGAGCCGCTTCGCATCGTCGCACCCGGCTTGCCCTCGGCGACAAATCGTGAGTGCATCGCTGCTCCCACCAGATCCAGCTCCATCGGCACCAGCGGGTCGAAGTTGTAGTTGAACGGGTCGCGGAACGGTGGCGCAAAGATCACCGTCCCGATTGGGCCAGTCTGATGATGGTTATACATGATCTGCGGATACCAGGCGCGGAAGAGGATGCTGTCCATCGCCTGCGTTTCCGGCTGTGACGCCATGTACGAGTCCCGATTGTTGTCGTGACCAGCGTACTTGTGATAGAGGCGCGGCAGTCGCGACGTCGTGCGCTTCAGAGTGTCGGCGTCGCGCATATACCAGTTGGACACCAGCTCCTGCCCGTCGGGATTGGCCGGGACCAGGAGGATGATGTCGTCGCGGAGGAAGCGCAGCGTCTCTGGGTCGGATCGGCTCACCAGCTCATATGCCGTCTCGATTAGCTGTTGCGCGCCCAGAACCTCACTTGCGTGCAGACCCCCATCGATCCACACCACCGATTTGCCTTCCACCGCCAGGGCGTGGGCCTGTGCATCGGTGAGATTCTCAGCTAAAGCCAGCCGCCGCGAAATCTCCTGGTACCGAGCGAGCTTCTTGAAGTTTTCAGGGGATGTGACGATCGCCATCCACATCGGGCGCCCTTCGGCGGTGGTGCCAATGCGCACCAGTCTCATTCGATCCGACTCACGATCGAGCTTCCGCCAGTAATCCAGCATCTGGCTGTAATTGGCGAGGAAGTAATCGTCGCCAATGTTGTGGCCAAACTGCGCCTGCGGTGAGGTGATCGCCCGTGCGACCGGGCGAGCTCTCGTCCGTCCCTGACTCCCGGCGGGAACGGCTACAAGACAAAGAAGCAGCGGTAGAAATCTCAGATTTCGCATCGATCGACGGGTGAGCTGGAGAGGGTCGGAGGTCTTATCGCCATCCTCAGCTTTTTCCTTTGACGCGGGCCGGCGAAGCGTAGCGATCGGTCACGTTGTTGGCAGCGACGATAACGCCAGTGAGCACGATTGCCCCGCCGACGAGAGTGGATACCGTGGGAATCTGGCGAATGGATGGTATCAGTGCACCCAACAGCGTCGCACCAACGGGTTCTCCGAGCACCGTCAGATTGACGACATAGGCGGGTAGAAATTTTAAGGCCCAGTTCATTCCCGTGTGGCCGAGCAGCATCGGGCCGAGCGCCAGGCCGGCAAAAATCGCTATTTCTCGTGGCGGCTGCGGCGCCAGCCGAACGCCGAGAGACATCGCGATTGTCGCCAGAACGAAGAATGCAGCCGCATATACGATCGCCACATAGGACCAGATGCCGAGGCTGCGTCGGAGTCGTCGACCGATCGTGTAGTAGATGGCGGCCGTCACCGCCGCCGATGTCGCCAGCAGATTCCCGAGCAGCGGCGCATTGCCGCGCGTCAACCCCGCTCCCAGGTCGGGAGCAGCGATTACGACCGCGCCAAGAATCGCGACGACGATACCGAGTACCTGCTTCCGGGACGGGGCCTCTTTCAGCGCGATTGCCGAGATCGCCGCCACTACTGCCGGCTGCAGATTGACGAGAGTGACCGACGCCGCAATCGTCGTGAGACGTATCGACGCGTTCCAGGCCCAGAAATGGAGCGCCAGTGAAACGCCGGACACCACCGCCAGCCCGAGCTCACCACGCGTTATTCCCCGGAACTCCCGCCATTCTCCGGACGCCGCGAGAAAAGCAGCCACGATGACCAGTGAAAAGCCCAGGCGCCAGACCGCGATCGCGACCGGATCGGCGGCGGATAGGCGTACGAGTGGCCCCGCGAAGGAGATCCCGACCACCGAGAGCGCCAGGACGAGGAACGGCTTTCGCGACATGCAAAAAAAAAGAGCCGGTGCGTAAGGCACCGGCTCTTTTTCAGAAGAACCTTAGTCTGTTTTTTGAGATTTCACCAGGCGCATCTCCGCCGCCGCGCGGCCGGCGCGCTTCAGCACCTGGTCGTCGTAGCGGTGACAGTTCGGCGTGTTGCGACCGCGGACGCAGCCGTTGTAGCGCAGCAGCGCCACGCGCGTATTCGGCGCGTCACGGATCGCCTGCTTGAGGATCTGCACACCGTGGCAGATGTTGCTCTCGATGTCGAACAGGTCAGACGAGCCGCATCCCCACTTGCCACCGTGGAGCGGCATGACCTGCATCAACCCCCGCGCGCCGACAGAGCTGCGGGCGTGCGGGTCGAGGGTCGCGTCTTCCGTGAGGAGAACGCCAACCAGCAGGGCCGGGTCGATTTTCTCCTTGTCGGCCTGATCGACCAGCGCGTCAGCAATGCGGAACGCGAGAGCGCGATCGTGGGTGTACTGGTTCAGCACCTCACCGATGCGGAAGGCTTGCTCGGTGGGTTGCGACGCATCGACGACGGCCGCGGGCAATCTCAGCAGCCTGCCCGGGTTAGCGTAGAGCGGGTGCTGCTGGGAAATCGTCCACACGGCTCCGCCCACGAGCAACCCACCCAGTGCAATTGCATGGGAGGTCGCGCGCAAAGCGGTCTTCATCGGAGAAGACAGCTTCGATGGCGGTGCTTTAAGTGGCTTCAATCCTGATTTCTTCACAGGTTCTCCTCGAATTAGCGTGTCGAGCAGACCTAGATGAGTGGAACCAGAACCCTTCCCTTCTCATCGCGGTAAGCCCGGCCCAACCGATCCGCAAAACCATGCAGCACTTCCATATCCCGCTCATGTACGCGGTACTGCGCTGCTGTCGTCGGAAGCCTGTAAGTAGCGATGCTATCCTTCAACGGCAGTTTCTTCACTTGCATCCTTTCCTTCACCAACTCCGCTCCTCTGGGTTTGGCGAAGTCCCACATTCTTCGACCGATCTGCGAGTTCGTCAGCGGACAATCCGGATGACGCGCCCGGATGTAGCGGATGAAGTACTCGTTGTCGATCAACCGTTCCTGCGATTCTATCGGTGCATCGGCCAGGTTGATTGCTGGCCGCTGTCCCGGTGGCGTCTGCCAGCGTTTCAGATCTTCGGCCTCTAGTGAGACCTGGATCTTGGCGCCCAGGACCGCCGCTATCTGCTGCAAAAGATCGAGCGAGACGTTGTAGTCTTCGTCATGCTCGATATTGCGTATGGTTGACGGCGAGACAGGTCTTGGAAGCCTGGCAGCAACGTCTTCACGGCGTAGACCTCTGAGCTTTCGAATTCGCTCGAGCTCCCGCCCTATCCATTCCGTCATAAACCCAATCTATTGTGGTAATGCCACTGCTGAGATACGTATTACGCTACCTATATTGACGGATTGGGTCAAGAAAAAGTTTTACAAAATCTGGGGTTAACTCAGGAAACAGATGGTCCGGAAATGTCATCTATGTGACGTTTCCATCTGCCCGCGAGTTTTGGCGGGTCTAGTCGGCGAGCGAGAAGCTGAGCATCTGCGTCGCCGCTTGCTCAGCGAACTTCAGCACCTTGCCCGAGTAGGTGTGGCAGTTCGGTGTGTTAGTTCCCCGAACGCAACCATTGTATCGCTGAAGCGCGCTCGCGACGCTGGGCGAGCGCTTGATCAGATCCGCTAGGATGCTCGTACCATGGCAGATGTTGGAATCGATCGAAAAGAGGTCGGCCGAAGTACACCCTTTCCATTTTCCGGCGTGAAAAGGCATCACCTGCATCAGCCCGCGGGCGCCCACAAAGCTCTTCGCGTTCGGATCGAGCTTGGCGTCCTCTGTCAACACCACGCCAACCAGCAGCGCCGGGTCGATGTTCTTCTTCCCTCCCTGCACTACAATGGCGGAGGCAATCCGGTTGGCGAGTACGGTGTCACTAGTGTACTTCCGCAGCGAGAAGGCAACCTTCTTCATCTCGACCTGGGCCGCTGAATCAGTCGGCAGCGCCGGCGTGGACTCGGTGCCCGGCGTCACCGCCGTGACGAGCGCAGGTGGCAAGTGAAGCAACTCGCCCGGCTTCACGAATTTCGGGTGCTGGAGGCGGATGGTCCAAATCGTTCCGGCAGCGAGTAGAATCGTCGCGCCGAAGCCGTGAAGCGCAGCCTTTAGAAATCTTTTCCAGCGAGGAGCCGGAGGCCCAGGCGGCCTGCGAATCGCCACGTTTGTAAACTGGTCTCCGGCCCCATCCTGGCGCTGATCGGACTCGAGGTCGGCCATGCCCATTTCGGTTGCACCTCACATGCCACGCCCGGTATGGAGATTGCCCTCCCACCGGTGCCCGCGTCCCGCTACACTGATCAGAAATGAAAGAGTCCGAAAGACTGTACCGCTCCTTTCGCTTCCTCAAAAAAGCGGTCATTGGACTCGCCATCGCCGTGGTCGCCCTCGTTCTATTCGGCTACTTCTTTTTCATGCGGCACGTGGACGCCCCCAAAGCCTGGAACGCCGCCGACCGGGAGCTGCAAGGCGGAACGCTCACCTACGGCGAGAAGGTCCAGAGAAAAGCGAAGGTCTTCATGAGGCGTCCCAGCGAGTACTACCGTGGTGCCAATGGCATGCTCTACGCGACCAACGAGCGACTGATCTACATCGGCGTCGCACCCGGGAGCAAGTTCGAGAGCGAAGATGCGCCGCCAGTAATCGTGACGCAGGAATTTCCCAACGACACGCTGCTCTCCATGCGCCCCGGACGCCTCTACTTCCTTACTGCGCACGGCGTCCGCGTTTCACATCCGGGCGTGCCGCCAGGGGAGTTCGCGGCGGTTGGCACTCAGGTGCCGGCTCTCGATTCACTGGTGGATTACGTGAATGCAGTACATGAAAACCAGCGCAAAGACGCCGCTGCCGAGCGCAAGCTGCTGGCGGCGGTGGATGCGCTGATAAAGGAGCCGCTCTATTACAAAGTGAAGCGTGGCGACGCGCTCTTCAGCATCGCCAGAAAATTCGACACGACGCCAGACCAGCTGCGGCAGTGGAACCAGCTCGAGGGCGACCGAGTGAAGATCGGCCAGCGCCTGCTTGTCAAACCAGGCAAGAAGTAGCGGAAACCGCGCGACTCCCCGGCGCGTAAGTAGCATCTCGCAAGGCTCGCGCGTATCGTACTCTTGCCACGCGGAACGCGCGCCCAACATCGGGGACAATCACATGGAAGACATCAAGCAGGCACTCGACAAACTGCGCGAGGAGCTCACCAACGCGGGCAAGCGACTCGCCGAGCTGGCTGAGAAGGCCGAAGCGGAGCTACCGGCGGCCGGTAAGAGAATCAACGAGGAGTATCTAAGGCTCCAGGAGCTCCTGGATCAAGCCATAGCCAAGCTGCGCAACAAGTAGTCCACCGGCTGGCCCGCGCTTCGCCGCCGCGCCGCGGGTCGTTTCTACACGAGGTGCGGTCGCGCCTCGTGTCCCGCCCTGTACGCGGACAGAATCTGAATGTCGCCTACAGTCGGCGGCGAAATCGAATAAACGATGCCAAGGCGCCAGCTTTCATGGGCCAGGTGGTAGCGCTGGTACGTGATGTACGGCGCGTCCTGAATCGCCTTCAGCACCGCGTTGTCCTCTATCTCCAGAAGCGGCTTGTCCGGAAGGCAGATCTCCACCGGCGGCTCCTCTCCAAATTCGAGTCGCATCACTTCAGCGCGCGTCGTGATCAACCAGCATTCCATTGACTGATTCAGCAAGGAAATCGGGGAAATGTTTTTTCGGCGTGCAAATCTGAATGAAACCGTCCGTTGGTGCCAGAGATTCTTCAATCGGACTTTACGGACAGCTGATTTCCCAGATCGACGGACCGTTGGTGGTGATCGAGCACGTCTTCGATGTTTTGTCGTGAGTCGCCACGGCGTGCCAGCTTGGCGGCGGGCCCGGGTCGGCCGTCGCGCTGATAGTGACGCCAACCGTCGCCACAAAGCCCTGTGCCGCGCCGCTGCCGGAGAAGTAGCTGCCCTGACTGTCCATCAGGTAGTTCTGCTCGTACAGTGCGAAATTCCGAAGATCCGCTTTCATCGATGCGATGTACGCGGCTTCCTTGGTATTGAGGAATCTGGCAATGGCGATGCCGGATAGGATTCCGAGCACCACTAGGACAACAAGGAGCTCGATCAGGGTGAAGCCCTTTCTGATAGCTCTCATGTTCGGGGCTGATGTGCGCTGGGGAAACCCTCGACAAAATCTGAGGGTTCCACCACACCGCACAAGCCCGAAATCAGCTACTTCGCTGGTTTACTTGCTGTCTTCGCTTTGAACAGTGCCGCGTACTGCCCATAGCCTTCGGCCTCGAGCTGCGACGCTGGAATGAACCGCATCGACGCCGAGTTCATGCAGTAGCGCAAACCTGTTGGACGCGGGCCGTCGTCGAAAACGTGGCCGAGGTGCGAGTTCGCCTGAGCGGAACGAACTTCGGTCCTTTCGTAGCCAAGAAGACGGTCGGTTTTCGTGCGAATGTTCGCGGCCTCGAGCGGTCGGGTGAAGCTCGGCCAGCCAGTGCCAGAATCGTACTTGTCAAGCGAGCTGAAAAGCGGCTCGCCGGATACGACGTCGACGTAGATGCCTGGTTCGTGGTTGTCCCAATACTGATTCCGGAACGGTGTTTCAGTTGCCTCGTGTTGGGTGACTTGATACTGAAGTGGCGTCAGCTTTTTCTTGAGATCGGCATCGCTGGGTTTCACGTAAACCTTCCGCGGCGCGGTGGCCGGAGCAGGGGTAACGGACTTCGTCTGAGCATTGGCAGCGCCCGCATAAAGGAGCGCGGCGATGGCGCCCGCAATGAGCGCAAAGGCGGGCCGCCGCAAACGGCCTATAATATTGTATTGCATTTCTGGGCTCCGGTCTTTGAGCGGCATCTGGACGTTGATGATACGCCATAAGCCACTTTATGGTCCAGTGCGCTAAACGCTGTCCAGCTCTGCGCGAAATCGCTTGCAAGCTGCAAAACGATTTGCAAAACGCGGCAGGTTTTCCGCTTTCTGGCGCTTGGAA
>QHUA01000065.1 GCA_003221805.1 Gemmatimonadota bacterium
CCAATTGGTTAGCGTCCCCCAAAAAAACTAAGTCGCAGTACGACACGCACTTAGCGGTGGCGCGGCGTGTGCCTTCTGCTTTTGGCATGACGCTCAAAATTGAGAGCGCGTTCGATGGCAAAGCTGTGACCGTGCGACTAAGCGGACGGATCGAGGAAGATCATCTGGACGCGATTCAGGCGGAGGTCAGGCGCTACTACCCGCGTCTCGTGTTCAACCTCGGCGATGCGACGCTCGTGGACAGAGAGGTCGTGTGCTTCCTCGCCGCGCAGGAAGAGGAAGGCGTCGAGCTGGTCGAGTGCCCCAGATACATCCGCGAATGGATCGCCCGCGAGCGGAGTCAGGAATGTTCGTTCAACCCCACCAAGAAGGAGAACCAGTCGTGACCCCGATCAATGAGCTGGGAGTCCCGCGCCGCACTTTTCTCAAGCTCGCTGGGCTCGGCGCCGCCGGCGCGGCGCTGAAGCAGACAATGCCGAGCACGAATGATCGAAACGCGCTTGACCTGCCCGATTATGCGCCGGTCCCTAAATCAGCGCTCGGCCCGGCGCTCAACGCACAGGGCTACTACGTCGGACGCGTGGAGAAGAATCTCTATTGGGTCACCGACGCCACCTACCAGTGCGCGTTTCTAACCACCAAAGACGGCGTAGTGCTGCTCGACGCGCCGCCGACGATTGGCCACAACATTCAGCGCGCGGTGGACGAAATCGCCGCCGCCAACGGCGTCAGCAATAAGGTGAAGTATCTCATTTATACGCATCACCACGCCGATCATGGGGGCGCGTCGTCGCTGTTTGGGAAGAACGTCGTCCGCATCGGGCACGAGGAAACGCGAAAGCTCCTGATACGCGACAACGACAAGGCGAGGCCGGCGCCCGAGGAAATCTTCCAGGACAAGCGCGCGCTCAACATCGGCGGCAGTCGTATCGAGCTCGCCTGGAAGGGGACCAATCACTCGCCCGACAACATCTACATCCACCTGCCCGATCACGACACGCTGATGCTCGTCGACATAGTGAACTCGGGCTGGGCGCCCGTTTACATCTGCAATCTCACCGAGGACGTAGTGGGGTACATGGCTGCGCCGGAGAAAGCGCTCGCGTACCCCTGGAAGCATTTCATTGGCGGCCACCTCGGCAGGCTCGGCACGCGCGACGATGTGACGCTGCATCAACGGTACATGGCCGACATCGCCGACAGCGTCAGGAAGACGCTGCCGACGATCGATCCTACGCCCTATTTCCAAAAGTACGGCGAGAATTCCTGGGCAGGGGTAAAGGGCTATCTGGATGCGTGCACCGATGCCGCTGCCGCGCCAGTGATCGCGAAGTACACGGGAGTACTCGCCGCCGCTGACGTCTTTACCGCCAGCACGACCTTCTGGGTCATGGAGTCGCTCCGCCTCGACCTCGGCTTCGCGTCGTGGGTCCACCCGTGAGCCGGATTTCGAGAATATCATGACAACTGGAACGAGACGCGATCCGCGCGCCGATCATCTCATTACGCCGGAGAATGCGGCGCTGATCGTGATCGACTATCAGCCGTCGCAGGTGGCGGCAGTTCGATCGATGGACCACGACCTCCTGCTGAAGAACGTGGTGTCGACGGCTAAGATCGCGAAGGCATTCGGGCTGCCGATCGTTCATTCGACGGTCAACGTCGCGTCCGGTCGGCAGAAGCCCACTGTTCCGGAGCTCGCTGCGGTGCTCGAGGGCAACACGCCGATCGATCGGACGAGCCTCAACTCGTGGGAAGACGCCGACTTCGTTGCGGCGGTGCGAAGCACTGGGCGACGGAAACTCATCTTCTGCGCTCTGTGGACTGAGATCTGTATGGCGTTTCCAGCGCTCGATGCTCTACGCGAAGGCTTCCAGGTGTATCCGGTCGTCGACGCGATCGGTGGCACGTCCGTCGAAGCGCATCGCGCCGGCCTGGAACGCGTCACGCTTGCTGGAGGACAACCGATAAGCTGGGTGTCGCTGGCGTGCGAGCTTCAACGGGATTGGGCGCGTCTCGAGACCGTCCCACAAGTGATCCAAATCGTGCTCACCGAGCGCCTGCTCAAAGAATGAACAACACGTGATGAAAGGGAGAAAGACATGTCCGGCAAGTTGAACGTGCTCGTAACGGGCGCGACTGGTAAGCAGGGCGGGCACCTCGTGCGCGAGCTGCTCGCGCGCGGGCATTCGGTTCGCGCACTGACGAGGAAGCCGGAGTCGCCTGCGGCCGCGGCACTCGCGGAGCGCGGTGTCGCAATCATTCCCGGCAACTTCGACGATGAAGGAAGTCTCGAACGCGCCGCACGCGGGGTCCATACCGTCTTCGCCATGTCGACGCCGTTCGAGGTCGGTGCTAAAACGGAAACAAGCGAGGGCCTAAACATCGTTCGCGCAGCGTCGCGCGTGCGCGTCAAGCACCTCGTCTATTCGTCGGTGGCTGGCGCCGACCGGGCGACTGGTATTCCGCATTTCGACAGCAAGTTCGAGGTCGAGAAGGAGATTCGCAAATCCGGCATACCGTTCACGATCGTCGCGCCGGTCTTCTTCATGGAGAACTTTCTCGCCGAGTGGATGGCGGCCGGCATCGCACAAGGGTCGATCGCGATAGCAATGCCCGCGACGCGTCGTCTGCAACAGATCGCGGTCGAAGACATCGCGCAGTTCACCGCCCTAGTCATCGAACGTCGTGAGAGTTTCCTCGGCAAGCGAATCGACATCGCGTCTGACGAGCTGACGCTCGCGACGGCGACCGCGGCAATCAGTGAGGCGTCGGGCCGGAGCATCAAGTACACAGCGGTTCCGATCGCCGCGGCGCAATCATCGAATGCCGATTTAGCGCGGATGTACGAGTGGTTCGACCGCGTGGGATACGACGCGGACGTCGTCGGCCTTCGAGAGCTCTATCCCGAAGTCAACTGGCACCGCTTCATTGACTGGGCTCGCGAGCAGCGCTGGTCCTGGGCCGAGACACGAATCGCAGAAGGTAGGGAAAATGCAGCCGCAGATGCTCGCTGACGCGGCCGTGAAAGCGCCCTGGCTGACTGTTCATCCGGTCAGCCAGCAGGATTCCGTCGCGGCGAACTCTCTACGAGGGGCCGTCGCAGCATTCAAAGGCAAGCTCACAGGAGCGGCTGCCCGCGGTCCGTTCGACGACGTCATGGAGCGAGTCCCGGCTCCCACGGACGTGACGTTCGAAGCCGATACCGTCGGAGGGATCTCCGGCTGGTGGGCGAGGCCGGCGCGCTCGCAAAAGGGCGCGGCGATCCTTCACGCGCATGGCGGCTGGTTCAACTTCGGAACCGCCCACGCGTACCGGAATCTCGTCGGCCACATCGCTTCGCGCGCTGGAGCCGATGCTTTCATACCCGATTATCGGCTCGCTCCCGAGCATCTCTTTCCTGCCGCGATTATGGACGTCGAGGCATGCTATCGCGGACTAGTTGACAAGGGAATCAAAAAGATCGCCGTCGTCGGCGACTCGGCCGGAGGCAATCTGGCGCTCGTGCTTCTATCGATCGCTTGCGGGCAACCCTGGAAAGGTGACTTGGCTCCCGTGGGCGGCGTGGCGATTTCCCCAGTGACCGACCTCGCACTTACGGGAGAGAGCTACGAGACACGAGCGGAAGCGGATCCGTACTTCACCAAATCCCAGGCGGCCGGGCTGATCGCTTCTTATCTGGGTCACGCCGATCCGAAGGACCCTCTCGCGTCTCCGCTGTACCGTGATCTGAGCGGCCTGCCTCCGGTCCGCGTTCACGTTGGAGACGACGAAGTATTGCTCGACGACTCGCGCCGTTATGTGGAGCGCGCAGTCGCGGCGGGCGTCGACGCCGAGCTGGACGTGTGGATGGGAATGCCGCACGGATTCGTCACGGGTATTGGGCAGTTCGAGGCGGCTCGCCAGTCGCTCGATGCAATCGGAGCCTTTCTTAAAGGAGTTATGTGATGAGCGAGACTACATATCAGACGACACGCGTCTCGTCTAGTTCCCCAGTGACGACGGTGCTCGGCGCGACAGCGGCGGCCGTTGCGATCTGGATCGTGGCAACTTTGGCCGGCGCTGCGCTGACCGTCAGCTTCGGCGCCGGTCAACCGATACAGAAGATCACGGTGATCAACGTGGTTGTCGCGGCGCTGGTCGGGTCGCTGGCCGGCTGGGGATTGCTCGCCCTGCTCCGCCGGTTCACGACCAACGCCCGTGCAATCTGGACCGTCATCGCGATCCTCTTCGCCCTGTTGTCCCTCGGCGGCCCGCTGTCGACAATCTCGTCGGTGGGCACCAAGGTGTCGCTGGTTGCGATGCATTTGGCCGTGGCGACCGTGACCATCGTGGGCCTGCGCCGGACGAGAGGGAGATGAGCAAGCACGTCGCTATCTCTCCCGGCGAAGCCGCAGATCGCCTTGCGATTCGCGAGCTCGTCGAGGGCTACGCGCACTGCGCCGATCGGCGTGACGCGAAAGGCCAGATGGCGCTCTTCACGCCGGACACGCACTTCGTCGTGTACATGAACGCAAAGGATCCGACGCCGTCACAGGAGCTTCACTCGCGCGAGGCGCTCGCTCCTGTGTTCGATGATCTGAACAAATACGCCGCCACCATGCATTTCGT
>QHUA01000066.1 GCA_003221805.1 Gemmatimonadota bacterium
CAGTTCAAGTGCAAGTGGATTTGTCAGAATTGTGGGGCGGTTCTCAAGACATGCTCTGATTTGGCAGTGCTCTTGGTCCGCAATGCGCAGCTTTCATTGAGGTGAATCGACATGGACCGTAGAAATTTCGTGCGGGTGAGTGCCATCGCCGGTGCGCTGGCAATTCGCGGTCGGCCACTGGAAGGGCAATCACTCTCGCCCGGCGCGTCTGAAGCAACCGCCGGCGACCAGCCGGGACACGTCCCCCCGTTCGAGCTCGAAGAAGCCACGATCGCTGATCTACAGAGCGCAATGGCATCAGGGAGAAGGACGGCGCGGTCGATCACGCAGCTCTATCAGTGAACCCGGACGCGCTCGCCATGGCGGATTCGCTCGACCGGGAGCGCAAAGCCGGTCGTGTGCGGGGTCCGCTGCACGGGATTCCGATGTTGCTCAAGGACAACGTCGACACCGCCGATCGGATGATGACAACCGCCGGCTCACTCGCTCTTGCCGGCTCGATCCCGGCGCAGGACTCGACAGTCGCCGCGAAGCTGCGTAACGCGGGCGCCGTTTTCCTCGGCAAGGCCAATCTCAGCGAATGGGCGAATTTTCGCTCGACACATTCGACCAGCGGCTGGAGCGGACGCGGCGGACAGGCAAGAAATCCGTACGTGCTCGACCGAAATCCGTGCGGGTCGAGCTCAGGATCCGGCGGCGCCGTCGCGGCCAACTTGTGCGCTCTGGCGATCGGCACCGAGACCGACGGCTCGATCGTGTGCCCGTCGTCCGCCAACGGAATCGTTGGCATCAAGCCGACGGTAGGACTCGTCAGTCGGGCCGGAATAATTCCGATCGCTCACAGCCAGGACACCGCCGGTCCGATGGCGCGAACGGTGAGGGATGCAGCAATCGTTCTAAATGCGATTGCCGGAGTAGATCCGCGCGACAGTGCGACATCGTCCTTGCGCACGCGGGAGCAGATCGATTACACACGTTATCTGGATGCCAATGGATTACGCGGGGCGCGGATCGGTGTCGCGCGGGCAAAGTTCTTCGGCTATAGCGATGTCACCGACAAGGCAATCAACGATGCCGTCGACGCCATGAAGGCGCAGGGCGCGGTGATCGTCGATCCGGCGAACATCGAGACGGCGGGAAAGTTCGACGACAGCGAATTCGATGTCCTGCTCTACGAGTTCAAGGCCGATCTCAACACCTACCTGACGTCACTCGGCACGAAAGCGCCGGTGAAGTCGTTGCAGGAGATCATCGCCTTCAACGACGCGCACAAGGATCAGGAGATGCCGTGGTTCGGGCAGGAGATAATGATCCAGGCGCAGGCGAAGGGCCCGCTCACCGAGAAGAAGTACATCGACGAGCTGGCGAGCAACCTCAAGATGTCGCGCACCGATGGCATCGACGCGACGATGGACAAGAACAAGCTCGACGCGATCATCGCGCCGACGGGGGGTCCCGCGTGGCCAACGGATTTGATCAACGGCGATCACTTCACTGGCGGGAGCTCGACACCGGCCGCGGTGGCCGGCTATCCCAATATCAATGTGCCGGCGGGATTCTCACACCAGCTGCCGATCGGGATTTCATTCTTTGGACGCCCGTACAGTGAAGCGACGCTCATCAAGATTGCTTATGCATACGAGCAAGCGACCAAGCATCGGAAACCGCCACAGTTCGTTCCCACCCTTGGGGATTCGTAATACCTGCGGACTGCGGACTGATGCGGATTGGTGTCCGCAGTCCGCAGCAGATCACTCATCCTCGAGGATCGCGTCCTTAACGAAGTAACCTCCGGCCTCCCGAACCGCCGCCGCGACCGATCGGCGCGTATCATCGACTTCCTCTTCGCGCCCGTCGAGCATGTTGCGATTGCCGCGGAATCGGCGGCCGGCTTCGACGCAGAACAAATCACATAGCTGAATCTCGCGCTCGCACTGCTCGACGCCGCAGTCGTCGATCAGAGTCTGGGTGCGGGCGATGACGCACGCGGTGGCGAAGAGATCGATTGCCATGTTCGCCAAGCGCTCCAGCACCAGCTGACTGTCGATGATCTTTTCGCGGTGACGCACTATCGCGCGATCGGTCGCCGTCCCCAGCTCAGCGACGTGCTTCTCGAAATATTCCTTGTGCCTCTTGAGCCGCTCGTGGAGATCGATGTCCAGCGTGGACGTCTGGCCCAGTCGCAGCCGGACGCGCGATGTCGCGTAACCGCCGAGCAGGCCGAGGTGCTTCAACGGACGCCGTAGTGCGGAGCCGACTTCCTTCAGCGCTTCGGCAGGCGCCTGCACCCCATTCAGCGCGATGAACAATCGCAGCACTTCATTCGCGCCCTCGAAGATTCGATTGATTCGTGAGTCGCGCAACATTCGCTCGTACGGGTATGGCTTGACGTAACCACGGCCGCCGGCGAGCTGCACCATGTCGTCAGCGGCCCGCCATACCATCTCGCTGGCGAAAACTTTGGCGCAAGCCGCCTCCAGTGAGAAGTCGATGTCACCGCGATCGACCAGCGAGGCGAGAATCCCAAGCATCGAATCCGACGCATAGGTCTCGCTTGCCATGCGCGCGATCTTGCGTTGCGTGATCTCGAAATCCGCCAAGGGATGCCCAAACTGCACGCGCTCGGTGGCATACTCTGTCATCTCCTTCAACGTGCGCTTGGTACCGCCGGTGCAACCCGCGGCGAGGGTCAGTCGGCCAGCGTTGAGAACGTGAACAGCGACGCCGAATCCGCGACCGACGGCGCCGAGTAAGTGGTCATTGGGAACCTGCATGCCTTCGAAGGCGAGCTCGGCCTGGGTCGAGCCTCGAATGCCGAGCTTGCGCACCGTGCCGACAACTTTGAACCCAGGCATGTCGGGTCGAACCAGAAATGCAGTCATGCGCTGCACGCTCTGGCCCCGCCGCTGCACGAACGCCTGGGCGAACGTCGCGATCACTCCGGCGCGATGCGCGTTGCCGATCCAGATCTTCCGGCCGTTGAGTCTCCATTGCGTGCCATCTTTGTTGAGCATCGCCGTCGTCTGGATGTTCTGCGCATCGGATCCGACGTCTGGCTCTGTCAACGCATACGCCGCCAGGAAATCTCCGCGCGCGAGCGGCGGCAGATAACGATCCTTCTGCTGATCGTTGCCGTGCAGGACGATCGCCTTGGAGCCGAGCCCACAATGAACGCCAACGAGGACGGCCAGCGATGGATCAACTGCTGACAGAGTCTCGAACACCCGCGCATATGCCGACGAGGATAATTCCAGCCCACCATACTTTTTGGGAATGGTGAGGCCCAGCATTCCGATTTCGGCGAAGGCCCGGATGACGTTCTCGGGAATCGTCTCCTCCTCATCGAATTTTCCGGAGTCGATCAGGTCGCCCTGCATGTCGCGCAGGCTCTTGATGAGACGGCGCACCGTGCGCGCTTCGTCCGGGTTTCGCTCCTCGAGCGGGCGTGGGTACGGGAACAGCAACGAGTCGAGGATGACACCCGCGAAGATCCCGCGGGTGAATGATGATTTCTGTTCCGTCAATTGATCGGTAACGCGGATAGGCCGTGCGGTCATGCTCACGGAGCGGCTGGAAGCCCGTCTCGTTGTTTCAGCCACCGCCAATGGATAACGAAGAGGACGCCCGCGAGAATGATCAGCAGGAGATTTCCGACCAGCGAGCGAGTAGCCTGAAACTTCGCGTTGCCGATGACGTCTTCACGCTCGGCGTCGTACATTTTGCGGAGCTCGGCGTCCGACAACGTATCCGTCGCCGTTGCAGTTGCTTCCGTCACGGGCGCCGGTCTCACCATTACTGACCCGACATGCGCCGTAGCGACTCCGCGGGGAGCCCGTTCACGCCGGACCGCCATTTTGTAGACTTCGAAATTGGTCAGCGGTCGGCCAATACGCCCAAAGTCACCGTTCGCTCTGATTGGATCGCTCAAATCGATCACAGCATCGACCACTCCCCTGATCGAAAAGAGCATCACGATCACTGTGATGAAACAAACCGCGTAGCCATACACCTGCGCGATGCGACTGTTGATACGATCCATCGTGTCTCCGTTAAGCGGTGGCTACTGCTCCAGCCTTGGCCGCGTTCTCCAATTGCTCTGACAGCGTGTCGGCATCCGTCACCGGTCTATCGCAGGCATAACCGCGGCAGACGTAGGCAGTCGGCTGGTCGTCAATCAGCGGGCGATCGTCCAGCAATTTGACCATCTGGCTCTCACCTGGGGGTCCACCCGCGAGCACGAGCGATGGAACGTAGTGCGTGGCGACCGCCGTCTCCAGAGCACGGAATTTGGAGCTTCCTCGCCTACCGACGAGCGCGACTTCGATCGCACCGTGCAACTCCATGTCGGCGCAACCCAACAAGTGCCCGAACGCAGTCGGAAAGCGCAGCATCGGTTCGGCCAGCGATTCCAGCGCGAAGACGGCGCGACGTCGATACTCGCTGTCATGCTGGAGCTCCG
>QHUA01000067.1 GCA_003221805.1 Gemmatimonadota bacterium
CTGCGGCCGGAAGATTTTCAGGCACCTGCCTTCCTCGGCGGTGCGTACACCGCGATGGGAATGCACGCTGAAGCAACTGCCGCGCGACGCCGTGCTGTAAAACTGATTGAGCAGCGTCTCGACCTGAATCCGGATGACGCGCGCGCCTACAATCTCGGCGCCACAACGCTCGCCAAGCTGGGAAACATCCCGCGGGCGCTCGAGTTCGCTATGAAATCCCTTTCCATCGAGCCGGAAGATCCGCTGGTGTTATACAACGTTGCCTGTCTCCACGCGCTAATCGACAAGCGCGAGGAAGCACTCGGCTATCTAGAGCGATCTGTCATGAATGGCTTCGGTCATATGGACTCGATGATGAGCGATCCTGATCTCGATTCGATCCGCCGCACACCGTGGTTCCAGGCAATCGTGCGGGCCATGTCATCGGATTGAGGTCAGATCCGGGCGTCTTCGCGCGCTTCCTGCGCCGGGGCCTCGTCGCCGTTCGATTTAACCAGGCTGGTGTCCGCGTAATCCGAAGCGCGTGGCACTTCCCGATCAAGAATGCGTTCCGCACGGCGCGGTGACTCCAGGCTATCTGTCCTCACAGGCTCGATCTCGCTGTCGACTGACTCGCGCTCACTGAGATCCGCGGCGAATTTTTCTACCTGCTCGAACAATGCCTCGCCACCGTCCTCCAACCAGTCACGTTCAATGTCGGCGAAGATCTGCATTCCACGTTCGTGCAACAGCCGCGCGAGCCCGAGGAGGCCCGGCCCCGGATCGCGGGCACGAGCGCGTCTGACGCGATCGACCTCGCTCTCATCCGCATCAGCAGTGAGCACGACTTCGGAAACGCGTCTTGCCCTTGATCCAGCCGCCTTCTCGGTGGCAGCGACCAGCTCCTCAGCGAAGACGTGCACGTCGTGCAATTCGCCGAGGGAATCCTGCAACTTCTTGAGCGCCCTGATCATCTCGTCGCCCCGGCCGACAAGTCTTACGATCGGCTCCGCGACGTAACGGAGATTCTTGGCGGCAATCCGCGCGCGATGGGCCTCGCTTGCGTCGGTGAACTCGTGGACGCGCCCGAGGCGCTTGCGCAGCTTGTCACTCTGTGCAGTCAGGTGCTCCTCAAAAACAGCCCCGAACCGATCGCTCGTATCGGCCTCGCGAACCGGAGCGTGATAATACGACAGCTTACGCGTGAGCGCCGAGGATAGCGTGCTGAATTCCGCGGCCGCCGTAAGCGCGGTGTCGCATCCTTCCTCCCGTTGGCGCTCGAACCTGTCTGTCAGCCAGGACTGTCCAACTCGTTGACGCCCGTTGAGCACAGGCCGCTCTTTGCGCAACCACTCCAGATGCACGGCGGCGTCGCGAGTCTCTCTCGTTGCCTCGGCAGTCCTCGACAGGTTACGCCGCTTCTTGCGCGACACATCGTTCTTGAGCCACGGCTTGAACGCGCCGAGCCAGCTGCGTACGCCAGATCACCCGCGTGCTCTGTGAGGTTGTCGGCCGCTTTCTGCGCGTCGTCGATAAGCGACAGTGCAACCAGACGCACGCCGCGATCAAAGGGCTGCTGCAGAATCGTCTCGTCGGCGGCGCGCTCGTTCATTTGTCAATGATGGCGATTTCGCGCAGCCGACGCAAAGCTCACATATTTTATTCGCCTTGAAAGCTGCGACGCGTAATCCGGACCGTTCGTGACTAAGTCGATCGGGCGTGCGATCCTGACCGCCGCGTCGCTTGTTTTCTCCGTGGCGCATCACGCCGGTGCGCAGGGCCGCGAGATCCGCGTCCACAGCTACAACGCTCTGCTCACCGTCAACCGCGATGGGACGCTCGACATCGTCGAGCAACTCACCATCCGCTTCACCGGTCAATGGCAGGGACTGAACCGCGACCTTTCGCTCCGCCACAACACCGCGCAGGGACGTCCGACGAAACTGGACGTCGTGGACGGACCGATCACCGACGCGGCGGGCCAGCCACTGGTCGTCGAGCACAAGTCGCTCGACGCAGGCTGGACACGCAGGTACCACATCTACATTCCCGGCGCGTACAACGCTGATCGCACCATCATCATCCACTACCGCGTGCGCAACGCGATTCGATTCTTCCTTGCGTCGAGCGAGGTCGGCGCGATCGACGAGCTTTACTGGAACGTCACCGGCAACGCCTGGACGATGTTCATCGACAGCGCCCACGCGCGCGTCGTCCTCCCCACCGACATCAAGCCGACGCTCACCGCCGTCTACACCGGTTACAAGGACTCCCGGGCATCAGACGCGGTGATCGTGCGCGACGAGAACGAGGTCGACTTCACTGCCAGGCACGCGCTTTATCCGTACGCGGGGGTGACGATCGCCCTCGGCTGGCCGGCGGGGCACATCGCTGGGCGGCCGAGTCCACTGCACGAGCAATTCCTCGAGATGATGCGGTGGTTGCCGCTGCTGATTCCGTTGATCGTATTCATTCTCGTCTATCGCCACTGGGACAAGTATGGTCGCGATCCGGTAGAAGGATCGTACGTGGTTCGCTACGAGCCAGTCACCGGCGCATCGCCCGCCGAGCTGGGGACGCTCATCGACAACAAGGCAGACATGGAGGACATCACCGCCACGCTCGTCGACCTCGCAGTGAGGGGGTACGTACACATCACCGAGCTGAGCGAGAAGCATCTGTTCGGACTCACGCACAGCACTGATTATCAGCTCGATATCATCAAGACGCGCAACGACTGGAAGGATTTGAAGCCCCACGAGATGTCCTATCTCGATGCACTATCACAGAGCGCCCCAAGCGATGGCAATACGGTGAAGGTGTCGGAGCTGACGAACAAGTTCTACCGGTTCCTGCCCGGGATCCGTAACGCGATCTACGACCGCCTCGTCGAGCGGGGCTACTATCGTGAGCGGCCCGACCGGACCAAAGCAAAATGGATCGGAATCGGCATCGCCGTCGGATTCGCGCTCGGGACGATCCTGATTTTGTCGGCGAAGCTTGCTCTGGTCTTTTTCGCGATCCCCGCGCTGATCGCCGCGACAGTCTTGAGCACGGTGACGCTTCTGATTTTCGCGCAGATCATGCCCGCCCGTACCGTCGAAGGCGCTCGGACACGTGAAGCCGCGCTTGGCTTCAGGGAATTCCTCTCCCGAGTTGAAGAGGATCGCTACAAGCGGATGATCACTTCCCCGGAGCTGTTCGAGAAATATCTGCCCTATGCGATGGCCTTCGGCGTCGAGGAGAAGTGGGCGAACGCGTTCAAGGACATCTATACGGAGCCGCCGCAATGGTACTCCGGCGGGACCGGTCCCTTCAACGTATCGAGCTTCTCAAACTCGATCAGCACCATGTCGCAGGCGGCGGCGAGCAGCATGGCGTCGAGTCCGAGCTCGTCCGGATCAGGCGGGGGCGGGTCCAGTGGTGGTGGAAGTGGCGGAGGCGGAGGAAGCGGATTTTGAGGATGATTGATTCCCCATCGCCGCCTCCAATGCTTTTGCAAAATCGCCGGCAGACTTGAACCTGGAATCAGGTAATTTCGCCAGCGATTTTATCACCGCCGCATCGATCTTCACGGGAATATCGGATCTGAGCTCACTAATCGGCCGCGGCAGCTCCTTTCGGTGTCCCGTGAAGACCGTCCTAGTCGTTCCGGTAAACGGAGGCTTGCCGGCAAGCATCTCGTACACGACGCAGCCGAGCGCGTAGACGTCGCTCCGCGCATCCAACTCGCCGACCGCGCCGATTTGCTCGGGACTCATGTACTCCGGCGTGCCGAGGGAGACGCCGGAGATTGTGATTTGCGCGTACCTCTCGATGGCCATCCACCGGGAGATGCCGAAGTCAGCAACGACGACTCGGCCGTCGGAGAGAAGAATGTTCGCCGGCTTGATGTCGCGATGGATCAAGCCGCGGGTGTGCGCGTAGTCGAGTGCGCTGGCGACGTCGCGAGCAATCGCTACAGCGTCGCTCACGGCTAGCTCCTTCTCTCGGCGTAACCGCTGCCGCAGTGTTTCACCAACGATGTAGGGTGTCACCAGGAACAAGCTCCGCCTTTCGATGGAGCCGTGGTCGACGAGTTTGAGAATGTTCGGATGATCGAGCTGACTCAGGATCTCGACTTCGCGCCGGAAGCGTTTCTCACCGACTATCGTCGCTACCTCGGGTCGCAGAATCTTCACCGCCACCTGGGTCTTGCTCTCGAGATCATCGGCGATGACGACGAATGCGGCGGCGCCCCGCCCGATCTCTGATCGAAACGCGTATCGCGCTGGCAGTGCGGCGGCGAGACGCTGTGCTTGAGTGGTAGTCACGGAACGCGTTCTACTCGCCGAGGTGACGCAGCTGGGATCTGGTGAGAAGCCACTGCAGTGTTCCACTTCCCGCTGTCGGTCGCCCTGATAATTCGAGCAATGCAGCGCCTCCTTTGCTCAGTGCCACTCGCGAATTCCCCGCTCCGGTCATGAACCATGTAACCAGATGACCAAGGTGCGGCTCGTGTCCAACGATCGCAACGACTTCGGCCCATGCGAGCGGGGCCAACCAATCACCCAACTCGGACGGATCGCTATCCGGCGTAAGCGTGTCGACCGTGTCCACCGACAAATCGCCGTACGCTTTTGCCACGATCTCCGCGGTCTGCTGAGCGCGCACCAGCGGACTCGCGCCGATTGCATCGATCGATTCGATGATGGTCTTGAGACCGGCGGCGACTTCTTTCATCTCCTTCCTGCCCGCTTTCGTCAGCTCTCGGCGCGCATCGTCGCCGTTCGCCGCGTCCTCAGCGGTCCCGTGCCTTATCACCAGTATTTGCATACGCTTCCGCAATGAACTTGTCATCGGCGGCCCCCGCCGGCCAGCGGCACTCTCGCGCAAAATCGTTGGCGTTCCGGCCCGCGGGCACGATAATGGCGAACCGATTCCGATGCGCGCGCAGCACGGCGCGATTGCTTTACTGAAAAAACAACGCTTAAACAATGGCGATACGACCGTTTCGCCTGACGCATATAGATGCGCGCCGTCCCCACGGCGTTGCTTGTTGTGACACACCTCCACCCGTTCCGCGCTTGATGCGCGGGGCAACGCGTCGCCGAGGTGTGCGCAACCCGAGTGAAGACAATCGCGCGATTCATGGGTGTCATCATGAACCGCACAATCTCTCGCGGGGTGGGCCTGGGCCTCGCGATGATGGGAATATTCTCGTGCTCCGAGAACAATGTCACCGGAGCGGACCGCCTCAACACCGACAGCCTGACCGCCGACGCGAGTCGCGTCGCCACGGTCACCGTGTCACTCGCTTCCAGCTCGATCGCGGTCGGAGATACGACGCGAGCGACGGCGACGCTGCTTGACTATCAGAATCGCCCCATCGCTCGCACCGTCACCTGGAGCTCCAGTAACACCGCCGTCGCAACAGTCGACACAACCGGTCTCGTAACCGGAGTAGCGGCAGGGACGGCAGTTATCACTGCCAGCCGCGGTACGAAATCCGGCAGCGCTACACTTACTGTCACCGGAACCTCACCGCCGCCGACTACCAACCCCGGTACGGTTACGGATCTCAAGGTATCGGCGATCGACAGCACCGGAGTCACGCTCACATTCACACAGGTAAACGACGGCACCGGTAAGCCAGCCCAGTACGATGTGCGCTACGCGGTGGCGCCCATTTCATGGGGCTCGGCGACGAGTGTGACGAGCGGCACTTGTGCGGTGCCCGTCACCGGGACAGCGATTGGGAGTCCGCTCACCTGCACGGTACTGGGGCTCACGCCGGCGACGAGTTACGAGTTCCAGCTGGTTTCGTTTCGCGGAACTCTAAATTACAACGCGGTATTCGGTGGCCTTTCGAATGTTGTCGCCGCGACAACGAAGGCTTCGACGCCGCCGCCACCGCCGCCGCCTCCGGGCGGGACGCTTCTCTTCGAGGAGGATTTTGAGAATTCCAACATCGCGTCGCGTGGCTGGTACGACGACACCAACGTCGAGCTGTCGACGACTGAGCACATCACGGGCAGCACGGCATCGGCACAGTACCACTGGCTGGTGGGGGCGACGACTCCAACGTCGGGCGGAGCGCAGCGGCACAAGTTCACCCCGACGAGCTCGGTGTATCTGAGCTACTACGTCAAGTACAGCACAAACTACGTCGGGTCAGGCCAGGCTTATCACCCGCACGAGTTCTACATCCTGAGTAACCTCGACGGCGATTACGATGGGCCGTCGCAGAG
>QHUA01000068.1:0-7411 GCA_003221805.1 Gemmatimonadota bacterium
CCGACGTGCTTCTTCATGCCCGTGAGCGTCATGTGGAACGTCTCGGCAAGGTCCGTGATCGAAGCGTCGGCTCGTCCGAGCTGCTCCAGAACGCCACGCCGCGTGGCGTCCGAGAGCGCGGCGAACGAAGTATCAAGTCGTGTCCTCATATACTGAACCATATGGTTCAGTATTTAACGCAAGCGTTGCGGCATGGCAAGGGGTGGCCGCGAAAAACGATGCGTCCTACGATTTCAGCAGAGCGCGCATCCGTGACCGGTCAGACCACCATCGCTGCCTCTACTGCGACGACGTCCCTGCCGAACGGCCGCATCGTGACGGCCCTCTCTGCCGGCGCCCTGTTTCTCAGTGCGTTCCTGCTTTTCGTGCTCGAGCCGATGGTGGCCAAGAGCATCCTGCCCACGCTCGGCGGCACACCGATGGCGTGGAACACGCGCCTCCGTGGCACTGAGGTCGTGGACCTTGTTGAGGCCGAGGCGGCGCGCGACGACCGGTTCACGTGGGCTCTCGGCAAGATTTGGATAGTTGCGAAGGGTTTGCCGCCCGATGTCGTGGAGCGCATTGTCATCGCTAGTGGCAATGCCATTCGGCCAGCTTAGTCCACGTAAGTCTGAATCTCGTGCTTGCTACCTAACGAACGTTGCAGCTGACAAGCGATCTAGTGGTTGCGCGTGGCTTTGCCACGCGCTCTTATTGACTCGCTTGCAGCTGAACTTGGGCGTTAGGTGGACACAAACTCTGTCGCCGTTCATTTAGGAGAAGCAAGTGCCTCCACGAAGATTGATGCGCGGTTTTCTGTTTCTCTGGCTCGCCACCGGAGTTGCTTTGCTATATGGCAGCGTCGAAACGGTCAGATCGGCCCTTGCATCTTCCGCACACGTGAATCCGCACCTCGTGGTCCTCGGCTCCGTTGAAGCAGTTGCAGCTGCTTTCTTTCTGATACCACGGTGGATGCGATTTGGTGCGATTGGTCTTCTTATTACGATTTTGATCGCGTTTGCCGTACACACCGCGCTCCGCGAATTTCGCGGTGACCTCATACTCTACGCAGCCGCTGTCTCGTTCATCCTGATCCACGGTCCGTTAACGCGCGAACAGCTTCGGGTCACCATGTCAACGCGCGCCGCCTAACGAACGTTGCAGCAGACGGGCGCTTCAAAGTCGTTAGGTTGCGCGAATGAAATTGAAATCGCCCGCAGCTGAACTAGGGCGTTATACCTCCCGCGAGGACGATCGTTTCGGGGGCGGATGACTACCAGAAAGGAGACGCTGATGTCGGAGAGGAAAGCTCGGGGCAAACTCGCCCGCGCGAAGGCCATGCAAAAGTCCGCCAAGAGCACCACCGCGAGTGGCAAGGCATCCAAGGTATTCACGGACGAGGAACGAGCAGCGATGCGGGACCGCGCCCAAGAGCTAAAGGCGGCGGCGCGTCCCGGCCAGGCGGGCGAAGAAAGTGCCGTGCTCGCGAAGATCGCCGCCATGACGGCACCGGATCGCGCCTTGGGCGAGCGGCTCCATGCTATCATCAAAGCCAGCGCGCCAGCTCTCTCGCCGAGACTCTGGTACGGGATGCCCGCGTACGCCAAGGACGGCAAGGTCGTCTGCTTCTTCCAAGACGCGCAGAAGTTCAAGACGAGGTACGCAACGCTCGGCTTCAGCGACAAGGCGAACCTCGACGAAGGCCACATGTGGCCGACCGCCTTCGCGCTAAAGGAGTTGACTCCCGCAGAAGAGGCAAGGATCGGCGCCCTCGTGAAGAAAGCGGTGAGCTGAGGCGGGTGTCCGTCCGACTCGCAAGCTGGGGGCATGCGGTCTTTGCTGCGACGATGATCGCCCTCGGAATCCCCTACTCGGCTGGAAGGCAGTCGGACGGCTGGCCCTTGAAGATGCGCAACAGGTACACCAGCGATGGGATGACGACGAGTACGCCGGCGACGACGGCGATGAGCGTCAGGCGAAGGGTGATCGGTGTGGCGGCGGCGTCCTCGAGGGAGAGCGTCGGAGGGACCACGTAGGGGAATTGACCGACCGCCCAGCCCCACAGGATGAGGGAGACCTGTGTCACCGCTGCGATGCGCGCGATCCGATACGATCGCTTGATCAGCGCCCCGATCGCGACCAGCGCCGCGAGGGCGGTCGCCAACTGAAACGGCAAGGCAGCCGCCGAGTTGACCAGCACCTCCCGCATCCGGGGAGCATGTTCTCCCGCGAGCGCCAGCGTTCCAAAGGCACACACCAACACAGCAACCGCCGCACCTAACGAGCGACGGCGGAAATCTTCCTGCAGCTCGCTTTCGCCCTCTGCCTCTACGGTGAGATAGACCGCGGCGAGAAACGCAAAAAGGGCGAGCGTCATGGCGCCGACACCGAGCGCGAAAGGGTTGGCCCAGGAGAAAATGAAGCGTTCGGCGAAGGCGGGGCTCGCAGTTGCCGCCGCCCGCCCTACTGCAGCGGAAGCAATTGCCCCGATGGCGGCGCCGAGAAGAGCCGGCGCCAGGAAACTGGAAATCGAAAAGACGAGTCCCCATCGCTTTTGCGCCGTGTCGCGGGAGGCGAAGGTGCGAAAGGTGAACGCCGAGCCCCGAAGCACGATGCCGATGAGGAGCAAAGCGAGCGGGATGTGGAGCTCAGTTGTGATCGTGGCAAACGCGGGCGGAAAGCAGGTGAAGAGGAGGACGACGACGAAGATGAGCCAGACGTGGTTCGCTTCCCAGATCGGCCCGATGGCGTGAGCGATCAGCTCGCGTTGCCGATCGCGACGGGGTCCGGAGGCGAGAAGGTCCCACATCCCCCCGCCGAAATCCGCACCACCCGACAGCACGTAGACATTGAGCGAGAGCACGATGATGCCCGCGATAACGTTAGGCAGTGTGAAGAGACCGGTCATCTTCGCGTCTCCAAGATCTGCTGGCGGAGCAGCACGGCGACGACGATGCCGAGCAACACGTACAGAAGTGTGAAGGTGACGAACGGGACGATGAGACCCGGCATCGGCGTCACAGCCTCCGATGTACGAACCACGCCGTATACGATCCACGGCTGTCGTCCGACCTCGGTGACGATCCAGCCAGCCTCGGTGGCAATGAACCCCATCGGTGCGGCAAGAACGATCGCTCGCAAGAGAAGGCGACTATCGATTACCGCGCGGCGCCGCACTGCGCGCCACCCCACCCAGAGGGCAACTAGCGCCATGTATGTGCCGAGCGCGATCATCACCTGAAAGGCCGCGTGGACGACGGGGACCGACGGCCAGTCCTCGCGCGGGATTCGATCGAGTCCCTGCACTTTCGCGTTCGGATCGTGGAAGGCGAGCAGCGAGAGCCCGTTGGGAATTTCGATCGACCACCGCGTCGCCCGCGCATCGACGTCGGGCCACCCACCGATCGTGAGCGGCGCACCGCGTTCCGTGGTGAAGCGGGCCTCCATCGCCGCAAGCTTCGCCGGCTGCTGCCTCGCGACCAAGCGCGCCGCGATGTCGCCCGAGATCGGTTGCACGATCGCCGCCGGCACACCGACGGCGAGGGCGATGCCCAACGCCTTGATGTTGAACGGTGTCCCCCGCTTTCGTAGCAGTAGAAAGGCGTGAATCCCCGCTACGACGAACCCGGTCGAAGCATATGCCGCCAGCGTCATGTGCAGCGCCTGCGGGAACGACGCCGGATTGAGCATCGCCGCGATCGGATCGATGTCCGATAGCACCCCGTCTTTCAGGACGAACCCGCGTGGCGCGTTCATCCACGCATTGGCGAAGACGACGAAGATGCCGCTCAGTGCTCCGCTCATCGCCACCACCACGCCGGCAGCCAGGTGCGCCCGCTCGGAGGTACGGTTCCAGCCATAGAAGTAGACGCCGAGGAAGATCGCTTCGAGGAAGAAGGCGAAGGCCTCGAGCGAAAACGGCATGCCGATGATGCTACCCGCGAAGCGCATGAAGCCTGGCCAGAGCAGCCCAAGCTCGAAGGAGAGCACGGTGCCCGAGACCGCACCAACCGCGAAGAGAATCGACGTCCCCTTGGCCCATCGCTTCGCGATATCGAGGTATACAGGGTCACGCGTCCGGTGATAGCGCCACTCCGCGATCACCATGAGCAGCGGCATGCCGATCCCCACCATCGCGAAGATGATGTGGAACGCGAGCGACATCGCCATCTGAGAGCGCGCGGCGAAGAGATCAGTCACTTAGCTCAAACTACCAACTCCTGGTGCAAAACGGGCGCGACACGAGTGCCAAGCAGTTCGATGGCGTGCATCAGCTTGGCATGAGGCAGAGAAGACGCGTTCATCTGGAAAGTGATGCGGCTAATGCCACCGAGCGCTTCACTGTGGCGAATGATCTTCTCCGTCACTTCGTCCGGCTCACCGATCAATAGTGCGCCGAGTGGACCGCGCTGAGCGTCGAAATCGCCGGGGAAGAATTCATCGGCCGCTTGCTGCGTCGTCTCCGAGACGTAGCCGAGTGAGTGCACGCCGACTTTCAATCGGTCGGGAGAATGTCCGAATCTCTCACCGGTTTCCCGATAGAGATCGACGAGCGGACGGAAGCGATGAGTCCTGCCGCCAATGATCGCGACCATCAGAGGAAGTCCAAGCGCGCCGGCACGGGCGAACGACTGCGGAGTTCCGCCGACTCCCAGCCATATCGGCAAAGGATCCTGCACCGGCCGTGGATAGACTCCCTGCCCCGTCAGTGCGGGCCGATGCTTGCCCGACCAGGTGACGTGCTCATTGTCGCGGATCTTGAGTAGCAAGTCCAGCTTCTCCGCGAACAGCGAATCGTACTCCTCGAGTCGGTACCCGAATAACGGAAACGAGTCAACGAACGATCCTCGACCTACAACCATCTCGGCTCGGCCATTCGATAACAGATCGAGCGTGGCGAAATTCTGAAACACCCGCACCGGGTCCGCCGAGCTGAGGACCGTTACCGCGCTGGTGAGACCGATCCGACTGGTTCGTGATGCCGCGGCGCCGAGAATCACTGCGGGAGCAGAGTCCAGAAAATCCTTACGATGGTGCTCGCCGATTCCGAATACGTCCAACCCAACCTGATCGGCGTATTCGACCTGCTCGATCAGGTTGCGCAGGCGATCCGTTGGATCTTCCGCGCGGCTGGCGTCATCGTGCGCCGCGGCGAAGCTGTCAATTCCGATCTGCACTGGCAGCCTCCGCCATTTCGTTCGGCGCGCCACCTTTGCCGGCATCGCGTGCGAGTTGGCTGATGCGCGGCATCTTCCCGGTCGTGTAGAGCTCAGACAGCCGAACGATGTCGGCGCGACTTTCACCGACGAATGGACCGTGTTGAACGATGGGGACGTGCTGCAGCTCGCCGGCGTACAGCACGAACCGCGCACCATCCTCCACTCCGATAATCCGCACGTTGCTGACACTCGCCGTGTTGGCTGCGGGCTCGGCGAGCCAGCCGACCTGACCCGCAGTCAATCGCGTGCGATCCTCACCCACCGACACGGCGCCTTCCAATACATATAGGAAGCCGTTGTAGGAATCGGGCAGCTCCTGATCGAACTGCGCACCCGGTTGCAGCCGAACATCCACCAGCGTCACCGGAACGTAATTGTGCGTCGTCGCACGCGCGGAGCCCGACGTTCCGCTATAAACGCGCGCCTCTACTCCGGGCTCTTGCCGCACTGGCGCTGATTCCCGCGCAATGTGCTCGAACCTCGGCACGGACCAGCGCGCGCTTCGCGTGAGCGTCAGCCACAACTGCAGGATGCGACTCCTTCCCAGCGGGACGACGTTCTCGTTATGTATGACGCCGCTGCCGGCGGTCATCCACACGACGTCGCCCGTGCGCAGCGTTCCTTCGTCGCGGTCGCGCAGCTCACCTTCCACGACGAAGGTCACCGTCTCGAATCCTCCGTGCGGATGCGCCGCGCCGGCCTGGCGACCAGGCTCGAGATCGATCCGATCATCCATCAACAGAATGAATGGATCGTTGCGCGCAAAATCCCTGGCGTCGAGGACGGCGACGGCAGTGTGTCCGTTGCCTATGAACCCTGGAGAAGGAGGTGCAGTCGTCACCACTCGGTCGATGCCGCGGTCGATCATGGTCAAGCTCTCGCAGTGGTGATTGGACGACGACGAAGCGCCAGATTGACGAATCCACCAGCCGCACCCAGCGCCAGCACGATCCACGTGAACGTTGTGGACCAGCGCCCGGCGACGCCGAACAATGCATCGAGAGAGTATTCGCCGTAGCCGGTGAGCGCGAGACCGAACGCAGCCGCACCGTACAGGAGCGGCAGCTCGATGCCGTTGTTGGTGGCGAACAATCCGTGCTCCCAGTGAACGGTGATCGCCGCGACTATCATCACTGAGAGCATCAGCGCAGGTCCGATCGGACCGAGAAAACCGAGGGCGACCAGGATGCCACTCACGATCTCGCTGATCGATGCCGCCGCCGCGAAGGCGGGTCCAGGCTGGAAACCGAGCTGCACGAAGAACTCACCCGTCCCGCGGAGTCCGTAACCGCCGAACCAGCCCAATAATTTCTGCGTTCCGTGCGCGGCCATGATGAGGCCGATGACGAGTCTGACGATCAAAATTCCAATGCTGAATGTCTGTAAATCTGGTGTGTAGGTACCCATGGCGTATTCCCCTCAGTCACTGTAGGTTACTTGGTAACTGTCAGTAACCTATGTGGCACCTCCGCGGCAAAAAAGAAGGCACGCGAATGTGCCCCAGAAACTTTGGAGTAACCAATGGGGAAAACGCCCATTAAGCGGCCCGCGGAGCTGGAGTATACGCCGCAAAACTGCCACGCGCGCGAGATGCTCGTCCGCATTGGCGACAAATGGTCGGTGTACGTCATCCACCTCCTCGACGAGGCCGGGACGCTGCGCTTATGTTGACGGTGACGCTGCGCGGAATGGAGCGCGACGGTCTCGTTATCCGCAAGGTGTATCCCGAGGTCCCGCCGCGGGTGGAATACTCGCTGACCTCACTGGGCAAGACGCTTCGTCAGCTCGTGCGCGGGCTGGTTGACTGGTCGGGCGCACATCTGGCCGAAGTGGATGCCGCGCGAGCGGCGTACGATGCCCGTCACCGGCAACAAAAGAAGACAGCGCGACTCGCAGCCCCAGCCGTGCCGCTTCGTCGTGCGACAGGCAGTCTGGCTCGCTAGCTCCGCTTCACTGCTCGTACTTTGTTGCGCGACGCCAACCCCGTCGCGAGCAATGTCCTGCCGTTCGCTGCTTGAATTGCGGCTCGAGCAAACCACCATTTTCTCCGCCGAGCTGGTGGACTCGGGGAAATTCGTGCCGCCGAGAATGATGCGCCGGGCGTCGGCCGAATTCTTTACTGCGTTCAACACGTTGCCGACGTTCTGTCGCGTGCGCGCCGTCGCGCGGCCATCGAACGATTCGGAGATCAACATCGAGGTCTGGCTTCCGGT
>QHUA01000068.1:7416-13884 GCA_003221805.1 Gemmatimonadota bacterium
CGCCTCGGCGAATCGCTCCACAGTGGTTATGCGACGTCGTCAACCGATACGGGGCATCGAGGATTGCCGAGTGAGTCGGCGTGGGCGACGAATCATCCCGAGAAGCAAGCGGACTTCGACTATCGGGCTGTGCATCTCACCGCGCAAACCGCGAAATCGCTCGTTCAGACTTTTTACAACTCGGCGCCAACGCGGTCGTACTTCGCCAGCTGCTCGAACGGTGGTCGGCAGGGACTGATGGAAGCCGAACGATATCCGACGGACTACGACGGTATCCTGGCAGGAGCTCCGGCGACGCATTTCGGTTTTGGGACATTCATCACCGGTGATTTCGCGGCGTTCGAGAAGCGGGGCGGCAAGATCATCATCTATCACGGTGGCAACGATCGGCCCGAAGCAAACCTCGAGTTTTTCTCGTCGGTTCGGCGGCGAATGGGCGACACGACCGTTCGCAACTTCCTCCAGCTTTATGTCGTACCGGGCATGGGCCATTGTGGCAGCGGCGACGAGCCAAACGATATTGGGCAATGGGTTCGGCCGGACGACAATCCACAGCACAGTCTCTTCTCGGCGCTCGAGCAGTGGGTGGAGAACGGCGTCACGCCTGACGGAGTGATCGCGACAAAGTTTGCGATCGACGGCGATCCAAAGAGCTCGGTGGTCAAGACCCGCCGGCTTTGTCCGTATCCGCAAGTCGCCGCCTGGAATCGCCGAGGCGGCGCACAGGACGCGGCGAACTACGAGTGCCCGTGAGAAGAACTCGCGGAGGTAAGAATCGCGGTCGCAGTAAGTCCCGCACGGTTGAAAGTCGATGGACGGAAGTTGACCGCTATTTCTCCGAGCACTTGCTCGGGAGCGATCCAATTCTGGAATCGGCGCTCGAGGCGAGCGCAAAAGCCGAGCTGCCTCCGATCAGCGTCTCGCCCAATCAGGGGAAGCTGTTACAGATGCTGGCACAGATCGTTGATGCGCGATCGATCCTCGAGGTCGGAACTCTGGCCGGATACAGCACGATCTGGCTCGCCCGCGGGCTCCGCTCAGGTGGCCATGTCGTTACGCTGGAAGTCGATTCCAAACACGCTGAAGTGGCGAAGGGAAACTTCAAGCGCGCGGGACTGCAGAAAGTCATCGAGCTGCGACTCGGCAACGCGCTGGAAACTCTTCCCACGCTTTTCGCGGAAGGGCGTGCCCCGTTTGACTTGATCTTCATCGACGCTGATAAGCAAAACATACCGGCGTATTTCGAGTGGGCGCTCAAGCTGTCTCACCCGGGTACGCTGATAGTGGTAGACAACGTCGTCCGCGACGGCGGCGTAATTGACCCCGACAGCACTGATCCGAGCATTCAGGGCGTGCGTCGGTTCATCGAGATGCTCGGCACGGAATCACGCGCCACTGGCACGGCGATTCAAACAGTGGGCATCAAAGGCTATGATGGTTTTGCGATAGCCCTCGTCGGTGATAACGACTCGCAATGAAACAATCGAACGAACTTCAGATCGACAATGAGGTGACACCCGCTGACGAAGCGCGGGTCGTTAGCGGATTGCTTGCCTTCAATGAAGCGCGAATCGGCCCCGCCGATGAGCGGCCGGTAAAATTTGTCGCGCGCGACTCCGTCGGCGCCGTCGTCGGTGGAATTCTTGGTCACACCCGCTGGCGCTGGATGTACATCGCCAAGCTGTGGGTCGACGAAAGCGCGCGCGGTCAGGGGCTCGGCACCAGGCTGATGGAGGCGGCGGAAGATCTGGCGCGATCGCGTGGCTGCACCGATGTCAGCCTCGACACGTTCGACTATCAGGCGCGACCATTCTACGAGAAACTCGGCTATGAGCTATTCGGCACGCTCGAAGGTTATCCTCCTGGATCTCGTCAGTACTATCTGAGGAAGCGCCTCTGATGACCGTGAGCGTCACCGGAATCGCATCCACGCTCTGCAGCTACCTGTGGCTCAAGTCGAGGTACATCCCAGAGCGTTACCCGCATTTGGTTTGATCGTATCGGCGTGGGCGGTGATTTGTACTTTCATTTATTTCGTTTTCCCGGATTTCCCGAAGACGGTGAACCTGTACTGGTTCGATTCCGGTCTGAGTATTTTTGAGATAACGCTTGCCTCCTGGCTTCTGTTCAAGGGATTAAGTCCATCTCGTCCACTAGAATCGGACCCGACAACTCGCGCTATCGCGCAGTAGTTGAAAAGCGTTTCAACAAGCGGTATAGCGCGAGCCCGGACTACATCCGCCTCGTTAGCTCCACCGATCAAGTTGTTTCAGCAGTACAAGAGGCAGTGAGCGAGGGAAGTCGACTCGTCGTGACGAGCGGCGGACACTGCCTCGAGGGATTCGTGTCCGATCCCGACGTGCGCGTGATCCTCGATGTTTCCCCGATGAAGCGCATCTACTACGATGCGGAGATGCGCGCCATCGCCGTCGAAGCTGGCGCCACCTCGGCGAGTATCCAGAAATCGGCATGGGCGGACATGTCGTCGGCGGCGCCTTTGGATTTCTCTGCCGCCAGCTCGGACTCGCCGCGGATTATCTATACGCCGTCGAGGTTGTCACCGTCGACAAAAGCGGACGCGCGAGCAGTGTCGTGGCGACTCGTGAAAAGTCAGACCCGAATCGCGAGCTGTGGTGGGCGCACACTGGTGGAGGCGGTGGCAACTTCGGCGTCGTCACCCGTTACTGGTTTCGCTCAGCCGATGCATCCGGCGACGATCCCACCAGCCTGCTTCCGCGCGCACCAGAATCGATTACCACCTTCAGAGCGGAATGGAACTGGAGCGACATCGACCAGTCGTCGTTCCTGCGACTTCTACGAAACCACGGAACCTGGTCGGAGCGAAACAGCGACGTTGATTCGCCGAACGCGTCGCTCTGGACTTTGCTCCTCGTCCATCGCCGGCAGCTCGGGAAGATCATCATCCGTGGACTGAGCACCGATTCGGCCGCGGCCGAGCGTCAGATCAACAACTATCTCGCGACGTTGAGCGCTGGCGTCGGCGCGGTGCAAAACAAAGAGGTCGCTCGAATGTCGTGGCTCGAGTTCGCCCTCAATCCCTTCCCCGATCTCTTCGCCATGCCGCCGGGCGGAGTCAGCACCAAGGTCAAGGACGCGATGCTCAGGAAGCCGCTCACCGATCGACAAATTGCCATCGCCTACGATTACATGACTCGCACCGACTACGACGTCATGGGCGGTGCGTTCGGCTTCGCGACCTTCGGCGGACGTGTCAATGCCGTTGCGCCCGACGCCACCGCGTCGCCACAACGCCACTCAATTTTCGACGCGGCGTGCAATACCGGCTGGATCGATCCGCGCGAAGAGGAGAAGAATCTCAAGTGGGTGAGCGCGTTTTATCGCGATCTATTCGCAGAGACCGGCGGCGTTCCCGTGCCTGGTGACCGGTACGACGGGACGCTTATCAATCATCCCGACACCGACGTCACCGACACGACATGGAATACTTCGGGCGTGCCATGGTACACGCTCTATTACCAGGGGAACTATCCACGGCTGCAGCAGATCAAGGCGCGGTGGGATCCGAAGAACGTGTTCCGGCACGCATTGTCGATTAGGACAGATGAACCGCGACGAGCCTGACCGCCCAAAGATTTTGATTCTGCCGCCGGTCCTGTTCGGTGGGGCGATGGTGATTGGGGCGTTGCTCCATTTTTTGTTTTGGCCGATTAGTCTGTTGCCACTTGTACCCGCGCGCACTATCGGTGGCTTGTTATTCGTGGCGGCCGGAGTGTTAGCCCATCGCGCGCAGCGGGCGATGACGCGCGCGGGCACCAATATTTTTCCGACCCAGCCGGCGTTGGCCCTCGTCACCGACGGCCCTTTTCGCTTCAGTCGCAACCCTCTCTACATCGCCTCGAGCGGCGTATATCTGGCCGTCGCGTTTTGGGTTGACGGTGTCGTTCTGTTCCTGCTATTTCCGCTCGTCTTCATTCTCCTTCACTACGCGATCGTTCTGCCCGAAGAGCGCTACCTCGAGACGAAGTTTGGCGAGACCTATCGCGCCTATCGTCAGCGGGTTCGCCGATGGCTCTGACATCAGCGTGATGATTCAGCTCAGACGCATGTCTCTTTTCGGACGACGCTCTTCGAGACTGTTAAGGGTGATCGCGGTTGCCGCCCTCGCGCAGGACTGCGCGCCCGTCATCATGCACGGACCCGATGTCCCTGGTGGTTTCAGCGGTGGAGTAACCGCTGTCCTCGGCAGGGGCCCGACCTACGAAAACGGCGACGACCCCGGGCCATTCTACTTCGGAGCGGCTATCGCCAGCCTTGCCTACGGAATCCGTCCCGATAACGGCGGGCTACCGTCAATGAGACTCGGCCTGCAGGCACCGACGGGGGCTGCTCTGGCTTCCGATCTCTATCTCCAGGTACCACGCAAATGGTTAGCTCCGGTGGCGGCGGGAGCTGGATTGCTCGCCGAATTCCCGAATGGCCGGCAGATGCCGTACCTGCAGGTGGGAGTAAAGAACGGTGGAGACTTCGGTCTGAACGCCGTAGTTGGGAGCTACGCAAGTAGAAGGTCATACACCGGCTACTGGGTGCGCGAGAGAGCACAGGTAGACTGGCTTACCCTCGAGATACCGATCGCCGACTGGGCTTCACTTTATCTACACGGCGGTTTCGCCTCTGGACACGTCGTGAAGCAGTTCAATCGGGATTCGACTCCATACGTCAATGAAGACAGGTGGGTGACCCTGGGCGGGCTGACCCTCGAATTTCACCGCTAGCATCCACCGCGGGACTCCTTCTCGAATACCGCTCAACGGCATCGTATCTTGTGAACGATGCCTTTTACCAAACGCGCGCTGACTTTTTTTCGCGGGCTTACCCGCCACAACGAGAAGCCGTGGTTCGAGGCGCATCGCGACGAGTACGAGAACGAGGTGCGCCTGCCGATGCGCGAGCTGATCGAGGATCTCGACGCCCGATTCGCGGAGTTCGCGCCGGAGATCGGCGGCGATCCCAAGCGATCGATGTTCCGCATCTATCGCGACATCCGCTTTTCCAAAGACAAGTCGCCGTACAAGACTGCCGCCGCCTGCTGGTTCAATCATCGCAACGCATCTCATAACGTCGGCTCGGAAGCAGACGCTGGCAGTGCCGGTTACTACTTCCACCTTCAACCGGGAAAATCGGGGCTCGGCGCTGGCATTTGGATGCCGCCGCGACCGCAGTTGAACAAGCTGCGCGCGGCTATTGCCGACGATGCCACACGGTTCGATCGAATGGCGCATTCGATTCCGAAGCGGTTCGATGGACTCGACGATGAAGGTTCTCTGAAGCGAATGCCACGTGGCTACGCCGAGGATCACCCCGCCGCGAAGTGGCTACGATTTCAGTCGTTCACCAGCGGCCGGTCAATCACCGACGCGCAGGTGACCAGTCCCTCCTTGGCATCCTTCCTCGCACGCGAGTACGAGGCGCTCCTTCCACTGGTGCGTTGGTTGAACGGTGCACTCGGCTTCAAGCCGGCATCGAGTCGGTGACCTAAATGCGGGCGGCGCTAAGCAACCTGGTTGCAGTCTGCTGCGTCACCTCGCTCACGCTCGCGCCCGTTCACGCGCAGATACTCCGCGTCGAAGCGCTGAAAACTGAGTATCAACAAAATCCGATCGGCATCGATGTCCGCGCACCCCGTCTCAGCTGGCGGATTCAATCCGAGCGACGCGGCACTATGCAAAGCGCTTATCAAATTCGCGTCGCGACCGATTCCACCTCGCTGGCGCGCGCACCCTTGTGGGATTCAGGCAAGGTCCCGTCAGAGTCTTCGATCTTCCGGCCCTACGGCGGACCAGCGCCGCATTCGGCCACCCGCTACTACTGGCAAGTGCGTGTCTGGGATAATGAAGGGCGGCTGTCACCGTGGAGCGCGGCGGGATTCTGGGAGACGGGTCTGCTCGATCGCGCCGACTGGAGCGCGCAATGGATCACCCCTGACATCAGCGAGGACAGCTCCCGCGCGAATCCGAGTCCGCTGCTGCGCCGAGAGTTCACACTTGCAGAAGGCATCGCATCAGCTCGGCTCTACGTCACGAGCCTGGGCCTCAACATCGTCGAAGTGAATGGCCAGCGCGTGAGTGATCACCTCTTCAGACCAGGCTGGACGAGCTACGACAAGCGATTGCAATACGACACCTACGATGTCACAGCGCTCCTTCGCTCGGGCGCGAACGCCATCGGCGTGACACTCGGGGATGGATGGTATCGCGGCCACATCGGCTTCGAGGGCAAGCGCAACAATTACGGCAGGCGACTCGGACTGCTCGCGCAAATCGTCGTTCGCTACCCTGATGGCCACACGCAGGTCATCGGCACGGATAGACAGTGGAAATCCTCGACCGGACCGATCCTGATGTCCGACATCTACGACGGCGAGACCTACGATGCGCGACTCGAGAAGCCGGGATGGAGTCGCGCCGGCTACGACGATCACTTGTGGCG
>QHUA01000112.1 GCA_003221805.1 Gemmatimonadota bacterium
GCTCGAAGCAGGAATGCTCTCGAGTCCGGCGTACGTGCACATAACCTCCGGACGCGCTCCACCAATCAGGAAGCTCAGACCGCCACGAACGTGGAAGTTGAGGTTCGCGCTCGGCTTGTGATTTGGCATGTAGTCGACCACGCCGTCAACACGAAGCGCGGTGCGGTTGGCGATGCCGAGGCGAATGCCGGCTAGTCCGCTCACGCCAAAGTTGTAGGTATAACTGTCGGCGATGTTACCGGGACCCGTTCCACCCTTGAACTTATAGCTTGTCCGAGTACCGCCGGCGCCGATGATAAACTGACTCTGCCGGCCGCCGATGAAGTTGCCGATAGGAAAATTGTAGTTCAGGCGCGCTGCAAAGGCGTGCGCGTTGACATCAGTGGGTCTCGCGGCAACGCTGAATAGGCCACCCGTCGTAGCGCGGTTGGTCTGCGGTGAGTAATACCCGTCACCTTCGATCTCCCACTTAGGATCGCTGAGAAACACGCCCAGCCGTCCGCCGTAGCCGATTCCATTCTTTGGGATTGCTCCGGCAACACCGGCGTTATCGTCGAAGTGGCTCCACTGAACGAAACCGCCGAGCTCAACTGTGCCCGGAAGCGGCGCGGTCATTTCGTCCCACCAGACGTAAGGCGCATACATGATCGGATTCGACGTCGCGCCACCTCCAAACAGGTTGCGGAGGTCGGGCGACAGCTGGAGACCAGCCTGCGCGCCGAAGTCGAACTTGCCGCCGTTAGACGGCAGATAGTTCACGAGTCCGTCGACGCGAAGAGAGACGCCACTGAAGCCGAGGTTGAATCCGGCGAGTCCATTAACGCCGAATTGATAAGTTCCCGCGCCCGTGTCAGTCGAACCGCGGAAGTTCTCGAGAACTCCGCCAGCCCCGATGTGGATTGACGGCAAATTGCCCAGTGGGAAGCTATACACTAAACGGGCAGCGAACGCGCTTGCCTTAACGTCGCCACCGGGTGCGTTGGCAAAGGAACCGACAAAACGCGAGCCAGCTAGTGACTTCGCGGGAGTGTATTCGCCGTCAGCCTCGACGTTCCAGTTCGGCGCGATGAACGCACCGACGCGCCCGCCGTAGCCGATGGAATTCCCAAAGCCCGTGTCCAGGTTCCATTTGCTATCGAAGTGCGTCCACTGGACAAACCCTCCCACCAGCAACGTACCGGGCGACTGTGCCGCCGCCGATCCGCCGAGGAGTAAGGCCGTCATCGCGCAGACGGTCCAACTTCTTCTCAACATGATTGGTTCCTCTCAAAGGGTGGAGATACTTTGCAGCAGGTTACCGCGGTCGCACGTTGCGTCGTGAGGCAGGATGCATGCCCGGTGAGCACACTCGCACTCTCCAGACCGTCCGCCTCACAAACGGACAAACTAGCAAGTCTTTTCCGAGGCGCTAGTGATACGCGCCTACAAAAAACAGCGCGACAAACATTCGTCACGCTCCGCCGATTTGCGGCAGCGGTAGCCGTACTCGTCGTGGCCAGATCGGCTTGCAAGTGCCACGCCAGCCAATGCGGGTGGCGGGGAATATGCAACTTTCGAACTAACCGCGGAATTTGACGCCGAATAACGCCTTTTGCCACCAGCATTTACGAAACCACGCGCCTCCACCATGATCCGCGCCGCTGGGAGAGCAGTTTGTCGGTCGCAGCACGCCAGGCTTTGCGCATCTCCGACCCGTCCGCGAAACGATCTTCAGGCTTTGCCGCGAACGCGGTACGAAACCAGTTTGCAAGAGCACTCGGAAACATTCCGAGATCGGCACGCTCACCGAGCTGTCGCGCAAGAATCGTTTTCGCATCGTCTCCACCAAACGGCGGGTCGCCAGTCAACGTGAAGTACACGATCGACGCGAGCGCGAAATAATCTGCCGCCGGACCTTGCTGCTCACCCAACAGTTGTTCTGGTGCCGCGAACGCAGGCGTTCCAGTTGTCCCCGCAACATCCTCTCCCGTCACGTTGGCAATTCCGAAATCAGTGATGCGCCATCGCTGATAGCGATCGATGAGAATGTTCTCCGGTTTCAGATCGCGGTGCAGGATTCCGTTGGTGTGGGCGACGATGAGTGCGGCGAGAATCTGATCGACCTGCAACGCAATCTCCGCGATCTGACGCGGGCCCGACCTCGCGACCAGGCTCGCCACGCTTCCCTCTTCGGCGAGCTCCATCGTGTACCACGACAGGTCGCCGCTCGAATCAAAGTCGTAAATAGGAACGATCGCTGGATGCGCCAGCTGCGCCGCGAGTCGGGCCTCACGCCAGAACGCCCGGACCGCTTTGTCATCGCGCGCGATTGCCGGATGCAGGGCTTTCAGAGCGACCTCACGCTCGAGCGATAAATCGCGCGCGCGCCAAACGGTTCCGAACGCGCCGGTACCAAGCATTGAGAGAATCTCGTAATCATCGCCGACCGCCCAACGGACGCGTGCCTCCGCCGATTCGGCGGTGTTGCGATCTGGCTCGCCGCGAACCATCACCACCGACCGCGCCGGATCGCCGCGTTCGACCGCGCGCAACAGCACCGCCACTGACGGGAACCGGTCGGAGGGATTCGCCGATAGTGCGCGATCGAGCGCCGACGACAGAGCTTCGGGTATCTCCGGTCTGACCAGCTTTATCGGCGGTGCGCCGCGAGGAGGTGGCGGCTCACCAGTGAGCGCAGTGAAGCACATTGCGCCCAGCTGCCACTGATCGCTCGCCGGCGTTGGGATCCACTCCTTTGCTTCCCATTCCGGAGGCATCGGCAGCATCTCTGATCGCAACGTTCTTGTCACCTCGGTCGACTGGCCTTCGAGCGGACCGCTGCCGGGTCGAACACCGGGCGGAATTGCTTCGCGCGGAACGGCCCACTGCCACTCCAACATCCAGAGCCGTCCTGTTGGTGTCGTCCACAGCGCGTCACCATTCAGGCCGCCGTGGGCAATTCCCGTCTCGTGCAGATACGCGAGCGTCGAGCACGCCCCGCGTAGCAATTGAAATACGTAAGGGATATCGGCAAGGCCGAGTCGAGCGAGCCGGGCGCGCACCGTCTCTCCGGTCACTAGTGATAGGTGGTCGGAATCGAAGGATGACTACGATGCGCGAGCTGCTTCGCTTCCTCGAACAGCCACGCCGTATGCGAGGGATCCGGAGCGGTAACCAGCGATAGCGACCGGCCGAGCGCATCGATTACTTCCTGATAGTGCCGGTAATCCCCGACCATCCCTCCCGGACCCCACGACCAATCCGGTGGGAGTTGCCAGTCGGCGATGTGCGGCGGCAGAACCTTCGTCGCGCGCGGAGTAACGACGCCGCGATTGGCCGAGCTCACGGCTCACTCCGCGCCAACAGAATCAATACTCGCGTGCCTTTGCCCTCTTCGCTGGTAATTGCGATCTGGCCGCCCCAGGCTTCGATCAACCGGCGAGTGACGGCGAGTCCGAGCCCGCTGCCCGTTGTGCGCGTGGAAAAGTGTGGCTCGAAGATTCGCGGCAGAACAGCGGGGGAAATTCCCGAACCATCATCGCGAGTCTCGATGATCACTCGCCTGTCTTCATCTCGCAATGTGACCTCGACCTGGCGTGCCCCCGCCAGACGCGCGTTCTCGAACACGTTCAGCAGAACATCCCTCATTTCGTCCTTCCTCGCCAACGCCCACGCCGGTCGGTCAGCGCCGCGCAGCTGCCATTTCACCTTCCGATCGCCCATCTGCTCGAGCCCAACGACATCCTTCACGACGGCGGCGACATCGACGTCGACTGCGGGCGGAAGATCGGCGGGCGCACTTCCGTACCGGCTGAATGAACGTGCGATCTCGTCCAGCCGATCGATCTCGGCGAGTATTCGTCGGACATTCTCATTCAGCACCGCATCGAAATTCTGTCGCGGGTCGCTGCGCGCCCGACGCAAGTGCTGAACTCCCAGTCTGATCGGGGTGAGCGGATTCTTGATTTCGTGCGCGACCTGACGCGCCATTTCTCCCCAAGCCAGGACACGCTCAGCGCGCGCAACCTCGATGCGGCTGAGCTCCAAATCACGGGCGAGACGCTTGGCTGCAATCCCGCTAAGCCATAGCGCGGCCAGCGCTCCCGCTGCGGTCGCAAAAAGAACGAGCATGCCGAGGTCGCGCCGCCGCCGATCGAGCACCAGGTCGTCACTGCGAGCAGGTGCAGCGAGAATGTAGCGTTCCTGTGCCGGCCCGAGCACCGCGCTGTAGCCGAATAGCAGCTTCGAGTCGCCGAGAGTGGATTCCCAGGCAGCCGACAGTTCACCGGCGGTGCCGAGCCGCAGCTCCACCGCCGGCGGGAGCGCCCGACCAGTCGGAGCGAGACCGTCGAGCACGCTATCGCTGGTCCGATCGAGAAGTCCGTTCGAGTAGAGGAAGAGCGGAGTCTCAAACCGACGCGCCGCTCCCGACAACTGCGTGTACTCGTTGCCAGCGGCCACCGCGCGCAGCGTCTCGTGCACCAGAGCTTCCCGCGTCTGCAGATCATCACCGCGCAAGCGCTGATAGGACCAGACGGCAAACGCGATTGCGGGAATCACGAAGAAGGCGAACAGCGCCAGTGTGAGACGCGCGTGGTAGGTATAGATCCATTTTGCCACCCGCACGCGCAGCCATCGGATGAAACCCTTCTCCGTGAGCGCGCCGAGCAGCCACAGCAGACCGGCCAGCAAGAGATCGAACAGCAGTACGATCACCCCGCGCTCCCCGCGTGCCCACAGCGAGCGCAGATCGATTTCGACATGCGCGCGCACTGTGCCCGCGCTGGTGGAGATCAGGCGGTCGCCGTGCAGCTCGTTTCCGATCCGATGCCATCGAACTCGCGTAGTGTCGGCACGAACGGTCGGCGACAAATCAGTCAGCGCGACGGCGTACGGCGGATCACCTCCCGACGGCGGCGCCATTCCGAGAAGAGCAGCATACGGATTGGCGGTGACCAGGCGTGTGCGTGGCAACACCAGCACCGATGTCGCACCACCCGTCGGATGCGAGACTGCAGCCAGGATCTGAACGCCAGTAACCCCGAGCACACTCTTTGTCACCGGCTGCTTCGTAGCAATTGACTCCAGTACCGCGTTGATCACCGCGGCAGAGTCGGGTGTGGTCGGCGCGACTTCAAACTCGGCGATTGGCTTTCCACGCACGTCCCATGAATTAAGGCTGGCTGGATATTCCGCTGCCGCCACATCCGATGCCGCATACGCCTTCAACAAGTCGGAGCGACTCTCGGGCGGCGGCGATTCTGAAAGCGTGGTGACGAGGCGTCGCGTGAGCTGCAGCGCGTAGTCATCGACATGGCCGAGGCCGGCGACATCCTCCTCCGCGAGCTGCATCCGCTGGCGCGATGTCGTGGACCAAAGAGCAATGAGCGCGATGGCCGCTGAAACGGAGCCGATGATGACTGCTGCTCTAAAGGTGACGAAGCCGGCGCGACCGAAAGCCATACGAATCATCCAGTATGCGGCCAGCAGCATGGCGAACCTGCCCGATCCCGCGGACGATATTCGACGCGAATGGGATGCCGATGCCGAGAGTGACCACTGCGCCGACCGCGGAGTAAATCCGCGACCAGTGCGTCTCCGGACGCGCGCGAATCAAGGCGTAGACGGCCATGAGTATCAGCGCCGCGCTGATGAAGAGCGCCCCAGCGTTCGCCGTAAGCGGACCGGCCAGCTGCGAGAAGTAGTAGGCCGGGTCGAAGATCCGCGATGTATTCGAGAAGGAGTTCCACGGAACGAGCGCAGTAATCGCCAGCGCCACCGTGACCGCAAAGAGGCGGAGCGAAAGCGCATGACGGTCGCGCCACGCGAAAGCGAGAAACACAATCACCAGGATGACGAGCGCGATAGTGCCTCTGGCGCGGAGCATCGACGCCCGTCGAAACCCAATCTCCTCCGCTGTCGCCAGATGCGGCATGGCGCGCAAAACTGGCGCACGGTCCGACACGAGCACCACCGGTCCCGCCCGAACACTTTCTGGCGGCGCGAATGAGTACGAGGCGACGCCTTGCGCCGGCGCGAGTCGATCTTCGACCGACTGGGTGAGCCTGTCAGCGGGCGGGGCTGCCTGGAGCACAATCGAAGCAACGGCTCGTCGCGCACCATTCGATCGGGCGACGTTCAGCGTGATATAGAAAGGATTGAACGTGACACTGATCGGCGCAGTCAGACTGTCGACGTCCGCCCGCATCACTCCCGACCACGCCAGGGGTCGGCCGTGATCGAAGAGAATCACCGACTCCCCATCGCGTTGAGGCGACCGCTTCGACAGGAAATCAAACGCGGCTTGCTGATCCGCCGGCGCGTTGAGTGCGTTCGCCGCGCGCTCATCCAATCGCTGGCGAGTCTTCTCTCGCCCCCGCTCTCCGTTTGACCGCCGGCGGTGCGCGGGAGAGCGGGCGTTCTCACCCACATCGCGATCAAAAAGAGGGGGACTGCCAGTCCCACGAGGATTGCGCCTCGCTGCATGCGTCCACTTCTTACATTAGGACTACCAGCCAATGCGATGACGCTTCCCTCCCCTATTCCAGTATCCGGGCCCCTTCGCGTAAAGGAGCTCAACCCGGCTCAGGTTACGGCGATCCTCGGCAATGATCCGCGTCTGATCATACCCATCGGCACCTGCGAACAGCACGGACCTCACCTTCCGCTCGGCTGCGACACGATCATCGTCGAGCGAATGGCAGATGATCTGTCAGCGGAATATGGCGTGTTGCGGGCACCAACGGTGGAGTACGGAGTGAATGTCGACACCGAGCGCGGCTTCACGGGTAACGCGTCGCTCCGCAAGAAGACCTTGCATCGGATGTTGAACGACCTGATCGACTCCTGGGAGGCGACGGGCGTCAGAGAATTCATTCTGCTGACGGCGCACGGTCACGATCCGCATCAGGAGGCGCTCGCCACCGTCATCACCACCGCTGCTCGCGTAAGGGTGGTGGATATGTTCGGCGTCAACCTGTCTGATCTGCTCGAAGGGCAGCGCGAGGCGATGCATGGCGACGAGGTCGATACGTCGATCATGCTCTTCCTTTTCCCGGACATGGTGAGTCTCGATCAGGCACAGGACTACATGATGTCTCGGGAACAGCTGAGGCGGTACCGCCGCGGTTCGCTGACCGTGCCGAGCGGAAGTGCGGGCTCGATCGGCCGCCCATCATTGGCGTCAGCAGAAAAGGGCAAGCGCATTTACGAGCGCATCTACTCCAAGATCAGCGACCGAATTTTCCTGGCGCCGTCCCCCACCGAATAACGCCGCAAGGTCTCGTCCCGGCGCTGGCGCATCAATTTCCCACGCGGGACGGAAGGCTTAATTCAATCTTAAGAAAATCGGTGTGGGTCGGAGAATGAAACTCTGTTATATAGTTGCGCGTACATCTTCAAAAGCCCACCTCTCCCTACAATGATTCGAACACTGCTTTTCATAGGTCTAGCCGCAGTTGCGACCCAGGCATCCGCCCAGGTCGCCCCGCGCGATTCGACCGCCCCGACCAGTTTGACGATCGAGCAGGCGATTGAGCTTGCCCGCAGAAACAACCCTGAGCTGCAGCAGACGCTGAACAACCGCATCGGTGCTCAGGCCGCGGTGCGCAGCGCTTATGGTGCGCTGCTGCCGAGCGCAGATGCAGCGCTAAATGTGCAGCGCCAGCAGGGTGGCCAGCAGATTTTCAGCGGAACCAGCCTCGGTGCGAGCTCCGATGTCAGACAGTCGAGCTACCAGATCGGCCTCAATTACCGCCTCAACAGCGCGACTTTGATCACGCCGAGTCTGCAGCGCGCGAATCGCGATGCAGTCGAAGCGGACATCAACGGCGCAACGGAGATTCTGCGCAGCAACGTCTCACAGCAGTATCTGACCGAACTTCGCGCCGAAGCGACCGCCGACCTGCAGGACTCGCTTGTCGTCGCCGCGCAGCAGGAGCTGGTGCTGGCGCAGGCAAGAGAGATCGTGGGATCCGGCACGCAGCTCGACGTGCAGCGAGCCGACGTCGCGCTTGGGCTGCAGAAAGTCCAGGCTCTCCAGGCCAGAAATCAGGTCGAGATCGAGAAGCTGCGACTGTTTCAATTGATGGGAACCCCACAGCCGGCGAACGTGAAGCTCGTTAGCCAGTTCACCGTCACGCCACTGAATCTGAATCTGGACCAGCTGATTACGTCGGCTCACAACCAGAATCCAAGCGTGGTCGCCTTGAGATCGCGCCAGCACGTCGCCGATCTAAATGTGAGCCGCGAGAAAGGCGAATACTCACCGACGTTGTCGATCTCGACAGGCTTCGGTGGTTACACCTACGGTTACACCAACTCGAATTTCCCGGTGCAGCAAGCGGCAGCGCAACTCGATGCCGCTCGCACCAGCTGCATTAGAACTGAAGAAGTGCGGGCAGCCCTCAACCTCTCCAATCAGCTCGCCGCGTGCAACGCAATGGCGTTCACCGCCACCGATGCCGCGGTAATTCGGGATAACAACTCCAAGTTCCCGTTCAATTTCACGAAGTCACCCCGGTCGATCAGTGCGACATTCTCGCTGCCGATATTCGATGGGTTCGCACGCGAGCAACGGTTGCAGGAAGCAATGGCGAGTCGATCCGACGCGCGATACGGCGTGCGGGCAAAGGAGCTGGCACTCACAGCCGACGTCACGGCAGCATACCTGACCCTTACCACCGCCGAAAAAACGGTGGCGCTACAGGAACAAAACGCCGCGAAGGCAAAACAGGAACTGAAGCTGGTGCAGGACCGCTATAGAATCGGCGCGACGACGTTCGTCGACCTCACCGAGGCGCGCGCGACTTATGAGCGCGCCGAGAGTGACCGCATCTCCGCTATTTACGACTATCACAAAGCCTTCGCCGCTCTCGAAAGCGCCGTGGGTCACCCCCTTCGCTAATCGGAACGACAAATGAAGAAAAGAACCAAATGGACGGTAGCCGGCGCGATCGGACTGGCGATCGTGATTATCGGCGTCACCAGCGCGATGAAGGGTCGCAACAAGGCGACCGAAGTCCGCATCGAGAAAGTTCAGAAGCGAGATCTCGTCGCTTCGGTGACGGCGAGCGGTCAGGTCCAGCCGCACACCAAGGTCGATATCAGCGCCGACATCAGCGGACGCATAGTGCGTCTGGCGGTGAAGGAAGGACAGATGGTCACCGCTGGTCAGTTCCTGCTCGAGATCGATCCGTCGCAGTACCGGGCGAGTGTCGAGCGGGCAACGGCGGCTGTTGCTTCGGCGAAATCGCAGGCGGCGCAGGCCAAGCCGGCTTTGCTCCAGGCTCAGCGCAACTTCGACCGCTTGATGGCGCTCAAGAAGGCGAATCCAACTCTCGTTTCGGATGAGCAGATCGAACAGCTCAGAACGCAGGTCGAAGTCAATCAGGCTACGCTGGAGGCAGCGAACCACGCCATCGACCAGGCAACGGCGTCCTACCGGGATGCGCAGTCGCTGCTCAGCAAAACGACGATCGTCGCTCCCATGAGCGGCCGCGTCACGCGTCTGAGTGTCGAGCAGGGCGAGACAGCCATACAAGGCACCTTCAACAAGGATGCCGCGACGATGCTCACCATCAGCGACATGAGCGTCCTCGAGACGAAGGTGAAGGTCGACGAGACCGACGTGTCGCGCATCAAGATCGGCGACTCGACGGTCGTACAGCTCGATGCGTTCCCGGACACGACGTTCATTGGGCGCGTGTCGGAAATCTCCAACAGCTCGGTGAAGGGCGCCAGCACTGGCGGAACCGGCGGATCGACCGACCAGGCGATCGACTACGAAGTCACCATCCAGTTGTTGAACGCGCCGCCCGATACGCGTCCGGATTTCTCGTCGACGGCGAAGATCATCACCTCGACGCGTAACAACGTGCTCTCGATCCCGATCATTGCACTCACTGTCCGCGAAGACAGCATCAAGCCCGACACTTCGCTCACGCTCGCCAAGAGGGCGCCGACGAAGCAGGTCGGCAAGCGCGATGTCGAAGGAGTGTTCGTGGTTGGCGCCAACAACAAAGTCAGCTTCCGCCCCGTAAAGGTTGGTATCGCGGGCGAGAAGTACTTCGAGGTTCTGACCGGTCTCAAGGAAGGCGAGAACATCGTCGGCGGAACTTACCAGGCGATCCGCGAGCTCAAGGACGGCGCAAACGTGCGCGCTCAGAAGGAACAGCCGAAGAAACCCGGCGAAACCGCGAAATCATAATGTACACGGAAGAAATTCCGCTCAGCACAACCGCTGAGCGGCACATCGTTACGAGCGAATCAGGCGCGGCGCCGGACCAGGATTGGGTCATCGTCACGCGCGGTTTGAAGCGTGACTACGACATTGGCGGTGAAGTCGTGCACGCCCTGCGCGGGGTCGACATCGCGATTCGCCGCAATGAGTACGTCGCGATCATGGGTCCGTCGGGATCGGGGAAATCGACGCTGATGAATCTGATCGGCTGCCTCGACACGCCCACCGCCGGCGAATACTGGCTCAGTGGCGCGCTTGTCTCCGACAAGGACGAGGACGAGCTGGCGCGCGTACGCAATCGCGAGATCGGGTTCGTCTTTCAGACGTTCAACCTGCTGCCGCGCGCCACCGCTCTCCACAACGTCGAGCTGCCGCTCGTTTATGCCGGGGTCTCCGGTGACGAAAGAAGAAAGCGGGCAATCGAAGCGCTGGAGCGCGTTCAGCTTGGCGATCGCGTCCAGCATCGGCCGAACGAGTTGTCTGGCGGTCAACGGCAACGTGTCGCAATCGCCAGAGCCCTGGTGAACCAGCCCTCAATTCTTCTCGCCGACGAGCCGACGGGTAACCTCGACTCGACGACGTCGGAAGAAATCATGCGCGTGTTCGAAGGACTGGCCGAGCAGGGTCAAACGGTCATCATGGTGACGCACGAGTCCGACATCGCGGCCCACGCGCGCCGAGTCATCGTGCTGCGCGACGGGCTTGTCTCCAGCGACGACAAGCGCGCGACGTTCATCAAATCAGCCGGCATCGCCCCACCGAATCTCTCGCCTTCGCCTAAGGCGTAGCGATGCCGTTCGTGGAGGCCATTTGGCTCGCTCTGGCGCAGATTCGCGTTCAGAAGCTCAAGAGCTTCTTCACGCTGCTCGGCGTCTGCATCGGGGTGATGTTCCTCATCGCCGTGATCTCCATCGTGCAGGGCATGAGCAGCTACATGGAGAACGACTTCGCGGCGAAGATGCTCGGCGTGAACACATTCACACTCCGGCGTTTCCCATGGTTCGGCGATGGTGCGGGCTCAGAGGAAGAGTGGCGCAGCTGGCTGAGACGGCCGCGAATCTACCACTCTGACCTACCGCTCGTCGCCAGCGTCGTTCCGACGGGTTCGCGCTACGCGGTTGAAAGCCAGGAGTTCCTGCAGGCGCAATCGCAATGGGCACGGCCAAAGCAGGTGGAAGCACACGCGGTCGACGGCGACTACTTCACCATCAAGAAGTACGACGTGCACTCCGGCCGGTTGTTCACTCCACAGGAGTCAGCGCTCGGCGCCCCGGTGGTGGTAATCGGAGACGAAGTAGCGAAGTACTTCTTTCCCGATCTCGATCCGCTTGGGCGTCAGCTGCGCATCAATCGCGTTGCGATCGCGCCCTACAACTCTCCGCTGCACCACTTCACCAATCCACGCGGCGACGTTGACGGAATAATGGTGCAGACGCCGACCGCGCTGACCATGGCCGACGCCATGGAATCGGTGCGCGAGGTCATGCGCGGTCGCCGTAAGCTCAGACCGAGCGAGCCGGACAATTTCTTCATGGAGACCTCGGCGAGCGCGCTAGCGTTCATGGACAAGCTGAAGAAAGTGATGACGATGGCGGGGACGGCCTTTCCGGCGATCGGCCTGATCGTCGGCGGCCTCGTCATCATGAACATCATGCTGGTGGCGGTTGCCGAGCGCACGCATGAGATCGGGATCAGGAAGTCGCTGGGTGCCAGACGACGCGACATCATGCGACAGTTTCTCGTCGAGGCCGCGACTCTGAGCACTCTCGGCGCGGTGATCGGAATCGTTCTCGGAATCGCCGCCGCCAAGGTCGTCGAGTGGAAGACGCCACTTCCCGCCGCTGTTGCGCCGTGGTCGATTGTGGTGGCGACTTTGCTCGGGACGGTCGTCGGTATCATCTCGGGCGTTTACCCGGCTCGCAAGGCAGCCTCGCTCGACCCGCTCGAAGCCCTGAGGAAGGAATAGCAATGCGGGTCGCGGACCGCATCTTCAACGCGTTCGAAGGCGTTGGCATGGCCGTCGACTCGATTCGGTCGAATAAGGTTCGCGCTGCACTCACGATCATGGGTGTCGCCATCGGCGTGTTCGTCGTCGTGGCGATGTCGTCGGTCGTACGCGGGATCAACGAAAGCTTCGCCCGCGACCTCGAGGCGGCGGGCCCGACGTCGTTCTACATGTATCGCCGTCCGATCAGCGGATTCGAGGCATGCGATGGCTCGGACGAGACTTGTCCCGAGCGACGCAATCCTGCTCTTACGATCGATGACGCCGAAGCGATACAGCGCCTGCCAACCATCAAGGCCGTCACCGCGCACCTCGGAAGCGGCGCCAAGTTCACGTACAAGGACAAGCAGGTGAGCACTGGAATGGAGATCTACACGCCGAATTGGGTGGACGTGGACGGCGGCGACATCTATCCCGGCCGCAGCTTCACCTACGCCGAGAATACCACGGCGGCGCGTGTCATCATCGTCAACGAGAAACTGGCGGAACGGCTCTTTGGCTCGTCGGATCCGATCGACAAGACGATCGGAGTCGATGGTGTCAACTATCAGGTGATCGGCGTCTACCACTATACCGCGAGTCCGATGGGCACGCCGACGTCAGCGGGCGGCGGCGATCAGGCCAAAGCGATAGTGCCGTTTGAATCTGCGAGGCGCAGTCTGAATCCCTGGATGCGAGGGGTCGACCTCATCGTCAAGCCGGAGCCGGGAGTGACTACCGAGGAGGCGACTGATGACGTTACCGCGCTCATGCGCGCGCGCCGGGGATTGCGCTCGACGCAGAAGAACAACTTCGAGATCGTGACGCAGGACCGCCTAATGGGCATCTACAACCAGCTGTTCGGCACATTTTTCGTCGTCGGTATCGCGCTGTCCTCGGTCGGACTGCTGGTCGGTGGCGTCGGCGTCGTCGCCATCATGATGATCAGCGTCACCGAGCGCACGCGTGAGATTGGTGTGCGTAAGGCGCTGGGCGCGACCAGGAGCGCGATTCTGTGGCAGTTCCTGGTCGAGGCAGCGACTCTGACGAGCATCGGCGCATCTATCGGCCTGGTGCTCGGAATCCTCGTCGCCCTCGGGATCAAGAACGCTTTCCCGGCCGTTCCTGCCTCGACGCCCATTTCCGCTGTCGTTGCGGCGCTGGCCACCAGCGCGTTCACCGGGATTCTGTTCGGCCTGCTTCCGGCAGCGCGCGCCGCGCGGCTCGATCCGGTAGAGGCACTCCGGTACGAATAGCTGTCTCCCGCGAGGCCAGGCATCTCGACAACCGATAGCTTTTAGAATCAACAGAACGGGTGCGAGCAGTGAGAAGTGTAGCCGGCAGTTATGAGTTCACCACGCCGTGACGTAGCTCCGTGGCATGAAAGCCACTGCCTGCGCTAGGAATGGCGCCTCGTGACGTCCCGACGTCGTGAACTGAGAACTCAGATCTTTGCTTCTCACTGCTCGCACCCGTTCCGTTGCCTTTGAGGGCTCTTAGTTCCGAAGTGCCAGTGGTAACCCTGTAATAGGATTAAAGCAAACTCTTTGTAGCGCGCCCGCCCCCCGTCCCCGAAATTAGGGGATGCGCTTCGGCGACGTAATTACAACCGCGCTCCAGCAGATCCGCGTCAACAAGCTGCGCTCGTTCTTCACGCTGCTCGGCATCATCGTCTCGGTGGCATTTCTGGTCGCCGTCGTGGCGATCATTTCGGGAATGAATGCATACGTGAAGGAGAACCTGGCCAGCGCACTCATCGGCGCGAACACGTTCCAGGTCCGTCGCACCCCGATTCGCATCGGACTGTTCGATGACGAGGAGTGGCGCCGGTTGCAGCGGCGGCCGCGCATCACCGAATCGGACGCCGAGGCAGTAATGGCTGCGGTACCAGAGGCGGTAGCGGTCAGCATGCAGACCGGCTGGCCAGTCCCCATCGCCGATATCGTCTGGAAGAACAGGACCCAGGCCGATGTCGCCATCTTCGGCATCACTGCGCCGTACCAGGTAGTCCAGGACTACGTGTTTGCCAGCGGGCGGCCTATCAGTGATATCGACGTGCGCGATCACCACTCCGTCGCGGTTATCGGTGCCGACATCAGCGAGAAACTATTCGAGAACGTTGATCCGGTCGGTCAGGACATTCGCATTTTAGGTCAGCGGTTCACTGTCGTTGGCACGATCGCCAAAAAGGGACGTGTGCTTGGGCAGTCGTTCGACGGCTTTGTCCTGCTGCCGCTGCCGAACTTCGAGATGCTCTTCGGCCGGCGCAAGACGACCAATGTCTCGGTCAAGATGCCAACCGCCGACCTCGTCCCGAGTGGAATGCAGCGGGCCGAGGAAGCGATGCGCGTAGCGCACCATTTGCGGCCGGCTGACGAGCCCGATTACTCGGTCGAGACGGCGGACGCATTGGTGGAATTCTGGAAGAACCTGACGCGTATTCTCTTCTCGGTCATTCCCGCCATCGTTGCCATCGGCGTCGTGGTCGGCGGAATCGTCATCATGAACATCATGCTGATGTCGGTCACCGAGCGGACCCACGAGATCGGAGTGCGCAAAGCAATGGGTGCGAAACGCGGGGACATCCAGCGGCAGTTCCTGGTCGAGGCAATCGTCCTGGCGAGCATCGGTGGAGCGTTCGGTGTAATCGCCGGCTGGGGCCTCGCCGGTCTCGTCAGTCTGGCTTCGCCGCTCCCGGCGAGGGTGAGCCTGTGGTCGGTAATGCTGGCGCTCTCGTTGGGCGCGGGAGTGGGCGTGCTGTTCGGAGTGTATCCAGCATCGCGCGCCGCCCAACTCGACCCCATCGACGCGTTGCGCGCCGAATGATCATCACCGAGCGAATCCGCAGCAACGTCCAAATCGCGGTCGATACCATCCGCGCGAATAAGCTACGCTCGTCTCTCACCATTCTCGGTGTCGTCATCGGCGTATCCACCGTGATGACGATGGCAGCGATCGTTCAGGGGATTCAAGACCAGATCGTTCGCACCATCGAGATCGCCGGACCAACCACGTTTTACGTGGTGAAAGTTTTCTCGCAGACGCCGGTGAACCCGGATCGGCTGCCGAAATGGATCCGGGTGCGTCCGGACCTCGTTCAGGCTGAAGCTGACCGGATCAAAGAGCTCCCTGAAGTCTCGTATGCGGCCATCTGGGCGCAGGACAACGGTCGGTTGTCCTACGAAGCCCAGCGGACCCAGAACGTGCTGATCATGGGAGCTGACGATCGATACCAGGAGATTCAGGGCGGCGAGCTGCTCGACGGCCGCTGGTTCACCCCGGCGGAGCTCTCATCGGGCGCGAGCGTGGCAGTGCTCGACGAGAATGCCGCACACAAGCTTTTTGGCCGGGAGTCCGTACTCGACAAGCAGATTCGTATCAGCGGGCGTCCCGCGCGCGTGATTGGTGTCTACGCTCAGCCGGAGAACATTTTCTCGCCACCGGGGCAGGACATCGGCGCCGTCATCCCTTACCAGATGATGGACCACCAGTTCACCATCGATAAAACGAATGCGCTCTACATCCCCGTGAAGCCAAAGCCTGATGTCACCACGGCGCAGGCCGAAGAGGCTGTCACGATCGCCATGCGCGAGATGCGCCGGCTCCATCCCGCCGACAAGAACAACTTCGATCTCATCACCCAGGATCAGATCCTCGACACCTTCAACAAGATCACCGGTGTGTTTTTCCTCGTCATGATAGTGCTGTCGAGCGTCGGCTTGCTCGTCGGAGGCATCGGAGTGATGGCGATCATGATGGTCTCCGTCACCAGTCGGACGCGCGAGATCGGCATCCGAAAAGCCCTCGGCGCGACGAGAAAGGAGATCCTCTTCCAGTTCCTCGTCGAAGCGGCGACGCTGACGGGATTCGGTGGCGCGCTGGGAATCCTCATCGGGTTGACCTTCGGCCGTCTCGCCACTCTGGCGATGAAAATCGATGCCGGAGTACCGATCGGACTAACCCTCGTCGCGGTGACGGTCTCGGTTAGCATCGGACTCGTTTTCGGAATGTTACCCGCGCAACGCGCAGCCAAGCTCGATCCAATCGACGCCCTACGGTACGAGTAGATTTTCCGCATGGCAAATGTCGATGTCCTGGCAATCGCCGCTCACCCCGACGATATGGAGCTCATTTGCGGCGGAACATTGATTCGCGCGCACATGCTCGGACGCTCGACGGGGATCCTCGATCTCGCTGCCGGAGAGATGGCGAGTCGCGGCACACCGGAGCTGCGGGCGAAGGAAGCTGCCAAGGCCGCGAAAGTAATGGGCGTCTCCGTCCGCGAGAACCTCGGACTTCCTGACGGCGGCATTCAAAACACGCCCGAAAATCGCACCAAGGTTGCGGTAGTCATCAGGCGTCTCCAGCCGAAGATCGTCATCACTCACTCCATCCACGGCCGCCATCCGGATCACCCGATCGTCGCGCAGCTGGTTCGCGATGCCTGCTTTGTGGCGGGTCTCAAGAAAGTGGAGCCGAAGATTGCGCCGCACCGGCCGCTAAAAGTCCTGCACGCGCTCTCGTTTCGTGAAGACCACGTGAAGCCGACTTTCGTCGTCGACATCAGCGACGCGTTCGAAAAAAAGCTTCAGGCGATTGGATGCTACGAGTCGCAGTTCGGTGACGCAGTCCAGGCGGGAGAGGTTTACCCCAACGGCGAGCCGCTCCACGACCTGATCCGCCACCACGCCGCGCATTACGGCTCGCTAATTCGCTGCCGCTACGGGGAACCGTTCTACACGACGGAGACGATGCGCGTCGACGATGTCGGAGCACTCGAGGTCTCGACGTTTTGAAGGAGAAGCCCCGCAAGGCTGCGGCATCGGCCACCAGAAAAAGCACCGGCGAAGAAGTCACCTACGCTTCTTACCTCGCCCTCGAGGAGCTGTTAAGGCTGCAGCGCCCACGCTCGCAACCCGAGCATCCCGACGAGCTGCTCTTCATCATCGTGCATCAGGCGAGCGAGCTGTGGTTCAAGCTCATTCTGCACGAGCTCAAGGGCCTGATCGACCTGCTGGAGGCACGGGACACTCTGGGCGCTCTAACGTCGGTGAAGCGCGTCAATGCGCTCGTCCACATCGTCACCGGTCAGCTCTCAGCGCTGGAGACGCTTCCGCCGCAGCGCTTCGCTCAATTCCGCGGCTATCTCGGAACTTCCAGCGGCTCGCAAAGCGTTCAGTTCCGCGCCATCGAAGCGATGTCAGGAATGCGCGACGAGCATTTCATTCAGGTCCTGAAGCAGCACGGAGAGATTGCTCCGCTCGTGAAACAGGCGCTGGCGAAGCCGACGCTGCAACAGCTGTTCGACGATCTGCTGGCGGCGCACAATGTCACCCTCGAGCAGATCTACGCCGAGCCGCACCAGCGTCCGCTGCAGATGCTGGCGGAAGGACTTCTCGAGTACGAGCAGGGGTTCGGGATGTGGAGATTCCTCCACGTCCAGCTCGTCGAGCGGATCATCGGCCCCGGCACCACTGGTACAGGTGGAACCCTGGGATCGAAGTATCTGCAGAAGACTATCTCCCAGCGATTCTTCCCGAAATTGTGGGAAGTGCGGGGGAAATTCTTCCAGGGTTGAGCTAAATTTCCCCTATGGCAAACACCCCGGTCTATCTCGACCACGCCGCCACAACGCCGGTGCGCGAGGAGGTTTTTGAAGCGATGAAGCCATTCTATGGCCCACGCTTCGGAAACCCATCCAGCACGCATCGGTGGGGGCGCGATGCGCGCGCGGCATTGGACGAGGCCCGGGAGCGAGTTGGCCGATGTCTAGGAGCACGACCCGACGAGATTTGCTTCACCTCAGGGGGTACTGAAGCCGACAACCTCGCCATCCTCGGCGCCTGGCGCGCTCTCAAAGCGAAGGGTCGGAAGGCAGTGGTGACGACGCCGATCGAGCACAAGGCTATCCTGGGCGCCGTCCATCAGGCCGCACACGAAGGAGCCGAGGAGCGGTTCCTTGTCATGACGGCGGACGGAGTACCCGACTCAGCGTCGCTCGACCTGCTCGTCGACGACGATGTCGCCGTCTGCTCGATGATGTGGGTCAACAACGAAATCGGCACGATTCAGCCCGTCCCCGAGCTCGCCGCCAAGGCGAAGGCGCGCGGAGCACTCGTACACACCGACGCGGTGCAGGCGTTCGGAAAAGTCCCCATCGATGCTCAGAAGCAGCAGTTCGACTTTCTCACCATCTCCGGACACAAGTTCGGAGCCCCGAAAGGAATCGGCGCTCTCTTCATTCGTCGCGGAGTCCACGTCGAGCCGTTGATGCACGGTGGCACTCAGGACCGCGGACGCCGCCCAGGGACCGAGAACGTTGCGGCAGCGGTAGGTCTCGCCCGCGCAGCGGAGCTCACGCTCGCTGAGTGCGAGGCCCATTGTGCGCGCATTCAGAAGCTGCGCAACAGATTGGAGACTGGCATCCTGGCGAAGGTTCCCGATGCGGTGATCCACGGCCGCGGCGCTCCTCGTGCGCCACACATCACCAACGTTTCCGTTCCCGGCACCGACAGCGAGTCCCTGCTGATGGCCCTCGACCTCCGCGGTATCGCTGCCTCCGGGGGCTCAGCGTGTCAGAGTGGAAGCATCGAGCCGTCACACGTGCTCAGCGCGATTGGCGTTCGCCCGGACCTCGCCAGCGCCGCGGTTCGCATGAGTCTCGGCGTACTCAGCACTGATCAGTGCATCGATCGGGTGATCGAAGTGTTCCCCGCCCTCGTCGCTAAAGCGAGGCAATTGGCTACGGCGCACTAGGTCATGACGAAGGAAAGAGTTCTCGTCGCCATGTCGGGCGGCGTCGATTCGTCGGTCGCGGCCGCGCTGCTCGTCGAACAGGGTTACGACGTGGTCGGCGCGACGATGAAGCTTTTCTGTCACGGGGAAGATGTCCCCGATCGCCCGTGCTGCTCGCTCGACTCGGTCAATGATGCGAGACGCGTGTGCGAGCAGCTCGGAATTCCGCACTACGTGCTGAATCTCGAGAGTCGATTCGGACACGACGTCGTCGACAACTTCGTCGATGAGTACTCGCGCGGACGGACCCCGATCCCGTGCGTGCGCTGCAACACCTTCACCAAGTTCCGCGATTTCCTGAAGAAGGCGGATGCGATCGACGCGCAATGGATCGCTACTGGTCACTACGCGCGCGTCGTGACCGGCGAGCTGCGTCGCGGCGTCGATGAGAACAAGGATCAGACGTATTTCCTGTGGGGAATCGATCGCTCCGTATTGTCGCGCATGATCCTACCCGTTGGTGACCTCGACAAGGCGCGGACGCGTGCCCGCGCCCATGCGATGGGACTCGAGGTGATCGCCGAGAAGCCGGAGAGTCAGGAGATCTGCTTCGTGCCGGATGGCGATTACACCCGCATTCTAGAGCAGCGCCTGCCGCCGGATGCACCTTCGCTCGCGCGCGGACCGATCATTACATCGAGCGGTGTTGTGGTTGGTGAGCACAACGGCTTTGCGCGATACACCATCGGTCAGCGCCGTGGGGTGCCGGGCGGATTCGGGTCCCCAATGTACGTGATCGCGATCCGCCCCCAGCAGCGAGCGGTTGTCATCGGTACCCGCGATGAGTTACTCGGAAATGGATTGATTGCTGGAGAGGTAAACTGGCTGACCGATCCTGCGAGACTGGGCGACCGAGTGAGCGTCCGCGTGCGCCACCGCGCGCCGCTGGCTCGGGCGGAGGTCGTACGCCTGGATGGCGACGAGCTCGAAATCGCGCTCGACGAACCGATCTCGGCTATCACTCCCGGCCAGTCGGTGGTACTCTATGACGGCCAGCGAGTGCTCGGCGGTGGCTTCATCGAGTCGGCTCGGCAACACCGTAATTCGCTTCCGGTTCTGGCTGCGTAACTCGGCGATCACGCCGAGCAAACTTTCCCGAGGGAGGCCCGGCGTCATGCAAGGCATGGAATCGCTGCACCAACGACTGCGTCTCGTTGTCCTGGTAGCCACTCTCGGTGGCGCGGCTTGCCGCCCGAGCGCAGTTCCTCCCCCGCAACCGGTGGTACTCGCGCCGCGCCTCGTCCCTGAACCTGCGTCGACGACAATAACCGGCGGCGCACCCTTCGACCTGGCGCGCACCTCGAACATCGTCGTCGACCCCGGGAATGCCGAAGTCGCGGCAATCGCCGAAATGCTGGCGGCGCAAATCCGGCGACCGACGCAATTTCCGATACTCGTTTCAACGACCGCCACATCGCCCGGCGCGATCGTGCTCAGGCTCAGCGGCGCTCCCGCCTCCGTCGGCGATGAAGGATACGCACTCACCGTCACCGCCGATTCCGTGCGTCTCGTCGCCAATCGCCCGGCGGGGCTGTTCCACGGCATCCAAACCATCAGGCAGCTGCTGCCGCAGGACATCGAATCCGAGATGGGCAGTGAACGCAGCACTTGGCAGATACCGGCGCAAAACATTGTCGATTATCCGCGCTTCGTCTGGCGCGGCGCGATGCTGGACGTCGCCCGGCACTTCTTCACAGTGAGAGAGGTGCAGCAGTACATCGACCTGCTGGCGCTCTACAAGATGAACGTGCTCCACCTGCATCTCTCGGACGATCAAGGATGGCGCATCGCTCTCAACTCGCGCCCGCAGCTGACGGCACTTGGATCAGTCACGCAGGTCGGCGGCGGACAGGGCGGTTTCTACACACAACAGGACTATCAGAACATCATCCGCTACGCGGCAGCGCGCTACATCCTCGTCGTCCCCGAGATCGATATGCCGAGTCACATCAATGCCGGGCTCATCGCATATCCGGACCTCGGCTGCAGCGCGCGGCCAACCGGCCCCTACAGTGGGACCGACGTCGGCTGGAGCAGCCTGTGCGTCGACAAGGAAGCGACCTACGCTTTCGTCGACGATGTCGTGCGTGAGATCAGCGGCATCACACCGGGGCCGTACTTCCACATCGGCGGCGACGAGGTACAGACACTCACCCACGACCAGTACGTCCGCTTCGTAGAGCGCGTCCAGGGGATCGTGAACAAGTACGGCAAGAAGATGATCGGTTGGGAGGAGATCACCAAAGCCCGACTCAATCCGACGACCATCGCCCAGCAATGGAAGAGCGACTCGGCGACTGCTGCACTCGCCAGTGGCGCGAAATTGATTCTCTCACCCGCGCCGAAGATTTATCTGGACATGAAGTACACACCGACCACCGAGCTCGGCCTCCACTGGGCCGCGTATGTCGAGGTACGCGACTCCTACGACTGGGATCCGGCCGCGTACATAAGGGGTGTCGGCGAGAAAGACATTCTCGGCGTCGAGGCGCCGATCTGGAGCGAGACGGTGCGCAACATCGGCGCGGTCATGTATCTCGCCTTGCCGCGCATGCCGGCGGTCGCCGAGGTCGGATGGACGCCGCAGGCAAACCGTACCTGGGATGGCTTCCGCTCGCGCGTCGCATCGCACGCTCCGCGTTGGAATTATCTCGGCATGAACTATTATCACTCGCCACAGGTTCCGTGGTGATTCGCTTCAACTTGTTGGTGGTGGCCCTGCTCACGACGACTGGCGCGGCATTCGCTCAGGATGCCGCGCCGTTTCCACCACCGAAGACCGAGCCGCCGATTGTCACGCCGGGCAGAACGAACTCTGATCCGCCGTCGGACGCCGTCGTCCTCTTCAACGGAAAGGATCTCTCACAATGGCGCAGCGGCGACGGAACGGCGGCCAAGTGGAACGTGCGAGACGGCTACGTCGAAGTCGCGGCTGGAACTGGAGACATCTCGACCGTTCAACAGTTCGGTGACGTTCAGCTGCACGTCGAGTGGGCGACTCCCGCAGTAGTCAAAGGCGAAGGTCAGGAGCGGGGCAACAGCGGCGTATTCCTGATGGGCCGCTATGAAGTGCAGGTGCTCGATTCATACCAGAACAAGACCTATTACCATGGCCAGGCGGGCGCCGTTTACAAGCAGTATGCGCCACTGGTGAACGCGTCGCGTAAACCGGGAGAATGGCAGGCCTACGACATCGTCTTCCACGCTCCGCGTTTCGACGAGCAAGGGAAAGTTGTCGACAGGGCGCGCGTCACGGTTCTGCACAACGGAGTCCTGATTCAGAACAACGTGGAGATCTACGGGCTGACGTATCACGATCGGCCGGCGCTCTACATCGCGCACTCGCCGCAGGAATCGTTGAAGCTACAGGATCACGGGAATCCGGTTCGCTATCGGAATATCTGGATCAGGCGGCTGTAGGCGCGGCCTCATGCATCGCAGCCGCGACCACCGTCTCTTGAGTGGAAATCAGGAAGATCACCAGGCAGCCAGCAGCCAGTGCCGCGGCGGCTATGAATGCGGCACCAGGCACGTGAACGCTGGCGCCGAGACGCCAGTAATCAGTACTTCAGTCCACCAGATTCGGCGAATTCCTTCATCATCCGCTCCTGCTCCTCGGACAATTTTTCCGGGACCTGGATCGACACTTCGACAATGAGATCGCCCTTCTTGTCGCCTTTCTCGATTCCCTGACCGCGCACCCGGAATCGCTTCCCGGAAGGAGTCCCTGGCGGGATCTTCAGAGCGACTTTCTTCCCGTCGAGAGTGCGAACGCTGATCTTCGTGCCCAGGGTGGCCTGCGCGATATTGAGCGGCACCGTCGCAATTACGTCGAGCCCGTCACGGCGATAGAACTTGTCGGGCTGCACGTTGAAAGTGATGATGAGATCGCCCGATGGTCCATTGCGTGTCCCTTTGCCTCCCTGACCCTTCAACCGGATCTTCGAGCCGGTGTCGACGCCGGGCGGCACGCTGATCAGTACTTTTCTCCGCGCTCTGATCTCTCCGTTGCCGTGACAGCTCGGACAAGGTTCGGTCGGGATCTGCCCACGACCGAGACACACCGGGCACGGACGGTTGACAGCGAAACCGCCTTGGCCGAATGAGATCACCCCTCGGCCGTTGCACTCGGGACAGATCCTTAGTGATGCACCCGGCGCCGCGCCGCTACCGTGGCAAGTCGGACATTCCTCACTGACCTCGAGCTCGATCGGAACCTTGCCGCCACGAGCAGCGGTGCGGAACGGTATGTCGAGATTCGCCTCGACTGTCTGTCCTTTCTCGGGGCCAGTCTGGCGCGCACTCTCACGCGATTCCCCGCCGCCGAACATCGAGCTGAAGAGATCGCCGAGTCCGCCGAGCCCGCCGATGTCGAAGTCCTGGAAGTTGATCGTCTGTGACGCGCCGCGTGCGCCTGGTCCGCGCGGCGATCTCGCGCCGCCAAAACCTCCGAACCCCCCGTCGAACGCGCCCAGTCGACGCATCTCGTCGTACTGTTTACGCTTTTCCGGGTCGCTCAGGACGTTGTTGGCCTCCGAGATCTCCTTGAATCGCTCCGCCGCCTTTGGATCGCTCTTATTCGCGTCCGGGTGATACTTCTTGGCCAGCTTGCGGTACGCCTTCTTGATCTCGTCCTGGGAAGCGCTAGAGCCTACACCGAGTACGGAGTAGAAGTCCTTCGTCTGTGGCATGTACGATCAGTTCGACGTCGTTCAGCCGTTGTATTGCTTCACGACGACGCGCGCCGGTCTGAGCAGCTGTGACTTGAAGACGTAGCCCGGCTGATACACGCGGGAAACGACATGGTCGTCCTCTTTCGCCGTCGTCGGCTCTGTTGCGACTGCTTCGTGCAGCGCGGGATCGAACGTCTCTCCGACCGGGTTGATTACCTCGAGTCCGGCGTTGCCGAGCGCCTTCAGCAGCTTTTTCTCCACCATGTCGACGCCCTGCACGATGGTCGTCGAGTCTGTGGTCGCCGGATCGACATGGGCGAACCGCGCGACGTCGTCGATGGCTTCGATCAGATGTCGAACGAGCTCTGCCTGCGCACGCGATCCCGCATCCTGCCGCTCTTTCGCCGAGCGCTTGCGAAAGTTGTCGTATTCGGCGGCGAGTCTCAGATACTTATCGCGCTCACTAGCAAGGTCCGATTCCGGGCGCGTTTCATCCGAGGTCGTCAAATTCGCAGCCCCTGTGTCCGCACCACTGGTGGCCAGCGGATCCGCAGCCGCCTCGCCGGAATTCGAGAACGTCGGGTCGCCCGCAGCACCATCGCCCTGGCTGGCGCCGGGCGCGTAATCGTCGGCCGAACCCATCGTCTCCTGCTCCGGCAACGGTGTGGGCTCGGTCTTTTTCTTCGAGTTTCTCATCTGTCTAAGTTAACCTTTTATGAAAGCGCGTCGCAGCATCTCCAGCGCGGCCTGGGCCGCTCGCTGTCTTATCTCGATACGGTCTCCCGGCAGGTGAAAACGACGGGCCTTCGCTTCTGACCCCGACACGTTCAGCGCGATCCAGACCAGGCCGACCGGCTTTTCCCGGGTGCCCCCGCCCGGCCCCGCCACGCCGGTGACGGCGATCCCAATGTCAGCACCTGACCTGGCGCGTACTCCGGCCGCCATCTGCACCGACACTTCCTCACTGACGGCACCGTAGCGGCGAAGATCTTCTTCCCTGACACCGAGCGCATCTCGCTTGACGTCGTTGTGATAGGCAATCACGCCGCCGAGAAAAACGGCGCTGGACCCTGGGATGTTGGTGATCCTCTCGCCGAGCAATCCCCCGGTGCAGCTTTCAGCGACAGCGAGCTTCAGTCGCACGCTTCGACACTGGTCCAATACGACCGACGCGAGATCGACGTCGCCCTCACCGTAAACGTACGCCGAAACGCGACTCCGGAGTTTCAGCATCGCCTCTCTCACCAGTGCCTCCGCTTCCATGCGCGCCATTCCCTTGGCGGTGACCCTCAGGTCGAGACCGGCGACTCCGGGTAGATATGCCAACGACAGCGAACCGAGCGGCGTGCCGGGCTCGCCCAGGAAATTGGGGCCCAGGATCTCAGCGACCGCAGATTCGGCAATGCCCGTCGTCCGTAGCGTTCCCGATATGACCGCACTCGCCGAATCGCCGAGCAATGGTTTGATTCGCGGCAATACTTCATCGGCCAGCATGCCGCGCATCTCGCGTGGGACGCCCGGGATCATCGCCACCCACTGCCCTTTCTCGTCCTCGAGCCAGATTCCGGGCGCCGAGCCGTGGCGATTGGTGAGTATCCCCGCGCCCTCCGGGATCTCGGCCTGGCTCCTATTCGTCGCCGGAAACGTCCCACCCGGAAATCGCGCCCGCCAGCGCAGCTCGAGCGCGGCGGCGATCTCCTCATCGAGCACCATCTTCCGGCCGAAGATCTTCGCGATCGACGGCTTGGTGAGGTCGTCGCTGGTTGGGCCGAGGCCGCCGGTCGTTATCACGGCACCGGTCCGCTCCAGTGCTTCACGCACTGCCGACGCGATCCTGTCGGCTTCGTCGCCAACTGTCGTGCGACGAACGATCTCCACGCCCGCTTCGGCGAGGGTGCGGGCAATGTGTGCGGCGTTGGTGTCTATCGTGAAGCCGAGGAGGAGCTCGTCACCAATCGTGATCAGCTCGACCCGCAAACCGCTCAAGTGGCGAGCGCTCCGGAATACCGGCGCAGGTAAAGCGCGAGAGAATAGACAGTGAGAAAGACCGAAACAATCATGGTGAGCGAGCCGACGGTACCATTGAAGTAAGCGAAGGCATGCCAGGTCGCGCCACTCCATTTGTGGTTTGCCGCGGTCGTCGCTGCAAAAAACCAGAAATAGGCGGAGCCGACCCAGACGGATTGAAACGCCGTCTTCCACTTCGCTGGGCCGATCGCCGAGATCACCACTCCGCGTCTGGCCGCAGTCTGCCGAAAGATTGTCATGAAGATCTCACGACCGATGACGATGGCAACGATCCACCACGGCAGGCCGACCGGCCCCAGCGGGGTCTGAAATTGCAGCCGTGACGCGTCGATGCTTTCGGCGCGCGTCGGCACGAACCGATCGTTGAGCGGCGCCATCAGCACGAACATCGGAATAAGCGTCGCGAAGAGGAGTAGCTTGTCGGCCAGGGGATCGAGGAGGCGCCCCAGGTCGGTGATCAGGTTCCGCGTCCGCGCGAGCATCCCGTCGACGTAGTCGGTCAGCGCGGCGACGACGTAAAGAACGAACGCAATCCCCCGCGCGCTCGGGGATCCTATGAATGGAAGTGCTGCGATGAATGGCGCGGCGAGAATCCGGGCGGCGGTGATCGCGTTGGGGAGATTCACCCGCGCTCTCCAGTCCGCTAAGCGAGCGCCTTCAGAACGAGCTTGCTGACGGCCTTGAGTGTGTCGAACACGCCATCTCCCTGCACAGCAATCGCCTCGAAGTACGGCGCCTTCTCGATCCATTCGCCGCCCGACAGCTGCTCGACGAGGTTCTGGCCGGCGTGATACGGATCCGGCTGAACGCGATGCTTGGCGGCGTCTTCGACTTCCCAGCCCGGATTGAGAGCAGCCTGCAGTTCCTCGATCGGTGCGGCGTTGGGCAAATCTCGCTTGTTGTACTGGATCACGAACGGCATCTGCGTCAGATCGTATCCGTACTCGGCCATGTTGTCGTAAAGGTTTTGCATGGACTCGAGGTTGGCTTCCATACGCTCGGCCTGGGAGTCGCCAACGAAGACGATGCCGTCGACGTTCTTGAGAATGAGCTTGCGGCTGGCGTTGTAATAGACCTGACCTGGGACGGTGTAGAGGTGGAAGCGGGTCTTGAAGCCGCGAATCGTTCCCAGATCGACGGGAAGGAAGTCGAAGAACAGCGTTCGTTCGGTTTCGGTGGCGAGGGAAATGAGTTTCCCGCGCGTCTCCGGCTTCACCTTGCCGTAGACGTGCTCGAGATTCGTCGTCTTACCGCCAAGCCCGGGACCATAGTAAACGATCTTACAATTGATCTCGCGCGAGGCGTAGTTGATCATCGACACGGTCTAGCTCTTCCTCACCAGTTGAAGAGTTTGTCGATTTCGTCATCCGCGCCGTCCAACAATTTCTTGCCCGGCACGTCGCCGTTGCGACCGCGTGAGAATACACGATCGATCAACTGCGTCAACTCCTCGACCTCGTCTTTCATGCGCAAACGGACGAGCCCGACGGTCGTGCGTGAATCGAAGATTATGACCAGCAACAGACGCCGAGCGATGTCGGCGACGTAGAGAGACTCCTTCTCGCCCTGATGAAAGAGGCTGGAGAAGTCTGTCTCACCGACGAGCTTTGCCAGCTGGTCGTTGGCGCTATAGTCCGCGGCCGTCAGCGTGGCGAACGCAATCGTATCGAGACCTGGAGCTTCGCCAACGGTCGTCACCAGCTGTCCCGAGCGATCGACGAGCAGCGCGCAGAGCGATTTCGTCTCGCCAAGAAAGCGGCGCAGGGATTCAGTTATTGCTGTGAAGTCGTCCTGTGTGAACGACCAGTTGGCCGTGCCGGCGGTCATCGTGCTCCGGTCACAGCGTGGCTTCGAGGCGCTTCAGCATCCGCGCTCCGCGCTGGCGGAGAATGCGGCGTGGCTCCCACGCTACGTATTCGCGAAGCAGCTGTGCGGTGGTCACGGTCGGGCGGGCACGGAGATATCCAAGCGCAGCGACACGGAAAAGCGGATTGCGGGAGAACAGATTGCGCCGGCAGTTCCGCTGCATTCTGCTCCACATCAGAGAACCTGCCGCCATCCCGCCCAGAAATCCCGCGGCGACGGCGCCAGCACGTTGTCTGCTGCTCATGACATTGCCCTCCTGGCGGTCAACGCTTGGGCAATGGTCACGCCATCCGCGTACTCCAGGTCGCCTCCAACCGGCAGCCCGCGAGCGATCCTCGAGACCGTAAGCGGATAACGAGCGAGCCTGCGTTGCACATATAACGCGGTCGACTCGCCTTCAATGCTCGGATTGGTGGCGATTATGACTTCGCGGACGACTCCAGCCGACACTCTGGTTTCCAACTGTGGAATAGTGAGNCCAGCGGGGAGAGGCGGCCGCCCAGGACGTGATACACGCCCCGGTACTCGCCAGACCGCTCGATAGCGCCGATATCGGATGCTTCCTCTACTGCGCAGATGACTCCCGTATCCCTGCGCGCGTCACGGCAGATGGAGCACAAATCTTCCTCTGTCAGGTTGAAGCACTGGGGGCATGGCCGAACCTTCTCGGCGAGCGTAGTCAGCGCCGTGGCAAGCCGCTTCGACTGGTCGGGAGACTGCTTGAGCAGATGATATGTCAGGCGCAGCGCGGTCTTGCGGCCGATGCCGGGCAGCTTGGAGAGCTCGGCGGCCAGGTCGTCTATCGCGCCCACGCTAAAACGGGAGTTTGAAAGGGAGATTCAACCCGCCGGTGAGCTTCCCCATCTCTCCCTTGGCGAGGTCGGCTGCTTTTTTCTGAGCCTCGTTGACGGCAACTAGAACGAGATCCTCCAGCATCTCGATATCCTTCGGATCCGCCACGCTCGGATCGATCTTGACCCGCGTGATCGTGCCCTTCCCGTCAGCGTCCACAGTAACCATGCCTCCGCCGGCGGCTGCGGTGACGGTCTGCTTCTCGAGTTCCTCCTGCATTTGCTGCATGCGCGCCTGCATCTGCTGCGCTTGCTCCAAGATCTTGCTGAAATCAGCCATTGGCTCGTGAATCAGTGAGAGTTAGTCGAGGAGCTCCAGATCGAGCTCGTCGATGGCCGCGCCGAGCGCGGGGTCTTTTTGGCGAAGCATGCCGATGCGCTCTTCTTTGAGCGCCTCGGGCGTCATCCGGCTGCGGTTCGAATCCTGTGCCGTCGCTTCCATGGCCCGCTTCATTTCCAGTAGCTGCGCTTCGTTTGGACCCGGGGCGGAGGATTTCGGCGCCGGTTTTTCCGGCGGAAGCGCATTTGGCGCGTCGAGCTGAGGCGGATATCCAGGTCGCGTCGCTGGACGCTGCGGCGGTCGCGTGACAGGTGGAGTTGGGGTTCCCGCGCTGGCAATGCGGCTCGGCGTTTCGCGCTCACCGAACGAAGCGTCACCGCCCAATTCCTTGAGAAGATCCTCGAGCGCCACGGTACGGTCGAGCAGCGCCATCCGCACGAGGAGCATTTCCACCAGCAGCTGTTGCTGCGCGCTCTTTTTGAATGTAGGCTCGAGCGCGTTGACCGCGCTGATCATGCGCAGGAGATCGCCGGCAGTGAACAAATCGCGGCGCTGTTTCAAGGCGACAGCGGCCGCCGCGGACACGCCCTCGGCCTTGCCGTTGAGCACGACGGTCAACTGAGCACGCAGGATGTCGGCGAACCCGGAGAGGAAGACGCCGAAGTCGACGCCGGCGTCGGCGAGCCTGTTCACTGCATCGAAGATTTCGCCGGCGCGGTGTCCGGCGATGATGTCGAGGATCGCCAGGAATTCATCCTCGGGCACCAGACCCAACGCTTCTCGAACGCGCTCGGCAGTCACCGGTCCTTCGCCGATCGAAATAACCTGGTCGGCCAGACTCAGCGCGTCGCGCATCGACCCGTCGGCAGCGCGCGCAATCATTGCCAGAGCGTCGCCAGAGACCTGAACGCGTTCCGCGTCGAGCACAGTCGACAGACGCCGTGTGATGTCGGCGAGACCGATGCGCTTGAGGTCAAATCGCTGCAGGCGGCTCAACACCGGCGCTGCGCTCTGCGCAATTTTCTGGGGTTCGGTCGTAGCAAAGACGAAAATCACCCGTGGTGGTGGCTCCTCGAGAATCTTGAGCAGCGCATTCCACGCTTCACGGGTGAGCATGTGGGCCTCGTCGACGATGTAGACCTTGTACCGGTCCGCTCCCGACGGAGCGTACATCGCTCTCTCGCGCAGCTCGCGCGCGTCGTCGACACCACGATTGGAGGCGGCGTCGATTTCGACCACGTCGAGACTCGAGGCTCCGCTCCAGATCCGCTGGCAGGAGATACACTCGCCACACGGCTCGCCGTCGTCGCGCTTGTTCTCGCAGTTAAGAGCCATCGCCAGGACGCGGGCGATGGTAGTCTTGCCGACGCCTCGCGGACCGGAGAGGAGGTAGCCATGCGCGACTTTACCTCTGGCGATTGCCCCACGCAGCGTATTCGATACGTGCGACTGGACGGCGACGTCAGCGAAGCTCTTTGGTCGGTATTTGCGGGCGAGTGCGAGAGACATTGCGCGGCGGGAGTACCCCAGGCCTGACGGAGCAACGAAAGACACCGCATGCCGCTGCTACCTTCGGGGTCCTGACGGAGTTAGCGGGCTTACGCCCTCCGGGACCTGGGGCAGTAGAAATATAGCACACGGAGGGAGCCGTTTTTACTGCAACTTACGACTACCGGCTGGGGGCTTTGAGCGGAGCGGCTATGGGGCAGCGGGCTTTGGCTCGACAAAAAATGATGCGGCAAAAACAGCTCCTGAGGCAATCATGTCCTATGGCCGATTTCAAGAAGCTACATGTATGGCAAAGAGGTCATGCACTCGCGCTAAACGTGGACCGCGCGTGCAAGCGGATTCGTGCGAGTCAGTATTACTCATTGCGCAATC